>JBMHCH010000100.1:0-5099 GCA_049890015.1 Puniceispirillaceae bacterium (SeqCode)
GCTGTGGCCTGGCTGATGGCGCATCCGGCGCGGATCATGCCGGTCATGGGCACCAACAATCTGCAGCGGATTGCGCAGATCGGCAAAGCTGCCGAGCTGACCATCGACCGCGAGACATGGTTCGAGATCTACACCGCCGCGATTGGCGAAGAGATCCCCTAGGGCGCAGAACCGGCGGGCGCCGTGCCCGCGAGGAGAGGGCAGGATGAGGGCAGCGCTGATCGGGCTTGGCATGGTGGCCGGCACCTATGGTGACGCCATCCGCAATTCCGGATCTGTCTCGCTTGCCTCTGTCTATGCGCGCAATCGGGCCGCCCGCGAGGCGTTCCTTGCCGACTGGCCGGATCTCGGGGCGACGGCCGCCGAGTCGATCGAGCAGATCGCCGGCGACCCGCAGGTCGATTTCGTGATCCTGGCGACGCCGCCGAACGCGCGCGCCGAAATTGTCGAGATGATGATCGCCGCCGGCAAGCCTGTGCTGATGGAAAAGCCGGTGGAGCGGAGCCTCGCCGCGGCGACCGAGCTGGTGGAGCGCTGCGAGGCGGCAGGCCTGCCGCTCGGGATCATGCTGCAGCACCGTGCCCGCCCGGCGGCGACGCAGTTGGCGGGTCTCGCGGCCGATCTTGGCGCGCTGCTTGCTGTCGAGATCAATGTTCCCTGGTGGCGGCCGCAATCCTATTACGACGCGCCCGGGCGCGGCAGCTTTGCGCGCGATGGCGGCGGCGTGATGATCAGTCAGGCGATCCACACGCTCGACCTCGCGATCTCGATTGCCGGGCCGGTCGCCGAGGTTGCCGCGATGAGCGCGACAACCGGATTCCACGATATGGAGGCCGAGGATTTTGTCAGCGCCGGGCTGCGCTTCGAGAACGGGGCCATCGGCCAGCTGTTTGCGAGCACCGCCAGCTTTCCCGGGCGCGGCGAGACCATCACCTTCCACCACCGCGCGGGGTCGGCGCATCTCGAGGCCGGAACGGTACGGGTGGACCGGCAGGATGGAACTTCGCGGATGATCGGCCAGGCGGCGAAGTCCGGGGCCGGTGCCAATCCGATGGATTTCACCTCCGACTGGCATCGCTTCGTGATCGAGGATTTTGCCGCCGCCCTTGCCGAAGGTCGGGCGCCGCTTGTGCCCGGCCGTGCCGCGCTGGATGTTCACCGGCTCATCGCGGCGCTCGAGATATCGGCGCGGACCGGCATGCGCGCCTCGCTGAAGGATCTCTGACATGGCATTCAAGCTCGGCGTGATCGGAATCGACCACAGGCATATTCTTGGCATGCTGTCGCAGATGACGGCGCAGGGCTGCCATTGTGATGCCTTCTGGTCGGACGGCCAGTCGACAGTGGAAGACAAGTTTGGGCGCGATTTCCCCGGGGTTCGCCGCGTCGATGACCGCCGGCGTATACTGGATGATCCCGAGGTGGAAATGGTGCTGATTGCCGCTGTTCCGTCGGACCGCGCCGCCCTCGCGATCGAGGCGATGGAGGCTGGCAAGGATGTGATGGTTGACAAGCCGGGGTGCACGACCGCCGAACAGCTTGCCGCCATCCGCGACGCGCAGGCCCGCACCGGCCGCATATGGACGGTGAATTTCTCCGAGCGCTTCGAGGTGCCTTCGGTGACCAGGGCCGAAGAGCTTGTGGCCGCCGGGGCCGTCGGACGCGTGGTATCGACACTGGGCCTTGGCCCGCACAGGCAGAATCTGGCGACCCGGCCGGGCTGGTTCTTCGAGCGCGAGCGGTTCGGCGGCATCCTGTGCGACATCGGAAGCCACCAGATTGACCAGTTCCTGTGGTTCACCGGGTCACAGGACGCCACCATCACCCACGCCTTGGTCGAGAACACCACCATGCCGGACCATCCCGGCTTTCAGGACTATGGCGAAATCGGGCTGACCTCGGATCGAGGTCACGGCTTTGTCAGAATCGACTGGTTCACACCTGATGCCCTGCCGACCTGGGGCGACGGGCGGCTGTTCATCTAGGGCACAGACGGCTTCATCGAGCTTCGCAAATACACCGATATCGGCCGTCAGCATGTCACCGATACCCTGGTTCTGGTGAATGGCAGCTGTCACGAGATGATTCCCTGCGCCGACGCGCCGCTTCCCTATTTCCCGCGGCTTGTGGCCGATGTGCAGGACCGCACACAGACAGCCGTGCCGCAGGCGCACACCTTCACCGTGATGCAGGTCGCGATCGACGCGCAGCGCAAGGCAGAGAGCCATGACGCGTAGCGTCGCCATCATCGGCGCGGGCATCGGAGCACAGCATTGCGCTGGCTTCGCCGCCCTTTCCGGCAGGTTCCGTGTCCATATGGTCTGCGACCTCGAGGCCGGCAGGGGACGGGCGCTTGCCGGCCAGTACGGCGCCGGCTTCACGACTGATATCGATGATGTCCTTGCCGACCCGGCGGTTGATATCGTCGATATCTGCCTGCCGCCGCATCTCCATTTCGCGATGAGCATGCGCGCGCTCGAGGCCGGCAAGACCGTCATCTGCGAGAAGCCGCTTGTCGCATCGCTGGCAGAGGCGGACGCTCTTGCGGATATGGCTGATCGCACAGGCGGGGCCTTGTTTCCGGTCTTCCAGTACAGGTTCGGTCCCGGCGCGGCGCAGCTTCACGCGCTGATCGATGCCGGGCTCGCCGGGCGCTGTTTCGCAGGCAGTCTAGAGACCCACTGGGATCGCGGGGCCGACTATTACGCCGTGGACTGGCGCGGCACCTGGAAAGGTGAACAGGGTGGTGCTGTCCTTGGCCACGCCATCCATATCCATGACCTTCTGACAGCCTTTCTCGGGCCTGTGGCGCGCGTCCATGCCGAACTCGCCACCCGCGTCAACGCCATCGAGGTCGAGGATTGCGCGGCCCTTGCGATCACCATGGAAAGCGGCGTTCCGGTCACATCCTCGGTGACCCTCGGCGCGGCCGGGAATGCCAGCCGGCTTCGGCTGATGTTCGAGGGCTTTACCGTCGAATCGGATCACGCCCCCTATTCGCCAGCCGCGAAGGACTGGTGTTTCACGGCCCGCGCTCCGGTATCGCAACAGGCCGTTGATGATGTTCTGGCAGGCGTCGGCCCGGTGGATAGCGGGTATGCCGGCCTGTTCGGGGCAGTGGCAGATTCGCTGGATGGCAGGGATGGGCGCGCCGCGACCCTCGCCGAAGGCCGGCGATCGCTTGAATTTGTGACGGCAGTCTATGCATCGGCGCGGTCCGGCATGCCGGCCACCCTGCCGATCGGTGCCGACCATCCGCTCTATACCGGATGGCAACCCGCATAGCGCCATCCAGAAGATCGCAAGAAAATGTATGTTTTCCATGTATTTGGATTGCTGATGATACAAAGACGACAAAATTTCTGGAATTTTCCGTCAAACGCATCAAAAATGTATTAGTAATCAGCATAAATTGATTGGCGGGCGATCGTGATATCGCCGCAGAGTTGACAGTCACAATAACAATAAACGTTAACCTGCGAGCTTCATTGGAGGACATCATGAAGAATTTGCGCACTACCGTTGTGGCAGCCACGCTTGCCACGGCTATCGCCGCGCCGGCCTTTGCTGCCGAGCTGACGATCGCCATCGTGAACAACGGTCACATGATCAACATGCAGAAGGTTGCTGAAGCCTATACCGCCGATACCGGTGTGAAGCTGAACTGGGTTGCCCTGGAAGAAGGCGTCCTGCGCGAGCAGGTCACGTCCGACACCGCGACCTCTGGTGGCCAGTATGACATCATCAACATCGGCATGCAGGAAGCCCCGATCTGGGGTGCGGCCGGCTGGATCGAGCCGCTGAACTTCGGCGCGTCCTATGACATTGACGACATGCTGCCTGCCATCCGCAACGGCCTGTCGCACAACGGCACCCTGTATGCCGCACCGTTCTATGGTGAGTCCTCGATGGTCATGTACCGCAAGGACCTGACCGACGCTGCCGGCGTATCCATCGCCGACAACGATTCCTGGGACAACATCAAGAAGGCGGCCGCCGCCATCCACAACCCGGACAAGGGCGTCTATGGCGCGTGCCTTCGCGGCAAGCCGGGCTGGGGTGACAACATGGCGTTCATCACGACCGTCGTGAACTCCTTCGGCGGTGCCTGGTTCGACAAGGACATGCGTCCCGACCCTCGACTCCGACGAATGGAAGGCTGCGATCAGCTTCTATGTCGATCTGCTTGGTTCCTACGGCCCTCCGGGCTCGGAAGGCAACTCCTTCAACGAAATCCTTGCTCTCTACAATGAAGGCAAGTGCGGCATGTGGATCGACGCCACCATCGCCGCTTCGTTCCTGAAGGTCGACGGTGTGGCCTACGCACAGTCGCCGAACGCCGGCAACCCGGTTGGCGCCAACTGGCTGTGGGCATGGGCAATGGCCGTTCCGGCAGGCTCGCCGAACGCCGATGAAGCCAAGAAGTTCATCGAGTGGTCCACATCCAAGGACTACATCAAGGCCGTTGCCGCTCACCCGGATTTCGGCTGGGGTTCGGTTCCGACCGGCACCCGTTCTTCGACCTACGCCTATCCTGAGTTCAAGGCCGTAGCCAAGTTCGCGGCAGCGGAAATGGCTGCCATCGAGTCGGCGGCTCCGGAAGCAACCGATCTGAAGCCGTATGTCGGCGTCCAGTTCGCGGCGATCCCCGAGTTCCCGGAAGTCGGTATCGCTGTTGCCCAGGAAATGGCGGCAGCCCTGTCGGGTGCCAAGTCGGTTGATGATGCGCTTGCCGCATCGCAGGCCGCTGCAACCGCCATCATGTCCGAGGCAGGCTATTTCTAAGCCAGCATGACGACAGCGGGAAGGCCTGGCAGCTTGGGCCTTCCCCACCTCCAAAATATGTCATCCGCCATCGGGCATACGCGCCTCTTGCGGCCCTTCGGCGGGTGACAGTTTAGACACCGAAGCTTCCAGACATTCCCGCTTACAGGGATTAGGGCTCATGTCAGACCGCACCTTGCCAAGATTGTTACAGACGCCGGCCGTCATCCTGCTACTGGCCTGGATGCTGGTGCCTCTTGGCATGACATTGTTTTTTTCCTTTATCCGCTATGTGCTGAACAATCTGCGGCGTCCGGAATGGACCTCGCCGAGCA
>JBMHCH010000101.1:0-5240 GCA_049890015.1 Puniceispirillaceae bacterium (SeqCode)
CACGGACTCGACAAGATGCGGGGCCGTTTGGCCAAGGTTGTCGAGGAGGCTCTGTACATCATCCTGGCCAATCAGTTGGCTGGCATATTTATGCAGCACCTGCGAGAGATGCGTTGCCATGACTGACTCAGGATTGACCACGACATAGCCGTTGGCCTCAGCCTCGGCCAGAGATTGTGGCGCGATCCACACGGCATCCATGCCGAAGGATGGGTCCTTGACAGCGATGCCGTCCAGTTTCACTCGGCTGTCATCACCGGCAATAGCCAGCTGCCTGTCCGTATAGATCTTGTCTTCGCCGACGATAGTAGAACCAATGCGGATACGATAGCTGTTGCCATCCAGCGTCATGTCATCGCGGATGCGAACCGGCGGGATGACAAAGCCAAGGGCCCGTGAAACTTGCCGTCGGATGCCGGTTACCCGATTCGTTAGCGCACCGCCGCCATCTTCGGAGACCAGATTAATCAAGGCAAAGCCGAGTTGGATAGAAATAGGTGCATTGTCTGCAATCTCGTCCAGCTCAATCTGGTCTGGACGTGCTTCCTCCTCATCCTCCACCATGTCGTGATCAGCAACCGTCTTGCTGCTGTTTTTCTCTCGCATAAGCGACCAGTAGCCGGCACCACCAGCGATCAGTGCTGCTGCCAGGAACATGATGTTGGGCATGCCAGGTACAAAACCAATCAAAAGCAGCACGCCGGACACAGGAATCCAGGCGCTGGAGATACTGACCTGACGACCAATATTTTCGGCCATGTCATGCTTTGAGGAAACGCGGGTGACGATGATCGCGGTGGAGATCGCCAGAAGCAGTGAAGGGATCTGAGCCACTAGTCCATCACCAACCGAAAGCAACACATAGGTTTCGGCAGCAACGCCGACCGGTAGGTCGTGCTGAGACAGGCCGATGATCAGTCCCCCAACAATATTGATGACGAGGATCAAGATCGAGGCGATGGCATCGCCTTTTACAAATTTCGAGGCACCATCCATCGCGCCATAGAAGTCGGCTTCCTCGGCAATTTCTTCGCGACGCACTTTGGCTTCTTCATTTGTTAGAACGCCGGCATTTAGATCAGCATCGATTGCCATCTGCTTGCCCGGCATTGCATCGAGAGTGAATCGTGCAGACACTTCTGAGACTCGGCCGGCACCGCGAGTAACAACCACTAGGTTGATGATGATCAGGATCAGGAAGACAAAAAGACCAACAGCATAATTGCCGGAAATGACAAAGTTACCAAAGGCTTCAATGACTTTGCCGGCGGCGTCTGGCCCGGTGTGACCCTCGCTCAAAACGATCCGGGTCGAGGCCACATTCAGGCCAAGCCGCAGGACGGTAGCGATCAACACCAAGCTGGGAAATGAAGAAAAATCTAGCGGGCGTTGTGTGTTGATGGCGACCATCAGCACCAGCAACGACACGAGGATGTTTGACACAAAGAACGTATCAAGAAGCACCACAGGAAGCGGCAGGACCATCATCGCCACAAGCGCCAAAATGCCAATTGGCATGACCAAACCCTTTAGCAAAGGGCGGTAGTTTTCAAGGCCAAGCCGCTGAAGTGTCATTTCCATGACGCGCACATCCCCTGCTGACCGCATCCGATATCCGAGGCGTCAAAATTCCAGCGCCGCCGTGCTGCGCCGAATTCTGCGTCCTGCCGAGGAGTTTTGAGGTCAAGCATCTGTTTTCCTTACTAATAAAATATCTGACTCGGGATTTTGTAGGATCTGTTGCGACAGAAACTGGCGCGACCTGCACCCGGGCGTAATGTAGTTGAAGCAAAAACTGTGCCATTCCGATAAAGTTGCGTAAAAACAGTAGGTTGAATTCGTTTTCAGATGAATTCGGCTGCTAAAAGATGGCAATGGCACGAAATCTGCATTGTCTGGCAGACAGTCATCTGTCCCGGCAGGATTTCCGGGGCGCAACAGGTCGAAAGGATGATCGGGCCATGTCACGTGTAGTTTTTGCCAACCTGCCGAAGCGGATTGCGACATTCGGAATGATTTGCGCAGCGACGCTTGCCGTCTCTGCATGCCAAACCCTTGGTGGAACGGCTGCTAACTCCACCCCAAAGCTGGATACCTCGGCATCGGCGCAGCTCGCTGCGGTTCAGGAAGTCTTTGACGCCAGCGCCGAGCAGGTTCCGACTCTGACCGCTGTTGGCTACGCGGTTGTATCCGCGCAGCCTGGTCGCTCGGATTCGCAGAAGCGCCTTATGGCGATCCGTTCTGCCCGCATGGCGGCGATGCGGGATCTTGCTGAGCAAATTCACGGTCTGCAGGTGGACTCGTCGACCACGGTAATCGACCTGATGGTCCAGAATGACACCTTCCGTGGGGTGGTTTCTGGCACCATTCGTGGTGCTCGCACGGTGCGGATCAACCCAACTGGATCTGACACCTATGAAATTGTTCTTGAGATTGATCGCGACATGATCAGCTATCTGATCAACACTGCGCGCGGTCTGGTTTGACGCGCAGCAAACGAAACGGCGGAGGCCATTGTGATTTTGGATCTTTATGCACGGCTTGAACGGCGGCATTGGCTTGACCTTGTTAGGCTGCCGGTTGTGCTGCTGCTGGCTTTCGCTTGCTTCATCCTTGGTGCTACAGCCGGTCACGCCGGTGGCATGCGTTTTACTGAGACCACCGGCCGCGCTGCCATCATTGATCCTGCGATGGAGCAGGAGGCCCGGATGACGGCGCTTGAAGATGCGCTTTATCTCGCTGCTCTAGAGGGTGGGGCTCGCATTGATGGCTTTTCGGCTGTGATGACGGACTCCAGCCTTGAGGATCATTTCGTTATACGGCCGGCAAGCCGCATTCTGGACTACACCATCACCAACGAGGTAATTGATGATCTGCATTATCAGGTCAGCATCCGAGCTGCTGTTGGCGACCTTCCAAAAGGAACTTGTCTTCACCGCCGGGACGTGAATCTGACCGTGTTCGCTCCAAAAATCATCCATGGTAAAGCTGTTGTTGCCGAAGCTGGGCCGATGGCGCCGCGGGTGATCAACGCACTTATTGAGGCTATTGAAGCGCATCCTGGCATCAACGCCATCCGCGCAACTGACACAGTTCTTGATCCAGCGCGCCTAGCCCGTACCACGGATCAGTTTGATTATCAGGCGCTGACCACTGGTGTAACCCGCGTTCGTCGTGGAGATTTTGCGCTTATTCCAGAGATCACCCTAACAGGTCAGCGCATCCGCAACGGGTTTGACCGTCGCGACCATATGCTTGTGAGCATCGAGATGCAATTATTTGCGGGTGAAAGCTACATGCCTGTCGACCATTTCGAGTCGCGTGAGCAGATCACCACAAGACTTCGCTCACCGTTTCGCACCGTCAACGTTCTTGGCCAGCCACGCCGGCCGGTCATACTGGATGCGATGCGCGCCCCGGTGGCCGCACTTGTTGATGATATGGCAACCAAGCTGCAATGTGCGCCGCTGAGTGCAACCATGTCGGTTGTCGATGGCAGACTTAGCGTGCCAATTGGCAGTTATCACGGAATGCGTGAGAATGCGCTAGCCGTGGCGAGCGGCACAGATACGCCCTGGCAGATCATGCGGGTGACATCGGTTGCGCCGATGTCGTCGGTGCTGACGCCACTGAATGAAAAGCGTGACATCAATACTCTCACGGGCAGAACCGCAGAGTTCATGGAGGTACCACAATGAGACCGATGATTTTCGGAACGCCGCTTCTTGCCGGTATCGCTGCTATAGCCTTTTTGGTAATGCCGCAGACGGGCAATGCGCAGGGGCCGATTGTGGTGCTTGAATATCCAGGCCATACGAGTGCCTCGACGCCTGGTCTTAACCAGGACAATCCATTTGTCTATGATCCGGATCATACCGCATCGCACCGGGTGCAGCCTGACGAGACACTATCGCACATCATTACTGCATATTACGCCGGAAGCGGACTTGATCTTTCAGTCGTGCAGATGGCGATTGTGAAGAAGAACAAGTCGGCTTTTGTGCGTGGCAATCCCAATTTTCTTTATGCTGACAAGCAGTTGCATCTGCCATCCCTAAACGAGATGAAGGATTTAGTTCTGGGTACAAAAAAGAATGATATGCCGGGTGACCGTGGGGGCATACAGAATGAAATCTTCTTCATCGGTGGGTGAATTGATGGTTGTCACTCGTCATATAACTGCCCGGATCTGCAGTGGAATAACTGCTATCGGTTTGTCAGCTGCTGTGATCTTTGCAGCCCCGGTCGCTGACTCTGCCGGTGCGTTGACAACCGAACTTGATGGCGCGGATATCTCTCGCCTGATTGTGCATAAACTGGCAGGCCAGGGACTCAATGCTGCCCCTAGTATTAAGCCTGATCGCCTCTTTCCGCCTTGTGATAGCAAGCCCGAAATCGAGCCGATGTTCGGAGGCTGGGCCACAGTAGCCGTGCGCTGTGCAACTGGCTCAGGATGGCGCTTTATGATCCGTACAAATCTAGCCAGTCGTCCAGCCCTGGTCCCAATTCGTGATTTTAAGCCAGGTTTAGGCGTGAACAGTCGAGCGAACAGCCAGGCCATCGAACTGGCTGTGGCGCGGTCTGAAATGGCTACGGCTGTCGTTGATGAGATTGAGGTTGTGGCTCTTGCCCGAAGCGTGTCTCGAAACGACATGATCGTTGCCGATGACCTTTTGATGGTCGCCATTTCTGAGCGCAATGCTTTGGGTGCTTTCTTCGACCCTGCTGACGTAATTGGACGCCGCGTGAAAATTGGGGTCGGCGTGAACAAGCCATTGATGGCGCGTCACCTTTATCCCGACTACCTTGTTGAGGAGGGGAGTGAGGTTCTAATCAGCAGTTATTCTGGTGGCATCAGCGTTGATATGGTAGGCTATGCTCTTGAAAATGGGCAGTTTGCCGAATGGATTGATGTGGAGAACGTAAGCAGCGGCAAGATGGTGCGTGCAAAGATCACCGGTGAAAAAAAAGTCACCGTAATAACTAAAAAATGACGCTGCTGCGTCGTTAACTCTACCGAGGAGGGTTTAAAGATGGTTGACGCCATTAAAACCACAGTTAACAGACTGGAGCCGACCAAAGGTCGTGCAACTGAAGGTCGCCCAGCAGGATCCGGGGTCGCAACAGTTGTATCTTCCCCGTCGGTAGACAAAGTAACGGTCAGTAGCGTCGCGTCGTCTAAGGCGCAGACTCAGCTCGCCGAGGCACCGTCTATCGATATGGAAGCTGTCCGGCGTATC
>JBMHCH010000102.1:0-10198 GCA_049890015.1 Puniceispirillaceae bacterium (SeqCode)
CGATGGCCCTGCTGATCGTTCTAGACTGCCGGCGTTTCACAACAGCCGTTTCCAGCGCGGATGTCAGCGCTGCAGACCGGCGTTCCGGGTGGGAGGAAGTTTATGACCCAGGACAGAATGTTTGCCCCAGGCGAAAGCACCATTGCCAACGCACTGATCGACAATGCCGGCTATGAGTCAATGTATGCCGCGTCGATCGCCGATCCCGATGCCTTCTGGGCCGAACATGGCAAGCGTATCGACTGGATCACCCCCTACAGCCAGATCAGCGATGTGTCCTATGACCGGGACAATCTCCACATCAACTGGTATGCGGACGGCACACTGAACGCCGCCGCCAACTGTCTTGACCGGCATCTGGCGACGCGCGGCGACCAGACGGCGATCATCTGGGAAGGGGACGACCCCGCCGACTCGCGGCACATCACCTATGCCGAGCTGCATCGCGACGTCTGCAAATTCGCCAATGTGCTGAAGGCCGAAGGCGCGAAAAAAGGCGACCGCATCACCATATACATGCCGATGATCCCGGAAGCCGCGGTGGCGATGCTTGCCTGCGCACGCATCGGCGCCATCCACTCTGTCGTCTTTGGCGGCTTCTCCCCGGACGCACTTGCCGGACGCATCCAGGATTGCGATTCCAACATGGTGATCACCGCCGATGAGGGCGTGCGCGGCGGCAAGCCGGTACCGCTGAAGGCCAATACCGATGCGGCGCTTGCCTCCTGCCCTGACTGCAGCAAGGTGGTGGTGGTGCGCCGCACCGGCGGCGACATCGCCTGGGTCGAGGGGCGTGATGTCTGGTATCACGAAGCGATGGACAGCGCCTCTGCCGACTGCCCGCCAGAAGAGATGAATGCCGAGGATCCGATGTTCATCCTCTATACCTCGGGGTCGACCGGCAAGCCGAAGGGCGTTCTACACAGCACCGGCGGCTATATGGTCTATGCCTCGATGACGCATCAGTATGTGTTCGATTACCATGACGGCGATGTCTACTGGTGCACCGCCGATGTCGGCTGGGTCACCGGCCACAGCTACATTGTCTACGGGCCGCTGGCAAACGGCGCGATCACGCTGATGTTCGAGGGCGTGCCGACCTGGCCGGACAGCTCGCGCTTCTGGCAGGTTGTTGAAAAGCACAAGGTCAACATCTTCTACACCGCGCCAACCGCCATCCGTGCCCTGATGCGCGAGGGCGACGGCCCGGTCACCGGATGCGACCGCTCCTCGCTGCGGCTTCTGGGAAGCGTCGGCGAGCCGATCAATCCCGAGGCCTGGATGTGGTACCATGATGTCGTCGGCGACGGGCGCTGCCCGATTGTCGACACCTGGGGGCAGACCGAGACCGGCGGCATCCTGATCACGCCGCTTCCCGGCGCCACCGCCACCAAGCCCGGGTCGGCGACACGGCCCTTCTTCGGCATCAAGCCGGTGCTTGTCGATGGCGAGAACAATCTTCTCGACGGCGCGGTCGACGGCAATTTGTGCATCGATCATTCCTGGCCTGGCCAGATGCGTACGGTCTATGGCGACCACCAGCGTTTCATCGACACCTATTTCACCACCTTCCCGGGCCGCTATTTCTCGGGCGATGGCGCGCGCCGCGACGAGGACGGCTATTTCTGGATCACAGGCCGGGTCGATGATGTCCTGAACGTCTCCGGCCACCGGATGGGAACGGCGGAGATCGAATCCGCGCTTGTCGCCCATCCGCAGGTGGCAGAATCGGCGGTTGTCGGCTATCCGCATGACATCAAGGGACAGGGGATCTATGCCTATGTCACCCTGATCGAGGGAGTCGAGCCAAGCGACGAGCTTCACGCCGAGCTTCGCCAGTGGACACGCAAGGAGATCGGCCCGATTGCCACGCCCGACCTTCTGCAATGGGCCCCGCAGCTGCCGAAGACACGGTCCGGCAAGATCATGCGCCGCATCCTTCGCAAGATCGCGGCAAACGACTATGCCGAGCTTGGCGACACCTCGACGCTGACCGACCCGGGCGTTGTCACCGACCTGGTGGAGAACCGCCAGAACCGCTAGATATGCCGCCGCGGACATGCCGCCCCAGACATGCCGCCCCAGACACGCCACAGCAATCCCCCGCCAAGGCGGGGGCCGCGGACCTAGGTGATGTCGAGCTCGCTGGCGCGGCATACAGCGTGAACCCGGTTGCGCGCGCCAAGCTTTCCGCGAAGACTTTTGATGTGATGTTTGACGGTGACTTCGCTGAGTGAAAGATTATCCGCAATCTCCTTGTTGCTCAGCCCCGAGCGGAGCCCGGACAGAACATCGCGTTCGCGCATCGTCAGGGTTATGCCACTCTGCGGCACGCCACGGGTTGTCACCATCTCTGCCGGAACATAGCGTTCCCCGGCGGCGACAAGCCTGAGGGCACCAATAAGCGCCTCCGCGCTCATATGGTAAGGCAGAAAACCGGCACCACCAGCGCTGGCAAGGAGACTTACGGTGATCGACCCCGGCCGCGCGCCGGTGAGCACTACCGGAACATCATGCCGGCAGTCACGCTTGAACCGCCGGAGTCCAGCCAGCCCGTCAAGATCCTGAAGGCCGAGATCCAGAGCCACCACATCAAGCCGGTCAAGCCTGTTGGCAAGCGCGATGCTCTGCGCCAGGCTCGCTGCGGAATGGATATCGAGCATTGGGTCGGAACCGGCAAGATAATGCGCCGCGAAGTCGCGGCTGAGGCTGTTTTCATAGGCCAGGATCATGCGCATCACCAGGCTCCATCGTAATCATGTTGGATCGGAATTCACCCTTGTTTCCAGTCTGACACATGATGCCGGGTGAATAATGAGTGTGAATTCTAGATGTGATATTGAGTGTGATTGTGCTCAAAGATAGCCCCTCAGGATGAGACCGGCATCTGATTTTTTGTAAATAAATCAACCTTAGGTTAATTATTTGATCCAACAAAAGGCACTGAAGTAAATTTATAACTTACTGTCAAAGATGCATTTTTTGTTGAAGGAGGACGATAGGGATCAGCGGACAGAATTTTCCGATACTCGAAAGAAAATACTACCTTTAGATTATCCGTCCAGCCAAGGTCCGGGGCCAGTGTGACAGCTGTGCGGCGCGTATGTGCACGGTGCGGTGCGGCAAGATAGGGAAGCGCCCCGGTGAATCGTTCGGTGCGCCGAAGATGATGGAGTCCGACCTGCATCCATGGCAGCCTCCATCCGACGCCGACGCCGCGTTCGCGCGCCTGTGACCCGGGCATCAGGCCGCGCCCGCGCTGGCTGCCGCGCTCGACAGCAAGCCGGACCCATCCGGACAGGGTTCCGCCGCGATCCGCCATGAGGCGATAGTCACTTACACGGCGGCGAAGATCGAGCCATCGGGAGACCACCCGGTCGCGGCGATGTCCAAACCGTGAGGCAAACAGGTTTCCATGCGGCAGTACCAGCCCGATTCCCAGCAGACGATGCGTCTGGGCAATAGCGGGGCCGGTGTCACCCTGCTGGAACCGCGAGGCTCCGGTCTCTGCGAGAATGTGCACCTCACGCCCACCATCCGTATGATGCCGCGTCTCGAGCCGCAGGATGCCGCCATCGCCACGGTAGCCCCGGCGGCGCGGGCTTCGCATGAACAGCACCGGCGTAACGGCAAAGTCCCATGCGCCGCCATCGCGATAGACGTGACCAAGCGACAGCTGTGTCCAGATATCGATTCCGGAGGCGCGCGCGCCCTCGAGCCGGAAAGCGTTATCGGGATCACACAGCCCGCGAAGACGTGCGCACAACCCATGCAGCACCGACCCCGGCTGCAGACGCATGCTGGCAAGCCGCGTGCGGTCGACAAGGGACTGGCGATAGCCGGCTGTCAGGCTGACCGTCGCCTCCTGCCGCCACGGCCCGCCGCATTGTGCGCGTATCCTATCCGCCCGTCGCCTGTGAACGACCGTCATCCTGCCGCCGCCCAGACCGCCAAGATGATGCAGGGCAAGGGTGCAGTTGCCATTGGCCCAGGCCGCAAAGGCAAGCGCAAGCCGAAGTTCGGCAGACCCGGCATGCGCGCTCGCCGCAATCCTGCCAAGCTGATAGGCTTCGCCCGCGCGGCCCTCGCGTATGAGAAGCCACATGGCCGCCAGAGCCCGGCTTTCCGAAATCACCGCCGCCTCGCCTCCGGCGGTTAGCGGTCCGATGCGAACGGCCTTTGCCGGCACAGGTTCCGCCCCTGCCTGGCCAGGCACCAGACAGGCTGCGCAAATTAGGACAGCGCCAATGGGCCCGCGCCACCGATCCTGCCGGATGACAGCCACAAGGCCGCACCGCACCGCTTCATCCTCCCCCTTACATGATGATGCGAAAGGATGATGCGGCGGATTCATTTCTGGCCAAAGCCATAGGGTGAGTTTTTTTGAAATTTTACCCGGATGGGTTCAGCCCGCCCACCGGCAACTCTGTCAGCCCGCCCCGAACAGGCGCGCCAGCTTCTCGGTGACAAATTCGGGAGGCTCGTTGAACGCAATCGTTCCCGTGAAATGCCCTCTGACATCGAACAGATAGACAGTTGCGGAATGGTCAAACAGCACAACCCCGTCCTCGTCCTCAACCCGCCTGGCATAGGCCCCGAACGGTTGGCGCGCCGCGGCAAGCTGCTCGGCGCTGCCGGTCAGGCCGGTGACAGGCATGTCAAACAGCGACAGATAGGACGCAAGCTGCTCCGGCGTGTCACGCTCGGCGTCGACCGTGACCAGAATGGTCTGCAACGGCGCGGTACTGATCCCCCGCGCTGCCACTTCATCCAGCGCGGCGCCCAGCAATGTCAGCGTCATCGGGCAGACATCGGGGCAGTAGGTGTAGCCGAAGAAAAGCGCCACCGGCGCGCCGGCAAAATCCTCGGCCCTTGTTTGGCGCCCGGTCTGATCGACAAGCGTGACGAGATCACCGCGGAAGTCGGGAATGCCGACATTCATCCTGCGGGCCTGTTGTTCCGACAGCCAGAACACCGCTCCGGCCACGGCGAGAAAGACCATGGCGGCGGCGAGACCCAGGCCAAGCCGGGCGCGCTTGCGTGATCCGCGGCTCTGGCGATGTTCATTTCCGGACATGACCGTGATGTAGGGGCTTGCCTCTCCCGGTGCAACCGGAAAATTCCCGGATCGCGACGCCGCCGATGGCATTGAAATCCTTGCCGTCCTGCGTGTAGATTGACGCCGGAACCGCAATCTGAAAGGCCCGCAATGACCGCCCTGATCCTGCTCATCGACCAGATCGTCAATCTCTATATCTGGACCATGCTTGCCTATGTGATCATCACCTGGCTCGTGGCCTTTCGCATCGTCAATCCCTGGCAGCCCGCGGTGCGCATCGCGACCGGTTTCCTTGGCCGCATCCATGAACCTCTGATGTCGATGGTGCGGCGGGTGCTTCCCGACCTTGGCGGCATAGATATCAGCCCGATCGTCCTGCTTCTGGCAGCCAATTTCCTTCGCAACCTGGTGATCGGCTTTCTGGCCGGGGCCTAATGAAGGGGCCTGGTGAATGGGCCTAGTGAATGGACCCAGTGACGGGGCCCGGCGTCGGAGGCTGTTGACGCCGGATCCCGCCACCTTCCGGCAGCCCGATGTCGCCAGCGGGGAACAAAACGGCGCAAATCCGGCGGGACGCCGCGGGTGCGCGGCGCATTATGCGCGCATCCTGAACGGTGATGGAATTGTGGGAGGCATGACATGACCAAGGCTCGACTGATCGACGGCAAGGCATTTTCTGAAACGCTTGTGGCGCGGGTTGGCGAACGCGCCGGCGAACTTGCCGCCATCATCGGCAGGCCGCCGGCTCTTGCCGTCGTCCTTGTCGGCGACAATGCGGCAAGCGCCGTCTATGTCCGCAACAAGATCGAGCGCACCACCGCCGCAGGCATGCGCTCCATCGAGCACCGGCTCGACGCCGCCACCGGCGAGGCCGAGCTTCTCGACCTCATCGATCAGCTGAACAGCGATGACAGCGTCGACGGCATCCTTGTCCAGCTTCCCCTTCCGGACCAGATCGACGAAGCGGCCGTGATCAATGCCATCGCGCCGGACAAGGATGTCGACGGGTTCCATGTCGTGAATGCCGGCAATCTGGCCACCGGCCAGCCGGCCCTCGTCCCCTGCACGCCCTTCGGCTGCCTTCTGCTTCTCCAGGACGAGATCGGCGATCTGTCCGGGCTGAACGCCGTGGTTGTTGGCCGCTCCAACATCGTCGGCAAGCCGATGGCGCAGCTCCTGCTGCAGCAGAACTGCACCGTGACCATCGCGCATTCGCGCACGCGCGACCTGGCGGCCGTCTGCGCCGCCGCCGACATTCTGGTGGCCGCTGTCGGCAGGCCGGAAATGATCACTGGTGATTTCGTCAAGCCCGGCGCGACCGTCATCGATGTCGGCATCAACCGGGTGCCCGCGCCGGAGCGCGGCGAGGGCAGGTTTCGCCTGACCGGCGATGTCGATTTTGACAGCGCCGCGGCGGTTGCAGGCGCCATCACGCCGGTGCCCGGCGGTGTCGGGCCGATGACCATCGCCTGTCTTCTTCGCAACACGCTTGTCGCGGCGGCGCGACGGTTTGACGCCGCGATCGGTGATATCTAGCCGGCGATCTAGCTTTTCCGGCAACAGCGGCCTATCTATCCGCTAGCACCACACAGAAGGCACCTGTCAGATGATGGCCCCCGACAAGCTCATTCTCGTTATCGCGCTGGCGATTGTCGCCGGCATTCTTGGCTGGGGCGTGCTGACAATGGCCCGCGGCGGCGAATACAATATCAAGAACTCCAACAGGATCATGCGCTACCGGATCATTTTCCAGGCTGTCGCGCTGGTGGTGATCCTGGCGCTGCTCTGGTGGCGGCGCACCGCTGGCTAGGTCCAGCGCGCAAGAAGGACCCTCACTCCATGGTAAAACTGAACAAGATCTATACGCGCACCGGTGATGGCGGCGAAACCAGCCTTGTGGACGGGCGCAGGGTGGCCAAACATTCGGGCCGCCCCGCCGCCTTTGGCGAGGTTGACGAGGCGAATTCGGTGATAGGACTTGCGCGTCTTCATTGCGACGGCGGCGCCGACGAGATGCTGGGACGCATCCAGAACGACCTGTTCGATCTTGGCGCTGATCTCGCCACGCCGGAAAGCGATTCGCCGGCGCTTCGCATCACCGAGGATCAGGTGACGCGCCTCGAGGCCGAGATCGACACGATGAATGCCTACCTGCAGCCGCTGACAAGCTTCATTCTTCCCGGGGGATCGCCGGCCGCCGCCTGGCTGCATCTGGCGCGTACCGTAACCCGCCGCGCCGAGCGCAGGATGACCGAGCTGGCAAGCGAGGAAGTACTGAGCGAGCCTGCGATGCGCTACATCAACAGGCTGTCCGACCACCTGTTTGTTCTGGCCCGCACCTTGAATGATGGCGGCAAAACCGACATCCTGTGGCGTCCCGGACAAAATTCTGGCCAGAATTAAGCAAGTTTTCAGCCTTTCGGGGGTTTATCCCTTGATCGGAATTCCGGAATCCTGACAGAGGAGCAAGAGATGAAGGTGCTAGTCCCGGTAAAGCGCGTCATTGACTACAACGTCAAGGTTCGCGTGAAGGCCGACAATAGCGGTGTCGAACTCGCCAATGTGAAGATGGCGATGAACCCGTTTGACGAAATCGCGGTCGAAGAGGCGCTTCGCCTGAAGGAGGCTGGCGGCGCCGATGAGGTGGTTGCAGTGTCGATCGGCCCGAGCCAGAACCAGGAAACCATCCGCACCGCGCTCGCCATGGGCGCCGACCGCGGCATCCATATCGAGGCGCCGCACGAGATCGAGCCGCTGGCCGTCGCCAAGCTGCTGAAGGAAGTCGTCGCCCGCGAAGAGCCCGGACTGGTCTTTGTCGGCAAGCAGGCCATTGATGATGACTGCAACCAGACAGGCCAGATGCTGGCGGCGCTTCTGGGCTGGGCCCAGGGAACCTTCGTGTCGGGAATCGAGATCAAGGGCGACACTGCCGCCGTGGTCCGCGAGGTCGATGGCGGGCTGGAGCATCTTGAAGTGAAGATGCCGGCTGTTGTCACTGTCGACCTTCGCCTGAACGAGCCGCGCTACGCGTCGCTTCCAAACATCATGAAGGCGAAGAAAAAGCCGCTTGATTCGATGAGCGCTGCCGATCTTGGTGTCGATATCGAACCGCGCCTGACCATCACCCGCGTCGAAGAGCCGCCTGCCCGCGAGGCCGGAATCAGGGTATCAGACGTAGGTGACCTTGTGGACAAACTGAAAAACGAAGCAAAGGTGATCTGATCATGAGCATCCTGATCCTTGCAGACCATGACAATGGCCAGCTGGCTCCGGCCACGCTGAACACCGTGACCGCCGCCAGGGAAATCGGCGGTGATATCCATATGCTTGTCGCCGGCGATGCCAGCGGCGATGTCGCCAGCGCGGCGGCCGCCATCGACGGCGTCGCCAAGGTGCTGACAGCGGCCGACGCCAGCATGGCCCATGGCATTGCCGAGAATGTGGCCCCGCTGATCCAGTCGATCGCTTCCGGCTACACCCATCTGATGGCGCCTGCCACGACCACCGGCAAGAACATCATGCCGCGTGTCGCCGCCCTTCTCGACGTGATGCAGGTTTCCGACATCATCAAGGTCGAAAGCGCCGACACCTTCCAGCGCCCGATCTATGCCGGCAACGCCATCGCCACCGTCACCTCGGGCGAGGCCATCAAGGTGGTCACCGTCCGCGGCACCGCCTTCGAGGCAGCTGCGGCAGAAGGCGGCAGCGCCGCCATCGAGGCTGTCGATGCCAATGGGGACAGCGGCCTGTCGAGCTATGTGAAGTCGGAGCTGTCCAGCTCCGAGCGTCGGGAGCTGACAAGCGCGCCGATCGTCATCTCGGGTGGCCGTGGCATGCAGGACGGCGCGAATTTCGCGATGCTGGAAAAGGTCGCCGACAAGCTTGGCGCCGCGGTCGGTGCCTCGCGCGCCGCTGTCGATGCCGGCTTCGTGCCGAATGACTACCAGGTCGGCCAGACTGGCAAGGTCGTCGCGCCTGACCTGTATGTTGCTGTCGGCATTTCCGGTGCCATCCAGCACCTCGCCGGCATGAAGGACAGCAAGGTCATCGTCGCCATCAACAAGGATGAAGAGGCGCCGATCTTCCAGGTCGCCGATTTCGGCCTGGTCGCCGACCTGTTCGAGGCTGTCCCCGAGCTTGAAGGCAAGCTTGGCTGACGCCGGGACTCTACAGATATGAGGAAGGGCGGCCCGGAGCCGCCCTTTTTCGTGCCGCCCTTTTTCGTGCCGCCCTTTCCTGGTGTGCCCGGTTTGAAACCTTAGTCCGCCAGCAGCCCGCGGATCACCCCGAGCATTGCCGGATCATCCCATTCGAACGGCCCGATAAAGCGCCAGGCGCTGCCCTGCGCGGAATCCAGAAGCAGCGTTGTCGGCAGTCCGCGCACCCCGGTCTCGCGCGACAGTTTCGCCTTCGGGTCGAACCCGAGCTTCACGCCGCTGACGCCGTGCGTCTCGAGGAACGGCAGCGCCCTTGCCGCGCCGCCGCGGTCGATCGAGACAAGAAGAACCGTCACCCCGTCATCGGCAAGCGCCGTTGCGGCGCGGGACAGGGCCGGCAGTTCGGCGATACAGGGGGCGCACCAGGTTGCCCAGAAATTGACCAGCACCGGCCCGCCCTGCATCTCCGCCATGGTGTAGGCGGCGCTCGTCTCGTCGACGATCTGCGAGAGCATCGGCGGCGCGGCCTCGCGCGCTGGCGGCGCCGGCGCAGTGTCCGCCGCGCCGGCCAGCGGCACCGCCAGCAGCATGGCCAGGCCAAGCAGGGCTTGCGCGGGCACGCTCCACGCCCGTGTTTTTGGCTGTAATATCGGCAAAAGCCGTCTATAAAACATGCACTTTTTCCAGATAGACAGGGCCCGCCCCTGCGGGCCGTGATGCCATCCAATCGTGATGCCATCCACAGAGGGGCAGACCAGACCATGACCGGCAGCGACAAGGACAACCTCGAGACAGGAGGCAAGTCTAGCATCTGGGGCGGACGCTTCTCAAGCGGCCCCTCGCAGCTGATGCAGGAGATCAACGCCTCGATCGATTACGACCAGCGGCTGTACCGTCAGGACATCGCCGGTTCGCGCGCGCATGCCAGCATGCTGGCCGCCTGTGGCATCATCTCCGAGGCAGACCGCGACGCCATCCATGG
>JBMHCH010000103.1:0-12776 GCA_049890015.1 Puniceispirillaceae bacterium (SeqCode)
GACTTGACGACATGCTTGCCGCCGCCGGGGCCGATCTTTGCCGATGCCGGAAGGCGGAATCCATATACCGACATGACCCTGTCGACAAAGGGTGTCCTGCCTTCAAGCCCGTGCCGCATCAGACAGCGGTCAAGCTTGATCAGAAGATCATTCGGCAGCCAGTCATCAATGTCATGGCACTGCAGGGTCGCCAGCGCCCTGCTGCGGTCCGTCAGCCGGGTGAGAAGGCCCGGCATCCGCTCAGCTGCCGCCCGGTAACGCTCCGCAAGCTGGTCCGCCACGTCGCTGCGAAGCATCCTGCCGCGAAGCGCGGCCCCCGGCCGTGTCGGAAATTTCGCCCCGAAGGCGCGCAATCCGGCCCGGTAGCGTCCGTAGCCGGCGAAGAATTCGTCGCCGCCTTCGCCTGACAGGGCCACTTTCACATCGCGGACGGCGCGCCGGGCCAGATGCAATGTCGGCAGAATGGCGTAGTCCGCCACCGCGTCATCGCAGGCCAGCGCCGCCAGCCCGGCATCGCCCAGAAAATCATTCTTGCCATAGGGCACATCGACAAAATCCGCATCCTCGCCGGCGGCCATTGCGCGCGCCGCGTCGGTCTCATCGTCCCCGCCCCGGTCGAACCGCACGGTATAGGTCAGAATGGGGGCCGTCCCGCCATCGCGCCGGCGAAGATCGGACATGGCCGCCAGAATGGCAGTGGAATCGACGCCGCCGGAAAAAAACAGCCCAAGCGGCACATCCGCCATCAGATGCGCCTCGACGCTGTTGTGAAGTTGCTGCGCGAAGGCGGCCGGAGCGCTTTCCATCGGATCGTCCACCTCATCAAGCGGCGTGTCGCGCCAGCTTTCGACAATGCGCCCCTTGCGGATGAGGAGCATTTCGCCAGGGGCGAGCCTGCGGATGCCGTCAAACCCCGGCAGGTCGTCAGGCGCGAATTGACGGTCGATGATGCATGCGGCGTGAAGCGGCTCGGGTTCTGCGCCGGCCTGGTGCGCGGCGATCTCGCGGAGCGCGGTCATTTCAGACGCGAAGAAAATGCCGTCCGCTGTCTCACGGATATAGAGGGGCTTGATCCCAAAGGGATCGCGCAGCAGCACCGCCGCGCCATCGGCCGGATCGTAGAGCGCCGCCGCATACATGCCGCGAAGCCGGAACAGAGCGTTGCTGCCATGCCTTGCCCATAGCGCCAGCACCGTCTCGCAGTCGGATCCGGAGGTGAAGCTGTAACCCTGGCAATGGCTTTGCCGCAGCGCGTTGTGATTATAGATCTCGCCATTGGCGATCAGCACCTTGCCGCCATCCTGACCGGGCGCGATGAAAGGCTGCGCGCCGTTGGCAAGATCGACAATCGACAGGCGGGTATGGACGAGCCCGGCCATCTTGTCCGTATAGCGCCCGCTGCCATCCGGGCCGCGATGCGCCAGTGCCGCTTCCATCCGGTCAAGGGCATCCGCCGGCGCGGCCCCGCCCGGCCGCAGGAAATAGCCGCCAATGCCGCACATCAGCCAGCCACCTTGGCAAGGAAACCGATCCAGTCGGCGGTCACCCGTGCCGGCGACAGATGCGTCTGCCAGTGGGACCGTCCGGCGGCAGCGAGCCGCGCGGCAAGCGCCCTGTCGCCCGCGAGCTGACGCATGGCGTCCGCCATTGCGGCGTCATCATCGACCGGCACCAGCACGCCATTCACTCCATCCTCGATCAACTCGGTGCCGCCATGGCTTGCCGTTGAGATCACCGGCTTGCCGCAGGCCATGGCTTCGGCGATGACATTGCCGAACGGCTCGTGCCGCGAGGGGCAGACAAACAGGTCCGCGCCGCGGATCACCGCCTGCGGATCTTCCTGCCATCCGAGGAACATCACCCGCTCGGCAACGCCAACTTCGCTGGCAAGCGCGGCAAGCGCCTGCTTGTCCGGCCCGTCACCGGCAAGCCAGAGGGTGCCGTCCTGCAGACAGGCAAAGGCCCGGATCAGCGTATCGAAGGCCTTGTTCGGATGAAGCCTGCCAAGCGCCGCGATCACCGGCCCACCGCGCCGTGGTCCGTCGAAGGCGGCGCCGTCGCGTCCGTCAGGCACAAAATTCACCTGATGATGAACACGGTCTGCCGGCACACCCTCGCGCACAAGATAGTCGGCGATGGCGCGGGTGTTCGCCACCAGCCAGTCACACTGGCCGTAATGTTTCAGATTGTAGAAGCCGCCAAGCCTTGCGACATGCGGAAGGGAGGTCCGCGGCATCATGCCTGTTGCCCGGTTCATCCAGCTGAGGATGACGGTGGCGCGGCTCCTGCGGATGGCGGCGGCAAGCTGACGCTTGTGAAGCGCCGCCAGAACAGGTGAGAAGGCGCATCCTTGCGCTGTCAGCCCGGCGGCGGCCAGGCGGCGCATGCGGCCCTGATCAGGCTTGATCATCAGCGTCTGCTGAACAGACTGTGCCGCGAATGAAGCCGCCAGCCGTTCAAAGAACAGCTCCGCCCCGCCCTGCGGTGCCCCGGCCATCGCCTGAAACAGACGAAAGCCGCCTGCGGTGGCGGCGGTCTGCGGCGCGTCGGCAATGGATGTCTGTGGTCGGGGCAAGGCGTGTCACAATCCGGGGCATGCTGGTGAAGCGGTATTTCACCCCGCCGCCGCGTCCGGTGCAACAGCTAAAACATCGAAACCGCATCCAGGCCGGTCATGGCCGCCGCCCGCGTCGCGTGCCGGTTGTTCCGGCCATGCTTTTTGCATTGCCACGACAGGGGCGGCTGCGGCACCCTGTCAGCGCAGTTGTTGAATGGGAGATGATGATGACCAAAGTCACAGTCGATATCGACGAGGCCCGGCGCGACCTTGCCGCGATCTTTCGCTGGACAGTCCGCGAAGGCATGCATGAGGGGATTTCCAACCATTTCTCCTATGCCGTGTCGGATGACGGCCAGATGTTTCTGATGAACCCGTTCGGCATCCATTTTTCCAGGCTGAAGGCCAGTGACATGCTTCTTGTCGATGCGGGTCATCTCGATGACGAGATCAAGCCGCATATCGACGCCACCGCCTGGGCCATCCACGGGGCGATGCATCGCAACAACCCGCAGGCGCGCTGCATTGTCCATCTGCACTCGCACTATGCGACGGCGCTGAGCGCGGTGAAGAATCCGGTGCTGCCGGCTGTCGACCAGACCACCGCGCGATTCCACAACCGGGTGGCGATCGATGACGGGTTCGACGGGATGGGCCTTGGCGACGAGGCGGAACGGCTGTCCACCCTTCTTGGCAACAAGGCAATGATGATGATGGGCAATCACGGCTTCATGACAGTGGGCGACAGCCCGGCTGTGGCCTTTGATCTTGCCTATCACTATGAGCGCGGCTGCCGTACCTACATGACAGCGCTTGCCAGCGGGCTCGAACTGTCGGTCCTCGATGACGAGGTGGCCGAGAAAACAGCATATCAGTGGGAGATATATGGCGGCGCTCCGGAAAAGCACCTGGCAGCCCTTCGTGACATCCTTGATGAGGAAGAGCCGGACTACCGGCACTAGAATAAGAGGCGATGATGGCCACCACCGAACTGACACTCGACGAAATCCACGCGCTGGCGCATGACGCGATGACGGCAAATGGCTGCGACGCGGCGAATGCCGGGGCGCTTGCCGATATCGTGATGCGGGCCGAGCGCGACGGCTCGCACTCGCACGGGCTGTTCCGCATCCCGGGCTATGTGAAGGCGCTGAAGAGCGGCAAGGTCGATGGCAGCGCCAGCCCGACAGTGACGAAACGGACGCCGGCGGTGATCAGCTGCGACGGACATGGATGCTTCGCCCCGCTTGCCCAGGCGGCGGCGCTTCCGGTTCTGACCGAGGCGGCGCGGGAGATCGGCATCGCGGCGCTGTCGCTGACCGGCATTCACCATTTCGCCGCGCTCTGGCCGGAGACCGAATATCTGGCCGACCGCGGGCTGGTCGGCATCGCCTGTACCGCCTATATGCCGATGGTGGCGCCGGCGGGATCGGCGACGAAGCTGTTTGGCACCAACCCGATTTCATTCGCCTGGCCCCGCCCGGGGCATGATCCTGTCTGCTATGACATGGCCACCGCGGCGATGGCGATGGGCGATGTGCAGATCGCCGCCCGCGACGGGCGCGACGTACCGCCCGGCACCGGCCTTGATGCCGATGGCAACGCCACCACCGACCCGGCGAAGATTGCCGCTGGCGTTCTGCTTCCTTTCGGCGGCTACAAGGGATCGGCCATCGCCCTGATGGTCGAGCTTCTGGCCGCCGGCCTGACCGGCGAGCGGTTCAGCTATGAGGCCAAGGAGCATGACAATGGCGATGGCGGCCCGCCGCGCGGCGGCGAGATGGTGATCGCCATGTCACCGGAGCTGATCGCCGGCCCGGGCTGGGAGGCGCATGTCGAGGCGTTCATGGACAGGCTGACCTCGCTCGACGGGGTGCGGGTGCCGGGGGCGCGCCGTCACAGGAACAGGCTGGATCCCGGGCCCCGCGCCATCAACAGCGCCCTTGTCGAGACCATTCGCGGCCTTCTCTAGCGTCCTTTCCAGACAGGATCGCGCTTCTCGGCGAAGGCCCGGAAGCCTTCCATGCCATCCTCGGAATGATACAGCCTGTCGACGGTGGCAAGCTGCATCTTGGTGACCCGGTTCATCGCGTCCTGGAATTTCATCGCCTCGGCCTCGCGCGCCACTTCCTTGATCGCGGCGAAAACAAGCGGCGGGCCTGATGCCAGAAGCCGCGCCAGCTCCCAGGCGCGGTCATAGAGCGCCGCGCCGTCCGCCATCATCTCGTTCACAAGGCCCCAGCGATGCGCCTCCGCGCAGTCCATCCAGCGGCCGGTGAACAGCATGTCCATCGCCACATGATAGGGGATGCGCTTGGGAAGCTTGATGGTGGCGGCGTCGGCAAGCGTGCCGGCGCGGATTTCCGGCAGCGCGAAGCTCGACGCCTCGGTGGCGAGAATCATGTCGCAGGACAGCGCCAGCTCGAACCCGCCGCCGACGCACATGCCCTCGACAGCGGCGATCACCGGCTTGTTCAGGTCGCGAAGCTCCTGCAGCCCGGCAAAGCCGCCGACTCCATAGTCGCCGACCACGGAATCCCCGGCCGCCGCCGCCTTCAGGTCCCAGCCTGCGGAGAAGAATTTCTCGCCGGCGGTGCGGACGATGCAGACACGAAGCTCGGGGTCGTCGCGAAAGGATTTGAAGGTCTCGCCCATGCGCTGCGAGGTGACGAGGTCGATGGCGTTCGCCTTCGGCCTGTCCAGCGTGACCTCGAAGATATGGCCTTCGGTACGGGTCCGGATGACATCGCTGTCGGTCATGGTTTGTCCTCCTCTTGCGTCCTCGCCGCAGTGTTCCATATCACCGCGTCAAGGGCCAGAACCCCGCCGCCGGCTGGGGCCAGCATCAGCGGATTGATTTCGATCTCGTCGATGGCGGGTGATGTCTCGATCATGTCACATAAGGTCTGGATGGCGGCAACCGCCGCGTCGATATCGCCGGCTGGCCGTCCGCGATAGCCGGTCAGAAGACGGGCAAGCCGCAGCCCGGACAGGGCGGTCCGGATCTCCGCCTCGCCGGCTGGCAGGATCAGCGTCGCGACATCGCCGAGAAGCTCCGCCTCGACACCGCCGGTACCGACCGTCAGGCTTATGCCATAAACCGGATCGCGGCGCAGCCCGACAAGAAGCTCGGCGGCAGGCGGCGGTGCCATTTCCTCCACCAGAAAGCCCTTCGCTGCCGGCATCGAGGACGCGACCTCGGCAAGCTCGTCATGCGCCAGCCCGAGGCGGACAAGCCCGGTCTCGCTCTTGTGCGCATGGCCAAGACCCTTCAGCACCAGCGGCGCGGCAAGTCTGCCGGCGGCGGCGGCCAGATCGGACGGTAAGGCAGCGGCGCCGCCGCGCGGCACCATGATCCCGGCAGTGGACAGCATCTGTTTGGCTGCCGCCTCGTCGACAAGCTGGCGGGCATCCGGCGGCGGGCTGGCGGGGTGCGGCTGCCAGCCGTCATCAGCCATCGGCTGCGCGGCGAGCTCGATGGCGCGAAGCCCGTGCTCGAACCCGCAGAGCGGCAGGATTCCCTGATCGATCAGACTGACAGCCCAGGCTTCGGACAGGCCTTCGGCCAGGCTGCCAAGCATCGCGACCCTTGTCCCGCTGACCTCGCCGGCGCGTTTCATCGCCGCCACTGCCGGATGCCAGGCGGCGTCGCTGCACCGGTCGGCGCGCGGGAAATCGATCACCAGTACCGACAGATCGACCCAGTCTCCCATCATCGCGGCGAAGGTGTCGGTCATCTTCGCCTCATCCCCCCAGATGAAGGTGTGATAATCGAGCGGGTTCGCCAGCGCCACAAGCGGACCAAGCGCCTCGGCAAGCCGGCTTCGGTTGACATCGGGAATGGCCGGCCAGTCGAGCTGCCGCGCGTCGGCAAGATCGGCAGTCAGCCCGGCTTCGCCGCCTGAGCAGCACATCGCCGTCAGCCGGTTTCCGGGCAAACGTCCGAACAGATGGAGGATCTTCAGAACCTCCATCATCTCTTCCGGCGAGCTGGCCTCGATCACCCCGCAGCGCGCCAGAAAGGCGGAGGATGCCGCGCCGTCACCGGCAAGCGCCGCGGTGTGCGAGCTGGCGGCGTCGCGCGCTGATTCGGTCTTCCCCGACTTGATGGCGACAATGCTCTTGCCGGCGGCGGCGGCCTCTGCGACCATCGCAGCGAAATCGCCGGCGTCGATGATCCCCTCGACATAGAGGCCGGCGGCGGTCACCCGCGGGTCGGCCAGAAGGCTTCGGGCCATGTCGGCAAGGCTTGTCTGCGCCTGATTGCCGACGCAGGCCATATAGGCGATCGGAAGGCCGCGCGCCTGCATCGAGATGTTGATGGCGATGTTCGAGGACTGGCTGATGATGGCGACGCCGCTTTCGACGGCACGCCCGCCATGCTGGTCGGGCCACAGCATCGCCCCGTCCAGATAGTTCAGCACGCCATAGCAGTTCGGCCCGAGAAGCGGCATGTCGCCGGCGGCCTCGACAAGACGGCGTTGCAGGTCATCATCGCCGGTCTCGGCGAAACCGGAGGCGAAACAGACAGCACCGCCGCATCCCATCGCCGCCAGCTCCGCCGTGACCTCGATCACAGCATGGCGGTTGATCCCCAGAAAAGTGGCATCCGGCGCCGAAGGCAAATCCGCAAGGCTGCGGAAACAGGGGATGCCGTGAATCGCGTCACGCTTCGGATGGACTGGCCAGATGTCACCGTCGAAGCCGGCCTTCAGGCACTGCTCGATGACATTTTCGGCCCACCATCCGCCAAGGACGGCGACCGAGCGGGGACGGAACAGACGCGACAGCCCGTCCATCTCATCCCCCGAGCGGGCGAAGCAGGTCGCGGCTGATGATGTGCCGCTGGATCTCCGAGGTGCCGTCCCAGATCCGCTCCACCCGGGCGTCGCGCCAGAAGCGCGCCAGCGGCAGGTCATCCATCAGCCCCATCCCGCCATAGACCTGGATCGCCTCGTCGGTGACCCGCGCCAGCATTTCCGACGCATAGAGCTTCGCCGAGGCGATCTCGCGGTTCGCCGGCAGCCCCTTGTCCAGCCGCCAGGCGGCCGACAGGGTCAGCCAGTCCGCAGCGTCGATTTCGGTGATCATGTCGGCAAGCTTGAAGCTTACCCCCTGGAACTTGCCGATCTGCTTGCCGAACTGCTTGCGCTCGACAGCATAGTTCAGCGCGTAGTCGAAAGCGCGGCGGGCGCGGCCGACGCACATGGTGGCAACCGTGATGCGGGTGGCGTAGAGCCAGGTGTTCATCACCTCGAAGCCGCCATCGACCTTGCCAAGAACCTGGCTGTCGGGAAGGCGGCACTCCTCGAATTTAAGGATCACATTGTCATAGCCGGCATGCGAGACGGAGTTGTATCCCGGCAGCACCTCGAAGCCGGGGTGGCCGCGATCGACAAGAAAGCAGGTGATCCGCTTTTTCGGCCCATGCGGCGTGTCATCGACGCCGGTGGCGACAAAGACGATGAAGAAATCGGCATGGGCACCGCCAGAGATGAAATGCTTGGTGCCGTTCAGCACCCAGTCGCCGCCGTCGCGCCGCGCTGTCGTGCTCATGCCGCGGACATCCGATCCGGCGTCCGGCTCGGTCATCGCCAGCGCGTCCATCTTCTCGCCGCGCACCGCCGGCGTCAGATAGCGTTCCACCTGGTCGCCCTCGCAGGCCATCAGGATGTTCTGCGGCCGTCCGAAGAAATGTGTCAGCGCCATCGACCCGCGGCCAAGCTCGCGCTCCAGAAGGGCGAATTCCAGATTGTTCAGCCCGCCGCCGCCGACAGACTCCGGAAAATTGGAGGCATAGAAACCCATCTCAAGAACCTTGGCCTTGATCTCCTCGCCAAGATCCTCCGGCACATGGCCGAGCTTTTCCACCTTGTCCTCATGCGGGTAGATCTCGGTCTCGACAAAGCTGCGGACGGTGGAGACGATCATCTCCTGTTCTTCGGTCAGTCCGAACTGCATACTCTCACTCCTCCTTCAGCCGCCGATGGCGCGGCCGGCGCCTTCCGGGCGGGCAAGCGCCTCATGCGCGGCTGCCAGCTCCGCCAGTCTCGCCGCCACCGTATCGGACGGCAGGCTGGATGACCGGCTGTTCATATCGACATGGATCAGCATGTGCTCGCCGGTGGCCAGAAGCCGCGGCGGCCCGTCGCCCTCCGCGGCGTAGAGATGATGAAACAGCTGAAGCTTCTTGCCGGCGCCGTGAAGCACCTGCGATGTGGCGAAGATCTCGCGTCCCGCCCTGACCTCGTCAAGATGCCGGATATGCGTCTCCACGGTGAAATAGCTGCCGCCGGCGGCCAGATAATCGGAATCGACACCGATCCGACGCATCACCGCGTCGGTGGCCATCGAGAAGCAGTCGAGATAGCGGGCCTCGTTCATATGGCCGTTATAGTCGGTCCAGGATGCCGGCACCTGCTGGCGCATGGTCTCGATCGGCTGGCTGATATCAGCACTGGCGGTGGCCGCCGGCACCGCGTCATAAAGAGCTGTCTCCCAGGCCGACAGGGTGCGTCCGGCGCCCCAGTCATTCGCCTTCAGCGCCTGCATGATGGCAACAAGATTGTCATCGCGGATGCGCTCCAGCTCGCGGATCGAATGCATACCCGATTGCGCATCGGACTGGTCGGAGATGGTCCGGACCAGCTCGTCGGTCAGCTCCGGCACATCCATCAGCTTGGTCCAGGGCCATTTCAGGCAGGGGCCGAACTGCGCGATGAAATGCGCCATGCCGGCCTCGCCGCCAGCAACCCGGTAGGTCTCGAACAACCCCATCTGCGCCCAGCGCAGACCGAAGCCGAAGCGGATGGCGTCGTCGATCTCCTCGGTTGTGGCGATGCCGTCCTTGACCAGCCACAGCGCCTCGCGCCAGACAGCCTCGAGAAAGCGGTCGGCGACAAAGGCCTCGATCTCCTTGCGGATGCGAAGCGGATGCATGCCGATGCCGGCGAAGAACCCGGCGGCGCGCTCGATGCACTCAGCCGCTGTCGATCTGCCGCCGACCAGCTCGACAAGCGGCAGCAGATAGACCGGGTTGAAGGGATGCGCGACAAGAAGCCGTTCCGGGCGGTCCATCTCGTCCTGGAGGTCGCTTGGCAGGATTCCGGAGGTCGAGGATGTGATCAGCGCGTCGGCTGATGCCGCCGCCTCGATCTCGGCATAGACGGCCTGCTTCACATTCAGCCGTTCCGGCACAGCCTCGACAATCAGCTCGGCGCCTGCCACCGCCTCGGCGATGGAGGCCGCGAACACCATTTCGCCGCGTTTCGGCAGTGGCGCCATGGTCAGCTGGCCAACAGCATGCTCGGCATTGGCCATCACCTCGGCGATCTTGCGCGGGGCTTCGGGGTCAGGGTCGAAAATGCCGACATCGACGCCGTTCTGGACCAGACGCGCGACCCAGCCGCCGCCAATGACCCCGCCGCCAATGACCGCGGCCCGCGCCGGCTTCACCGCTGCTGACGCGGACAGTTGATGTTCTGTTGGTGCCATATCGCGACCTCCTTCACGGATGGATCGGCATTACACAGGCGCGCGCTTGGTCAGCTTCAGCCGCTCGCGAACCGCCTCCGGCCCGATGATGCCGGCACCCATATTCTCGACCACATTGACAGCCTTCTCGACAAGCTGGGCATTGGTGGCGAAGACGCCGCGCGACAAATAGATATTGTCCTCCAGCCCGACCCGCACATTGCCGCCGGCAAGCACCGCCGCCGCTGGATAGGCCATGGCGTTGCGGCCAATCGAGAAGGCGGAGAAGACCCAGTCCTGCGGCACGTTATTGACCATCGCCAGAAGCGTGTTCAGGTCGTCCGGCGCGCCCCAGGGAATGCCCACGCACAGCTGCACCAGCGCTGGGCTGTCGATATGGACCTGCTCGGCAAGATATCTCGCGAACCACAGATGGCCGGTGTCGAAGGCCTCGATCTCCGGCTTCACGCCAAGCTCCTGCATCTGCTTCGCCATCTCGACAAGCATCGCGGTGCTGTTGGTCATGATATAGTCGCCATGGCCGAAATTCATCGTGCCGCAGTCCAGCGTGCAGATTTCCGGCCGACAGTCGGCGACATGCGCCAGCCGTTCTGTGGCGCCCGCCATGTCGGTGCCGGCAGCGTCCGGCGGCAGCGGTGCCTCCACCCCGCCAAGGACAAGGTCGCCGCCCATGCCGGCGGTCAGGTTCAGCACCACATCGGTTTCGGAATCGCGGATCCGCTCGGTGACCTCGCGGAACAGGGCCGGGTCGCGTGACGGCTTGCCGGTTTCGGGGTCGCGGACATGGCAATGCACGACGGCGGCACCTGCGCGGGCAGCCTCGATGGCGCTGTCGGCGATTTCCGCCGGGGTGACCGGCACCTTGTCAGACTTGCCGGTGGTATCGCCCGAGCCGGTGACGGCGCAGGTGATGAAGACGTCGCGGTTCATCGCAAGCGGCATGGCTTCCTCTCCTCATTCCCGCCCTGCTTCGCACCGTGGTGACGGGGGCGGCATGGTGTGAAATGCGGGATCACATTTTCCCAAAATTCCCGGCTTTGCAACAGCTTTGAAAGCCGGCGTGACGCTTCCTGCGACTTCATTTCAGCGGCCCGTCGAAATCCGGCAGAAACGGAACAGAAACTGCCGGTTTTCTTGCACGTCCCGCCCTCGACTGCGCAAGCATGAATGAGGGGCAGACGCCCGACGGGGAGAAAGGACAAGAGCGCCATGAACGCGCCCGGACGACCGGTACGACGCGGCCGCAAGCAGCGTCCCGAGGACGCGCTGCCATCGCAGATCGAGTGGCGCGACATCCGCAACCATATGGCGCCGCTGGCACCGCTCAGCGCCGACCAGATCGAATCCATCCATCTGGCCTCGCTCCGGCTTCTCGAGGAGTACGGAATCGAGGTGATGAGCGAGACGGCCCGCGCGCTCTATCGAAACGCCGGGCCGAGGTGGATGATGCCAGCATGGTGGTGCGCGCCGATCGCGGCCTGATCGAAGCCGCCCTTGCCAGCGCGCCGCCCTCCTTCACCCTGACGCCGGTGAACAAGGCGCACGCGCTTCACGTCGGCGGCGACCATATCCATTTCGGGCTGGTCTCCGGCGCGCCCAATGTCCACGACATCCGCGGCGGCCGGCGCAGCGGCAATTTCACCGACTACAAGAAGCTGATGAAGCTTGGCCAGAGCTTCAATGTCATTCATTTCTTCGGCAACCAGACGCTGGCGCCGAACGATCTGCCGGTGAACACGCGCCATCTCGACACCTGTTTTGTCAATCTGACGATGACCGACAAGGTGTTCCTGTCGATGTCGATCGGCGAGGGGCGGGTCCGCGACGCGGCGCGGCTGACGGCGATCGCCCGCGGCCTGACCATGGACGAGCTTGCCGCCGACCCCACATCGATCACCAATATCAACATCAACTCGCCGCGCAAGTTCGATACCGAGATGTCGGCGGCGGCGATGGCGATGGCCGAGATGGGCCAGGCCACGGTGATCACGCCCTTCACCCTGATGGGGGCGATGACGCCGGTAACGCTGGCGGCGGCGCTGACGCAGCAGAATGCCGAGGCGCTGTTCGGCATCGCCCTGACGCAGCTGGTGCGCCCCGGCGCGCCGGTGGTCTATGGCGGCTTCACCTCGAATGTCGATATGAAGACCGGCGCCCCGGCCTTTGGCACGCCGGAGAACACCCTTGCCAATATCGCCGGCGGGCAGCTGGCGCGGCGCTACAATCTTCCCTACCGGACCAGCGCCTGCAGCGCCTCGAACGCTGTCGACGCGCAGGCGGTGTGGGAGACCCAGATGGCGCTGTGGGGCGCGGTCACCGGCCATGGCAATCTGATCTACCATTCCGCCGGATGGGGCGAAGGCGGGCTTGTCGCCGATTTCGAGAAACTGATTGTCGATTGCGAGATGCTGCAGGCGATGGCGGAATTCCTGACCCCGCCAGGCTTCAGCGATGCCGATTTCGGCTTTGCCGCGCATGACGAGGTTGAGCCGGGCGGCCATTTCTTCGGCGCCGGCCATACGATGGAGCGCTACCAGTCGGCCTTCTACAGCCCGTTCCTGTCGGATTGGTCGAACAACGAGAACTGGCGCGATGCCGGCGGGCGCACCACCACCGAGCGGGCGATGGAGATCTGGCCGAAGATGCTGGAGGCCTACGAGCCCCCGCCGATGGACCCGGCCCGCATCGAGGAGATGCAGGCCTATATCGAGACCCGCCGGGCCGA
>JBMHCH010000104.1:0-8062 GCA_049890015.1 Puniceispirillaceae bacterium (SeqCode)
CAGCAGGACAAACAGCTGATAGGCCACGAAGAACTGGATGAAGAGGGGCGATCCGCGGAACAGAAAGATGAAGCTGCTTGCCGGAATGCGCAGCAGTGGATTGGCCGCGTTCTTGCCGACCGCAAGCGCCATCGCGAACCAGAAGCCGATGGCAAGCGCCATGACCCCGAAATAGACGTTCCAGATCATCCCGCTGCCGATCAGCACGAACTGCTCGCACAGGGTGAAATCCGATTTCGGCAGCAGCCTTTCGCCAATGCCGCTCGCGCGCAGGCCATAGGCCTGGATGGTGGCGATGCAGCTCATCGCCCGAGACCCCCCTGCCCGCGTCCGGCAAGGGTTCCCTGCCCGAGGCTGAATTTCGCATTGAGCCGCGAAAGCACGATTTCGCTGACGCGGGTCAGGCCCAGATAGAACACCAGAAGCCCGAGGAAATACCACAGCTGCCAGTTCGGATGCGGATAGGTGAAGGCCTTTGTCTTCATGCTGCCAAGCTCGCGCGCCCAGAACACAATATCCTCCACGCCGAGCAGGAAGAGCAGCGGCGTCGCCTTTGTCAGGATCATCCACAGGTTCGACAGGCCGGGAAGCGCGTAGATCCACATCTGCGGCATATGCACCCGCCTGAACACCTGGCGGCCGCTCATTCCGAAGGCCTGCGCCGTCTCGATCTGCGCATGCGGCACCGCATCGAACGCGCCGCGGATGGTGTTGGCGGCAAAGGCGCCATAGACGATGGCGAAGGCCAGAATCGCCAGCAGGAATCCGTAGATTTCATGCATCCATTGCGGGTCGGCATTCAGCGGCAGCTTCGCCGCGGCGCAGACAACGAAATCATTGCCCTGCCGGATCGGCTCGCTCCAGTCAGGACAGATTGCCTTGTGGCGCAGATATTCGAATCCCTGGTCGATCGCCAGCGGCACAAACAGGAAGAAGACGATCTCGGGCACGCCGCGCACCATCGCGGTGTATCCCTTGCCGGCCCAGCGCAGCGGCGCGATTGCGGAGCGGCTTGCCAGGGCCCCGCCGAATCCGAACAGAAGAGCCGCCGGCGCGGTCAATGCCAGCAGCAGCAGCACCGTCCCAAAGGACATGTAGAAGGCCATATGCTTGCCGGTGGTGAGATAGCAGCCGAACCAGGCAAGGCCGGACAGGGCCGAGGGGTCTTCGCACCCGGCCAGCATCACGCGCTGCCCTCGGCGTGCGGCATGCGAAACGGGGTCAGCTCGTCAGCCTCCACGCCCTCAAGAATTTCATTCATGGCAGCATGCGCGACCCCGGCGCCGTTGGAAAAGCCGGAATGCATCACCGCCACATAGAGCCCCTGATACAGGGTGCCATCCGGACGCCGGCAGCGTCCGATGCAGGGCATGCCGCCCTTCGGGATCGGTCTGGTGCCAAGGGTGAAGGCCTCCACCGACAGAGGCGACGGCACGTCGAACACCTCGCCGATGCGCGACAGCTGGCCGGCCGCATCCTCGGCAAGGGTGAGATTGCCTGCCCGCGGCGTGTAGGCCGCGAAGGTTCCGCCGACAAGAAGCCGTCCGTCAACGCGCTGCCGGACATGGAAATCCGGTCCGGCGACAACCGACGACAGGAAGGGGTCAACCGGCTTGCTCAGCACCAGCAACCCGTCGCTGGACTGCATCTCCAGAGGCACGGAGACGCTCCGCAGAAGGCGGGGCGTGGCATTGCCGGCAGCAAGCAGCACCTCGTCGGCCGCGATTGGCCCGGCATCGCTCATCACGCCACGGATGCGGTCCCCCTCAACCAGCAGACCCTGGACATGCGCCTGGCGAATCTCGGCACCGGACGCGGCCAGAAGCGCCCGCGCGGCCGGCGCGGGTTCGACAGCACCCTCGATGGCGGTGTGTAGCGCCGCCTCGGGCACCTCGCGAAGCCGGGGCAGACGCGCTGTCAGCACGGCGCTGTCGATGAGCTCGACCGGGTAGCCAAGAGCAGCCAGCCCGTCCACGGCGGCACGCAGCTCGTCCGGCGGCAGGTCCCACAGATAGGTCTCGGTAGCGCTGAACCGGATCGTGTCAAGCTGCTGCATCCAGATCTGCCAGCGCCGCAGACTGGCGTGGCGAAGTCTGAAATAGTCGGGATCACCGGTCGAGCAGGCGTTGATCCAGGCCCAGCTCGCCGCGGTCGCGCTGCCGCCGTCGGCAGGTTGTCCGGCGCTGACGACGACCGGCTTCAGTCCGCGCTGCGATGCGGCATAGGCAAGGCAGGCCCCTATTATGCCCGATCCGACGATGATGATGCGAGGGTCTGTCATAAGATCACTGGACCGGCGATGGCGGCAAGGAACCGCCACCGCCGAGATTATGGTTTGCGGCAGTGCCGCCTAGAACGTGTTGGCGTCGTCGCCGAACCACTTCTTGATCATGGTGTTCAGCGTGCCGTCAGCTTTCATCGCGCCGATGGCCTTGTCCATCTTCGCCTTCAGCGCACCGTCGGACTCGCGGATGCCCATGCCGACTCCGCCGCCGATCGATTCCTGGCCGACCACTGCCAGCTCGCCATTCGACTCATTGACGATCGGAAGCAGATAGTCGCCATCCGCCAGCACCGCGTCGGCTTCGCCGTTGCGGACCGCCTGAATGGTCTCGTCAGGTGTGGCGAACTCGACAAGCGTCGCGCCGCTGGCGGCTACAAAGCCTGCCTGGATGGTGGCTGTCTGAGCCGCGATCACGCCGCCATTCAGATCCACGGAAGCACCGGACATGGCAACGAACAGTGAGGGCGACGGCGGGATGTAGTCCTGCGTGAAGTCGATCACCTTGTCGCGCTCGTCGGTAATGGACATGCCGGCGATGATGGTATCGTAGTTGCCGGAGACCAGGTTCGGGATGATCGAATCCCACTCATTCGTGACCCACTCGCATGTCAGGCTTGCACGCTTGCACAGCTCGTCGCCAAGCTCGCGCTCGAACCCGTCGACTTCACCGCTGTCATTGATGAAGTTGTAAGGCGGGTATGCCCCCTCGGTTCCCATACGAATGGTCTGCGCCATCGCAACGCTGGACAGCGCCATGCCAAGCGCCAGGCCGGCGATCGTACCCTTGATCAGTGACTTCATTGTCATCTCCCTTGTCTGACCTTTCGCTGCCGGAGGCAGCGCCCCGTGATCCGGGGGTTCACGCTTCCCTAAGCGGCTGACGACGTCGCGTGAAGAAACTGTCGCAGCCGATCCGTCTTCGGATGGCCAAAAACCTGCTCGGGCTTGCCTTCTTCCTCGACAACACCCTGATTGAGAAACATCACATGGCTGGACACGTCGCGCGCAAGGCGCATGTCATGGGTGACCAGGATCATCGTCCGCCCCTCAGCGGCGAGATCGCGGATCACTTTCACCACTTCCTGCTCCAGCTCGGGATCGAGCGCCGATGTCGGCTCGTCGAACAGCAGCGCCCTCGGCCGCATGGCAAGCGCGCGGGCGATGGCGGCGCGCTGCTGCTGTCCGCCCGAGAGCTGCGCCGGAAAGGCGTCTGCCTTGTCGGCGATGCCCACTTTCCGCAAGAGGCGCATCGCCTCGTCGGCGACCTCGTCGCGCGGCCTGCCAAGAACGGTGACAGGCGCCTCGATGACATTGGCCAGCACGGTCATATGGGCCCACAGATTGAATTGCTGGAACACCATCGACAGCTGCGTTCGCATGCCGATCACCTGCTTCTGGTCGGCAGGATGGCGCCCTTCGCCTTCGCCGCGCCAGACCACCGGCGCGCCGCAGAACTCGATATCGCCGCCCTGGCTGATCTCCAGCATGTTGATGCAGCGAAGAAGCGTCGACTTGCCGGAACCGCTGGAGCCGATGAGCGAGATCACATCACCCTCGCGCGCGGTCATATCAACCCCGCGCAGCACCTCCAGATCGTCATAGCTCTTTCGGAGCTGGCGGAGGGTGATCACGGGCGGGGTCAGAACTTCATTCATCTGGGAACAGCCTGTCGGCACTGTCAGGGACGCTCTGGGTGAAACCTGTCACAGAATCGATCCGGAATGAAGCCCCCGAATGAGGTCTGCAATGAATTACGCCATGGGTTTCCGGGCTCATGGTGCAGCAGACAGGGCGCATCACTCGGCGGCAACAAGCGTGGCAAGCCGCATCCACCGGCCGGTCAGCCCGTCCATATCCGCCATAATGGTGAACATGAGCCTGCCTGCCGTGCAGAAATCCTCGTCAGCGGCGCTGTGCGGGGCCGACAGTGACATGATGACGGCGCGGGGATCGGCAAGATCCCGCAAACCGGCATCGAATTTCATCGCAAAGTCCTGATTGGCGAGATCCATCTGTGCTGGCGTCGGCAGAGTGCGTGGCGCCGACATCGCAAGCTCGGCGAAAAGCGCCGCTTTCGACAGCGACAGATAGTGTCTGAACTGCGGCATATCGAGACTTCGCATGACTGCGAAACCGGTGAGGATTTGTGCCTCCTGGGTGGCGCCCTGCTGCTGCATCAGCACCCGGCAGTAGCGGGCCTCGACCTGGCCGAATATCTGGCCCATCAGCGCGAAGAAAGACCGGATGTCACCATGACTCATCTTCGCCAGGCCGCGGGTTGTCAGGGACACCGCAACCTCATAGCCGAGGCTGAAGCCCGTCTTCATGGCCTCGTCCTCGTCACCGCTGGCGATGACGATGTCGAGAAGGCCGGTGGCCAGCATTTCGTCGACCATCCGCTGCTGCATCGCTTGGTCGGTCATCACCTCTTCGAAATACCGGCGGAACAGCGGCGCCTTTTCGGGACCGATCTTCATCTCCGCGATCAGGTTGTCATAAAGCGCAGGATCGCTCACCGTTCCGCGAAAGGCCGACGCGAACAAATCGCGCTCCGCCTGGGTGGCGGCCGCACCCTGCGAGACAGGAAGCCCAACCCCGCCGACAAGAAGACCGCCAGCAAGGCAGGCGGACAGCAGATATTTCAGTGATTTTCGCAACGCAGCCATTGAACTCACGGCTTTTTCCAAGCAGTCTGCCTGCACCCTATCACCGGTGGGCGGAGCAACCAAGCAACGCTGGGCGGCAGCAGGCAAGAAACGGGATGCGATACGACTACATCATCATCGGCAGCGGATCGGCAGGCGGCATGGTGGCGGCCCGTCTCAGCGAGGATCCGTCGCTTTCGGTCCTTCTTCTCGAGGCCGGGGGCCGCGAAGGACACTGGACCATCCGCATGCCGGCGGCCACCCGCAACAACTTCCTTGGCGGGCCGCGCAACTGGTGCTTTTCAACCGAGCCGGAGCCCTGGATGGATGACCGCCGGATCTTTCAGCCGCGCGGCAAGGTCATCGGCGGATCATCATCGCTGAACGGCATGGTGTTCGTGCGCGGCCATCGGGCGGATTTCGATGGCTGGGAGGCCGGTGGCGCGACCGGATGGGGCTATGACGATGTGCTGCCGCATTTCCGGTCGATGGAGACCTACCTTCCGGGAGAAGACGCATGGCGCGGCGGCAAAGGTCCGATTTCGGTCGACAGGCTGGGCCGCCATCACCCGCTGGAACAGGCCTTCCTCGATGCTGTCGGGGAAGCCGGGTATGGCGCGCCAGATGATTATAATGGCGAGACTCAGGAAGGCGGCACCGCGTTCGATGTGAATATCGCGGGCGGCGAGCGTTCGGCAACGGCCGCCCTGATCGGCCGGATCAGGAGCCGCCCCAATCTTCATATCCGCACCGGCGCGCATGTCACGAAGCTGGTCATCGAGGGCGGGCGCGCCACAGGTGTCAGCTTCCTGCAGAACGGACGCAGGCTTGAGGCGCATTGCGATGCCGAGATTGTCCTGTCAGCCGGCGCGGTGCAGTCGCCGCAGATCCTGATGCTGTCCGGCATCGGGCCGGCGGACCAGCTGCGCCAGCACGGTATTGCGGTGGTTGAAGACATCGCTGGCGTCGGCGAAAACCTGCATGATCATCTCGAGGTCCATATCAAGCACCGCTGCGCCAGCGGGCTGTCGCAGAACGGATTGCTGAAGCCGCACCGGATGCTGGCCATCGGCATGCAGTGGTTTCTGACGCGAAGCGGCCCGGCGGCGACGACGCCAAGCCGCGTCGGCGCCTTTCTTCGCACCGGGCAGGATGCCGCCTACCCCGATATCCAGTATCATTTCTGGCCTTATTTTCTTGATGGCTGGTCGCCGCCGCCGGACAAGGACGGCTATTGCTTCGATGTCGGGCCGGTGCAGACAGCAAGCCGGGGCTGGGTGCGCCTTGCCAGCGCCGATCCGCTGGCAGCGCCGATCATGCGGCTGAACGGGCTTCGCGACGAGGCCGACCGGCGTGTCTTTCGCGACTCCGTGCGGATCACCCGCGAGATCGCGGCACAGCCCGCATTTGACGCCTTGCGCGGGCCGGAAGTGGCGCCGGGCCCCGATGTGACTTCGGATGCCGACATCGACGCCTTTGTCCGCGCCAACGCCAACAGCGCCTATCATGTATGCGGAACATGCAAGATGGGACAGGACGAGATGGCCGTGGTCGATCCGCAGCTTCGCGTTCGGGGCATTGACGGGCTTCGCGTCATCGACGCCTCGATCATGCCAGCCATCACCAACGGCAACACCAACGCCCCGTCCCTGATGATCGGCGAGAAAGGCGCGGCAATGATCCTCGCCGCGCGCGATAACAGGAAAGACAAGACCGCAGCATGAATGATCCCCGCATCAGCCTTGGCATGTATCCGGCTCCGGCAAGCGCCCATATCTTCGCCGCCATTGAACAGCGGCTTGCCGCCATTCTTGACCGGGCGGGCGTTGGTCAGGAGGCGCAGGCGGTCCGCCATATGTGCGGCATCACCCTTGCCACCGCGCCGGCCGGCAGATGGCGCTATCTGGCGACGCCGGTGATCGGCGATCCGGCGGTCCCCCGCGGTCATTACAATTCGCTGATCATCACGCCGCGCGACGGCGGGCTGGCCGAGGTCGGGGATTTTGATCCCGGCGTCCATATCGCGGCGATCAATGAGCCCGGGTCCTTTTCCGGCGCCATCACCCTTGCCGCGCATCTCGCCGGAACACACGGTATGGCGCTGACCTTGCCGCTGCGTTCCGGCGCGCATCTGGAGTCGGTGACGCTGGTTGCCAAGGGCAAGGCGCAGCTTGCCGCCATCGACCGGATGAGCTTTTCACTGGCCCGGCATGACCGGCCGGAGGATGTGGCGAAGGTGCGGGTGATCGGCGAGACCGCCTTTCATCCGGCACCGCCCCTTGTTGCCGACGCATCGCTCGACGATGGCCTGATCGCCGCCCTTGGCGAGGCGGTGCTGGACTGCCCGTCCCTGCCTGAATGGCCGGAGATGGCGCGGGTGCTTGGCGTGGCCGAAATGATGGTCATGGATGAAGCGCTGTACCCGCCGATGGCCGCCGTGATGCCCCGCGCAGCCTAGCCGGGCCAGCCGGTCATTCGGCGCAAGGCGCGCCGCAGGGCGCGACGAATCTGTCTCCTGCATGGATGCGGGACATATTTCCCGATGACGCCGGATCTTTTGATAGCGTCCAGAGGGATGTTTCCCCGGCACTGCCTGATATGAAGCAGTGCTTTGCGCCATCAGGCCGGATCGGGAAATCCGTGCCGACCCTGGAACGGGTAGCCAAGCTGGCGCGCGCCGGGAAGTTTCAGCCAGAGTCGCAGCTTGCGCCGGCGCAATGCCAGATCGTCATGGTCCTCGAAACTGGTGCGCGAATGCATCACCGTGTAGTTGTTGACGAGCTGCAGATCCCCCGGCTGCATCATCATGTCGATGCGCATGTCCGGCTCATGCATGATCTGGTCGAACACATCCATCGCCTCGCGCTCCACCGGCGACAGCGGGCGGCCCATCATATCGGCGCCAAGCTCCAGATACTGCCGCAGATAGCGCACCGACATCTTGCCCTGATGATAGCTGAACACCGGCGAGAGCGCCGGCTCGTCGCCGCCGAGATGCGGGTAGTACATCGGGCGGTAGAAGGTCGACAGATATTCCGGATAGCGCGCCAGCATCTCGTTATAGAGCGCGCCCGAGGAAATCAGGCTGCTGGTGCCGCCGGATTTCGCCTGGCGAATGCACAGCAGACCCACC
>JBMHCH010000105.1:0-3348 GCA_049890015.1 Puniceispirillaceae bacterium (SeqCode)
GATCGAAACGAGCACCAGCGGCAGGCCCCAGACCTTTACGTTGTAGGCAAGGAATACCACCACCGCGCCGAACAGGATCAGTGGCAGAAAATTCTGTGTGGTGTTGAGGCAGGCCGGATCGTCTGCGGTGACAGGGATCGGCAGGCCCATCATCTCGGAATATTCAACCTCCGAGCGCAGCGCCTCAGCGACAAGGCGCGCGCGGTCACCGGTGAAAATGTCCAGGAGGCAAACTGCCTCCAGTTCAATGAGATATGTCAAGGAAATGGCCGCGCTGGCGACGATCAACGCCACGTCAAGTGCCAGTCCGAACCGGCGCAATGCAGGCGGCCTGTCCCGCCAGCTCCGCCAAATGGAATGTTTCAGCGTGACGACAAGCATCATCACGAAAAACAGAAGCGGATAGAGCCATTCCGTCGGGAACCGCCTGATCTTGAAATCATCATGTCCAACGAGGGTCTTGAACAGCTGGTCCCAACCGGGGATGGCCGGGGTCACATTCAGCAGACCGGCAAACACAAAGATAAAGGCAAGCCAGTAGCCAATGGCACCCATGCCATTGTCGGCGTTGCCAGAGCTTTGGCCACCCTTTTTCATTGTCTCACGCCCTGATGCAATCCTGCTGCTGTGGAGAGGCGAACGGGCAATCCGGCCTGGGACCGCCCGCCGCCATCTTCGGAGTTCCGATCTGCCTTACGGCTTGGCGCAGTCGGGAATACTGTGGCCAGCTTCTTCCCAGGCACGAACGGCACCGGGGTGGAACTTCACCGGATTTGGCCCGCAAAGTCCCGCGACCTTCGGGTCAATCACGCCGTGGTTCAGCGTCTCCATGAACGGCGCGATGGCTTTGATGGCATCAACATTCTCGATATGCGCCTTTGTCAGCTGGTAGGCCAGCTCGGCATCCATCGACTTGTTGACAAAATCACCGCCGGTCACGGCCATGCCGCGGAAGGTGCCGTCCTCGGACTTGATGGTCCAGTTGCTGCCCATTTTTTCCTGAATGAAGGACACAGGTGCCAGATAGGCAACCGATCCGGGTTTGTTCAGAAGTTTTTTGGCAGGGTCGGATTCAAATTTCGCCTTCGGCATCGACCACATGGTCATCGCGCCGGCAGCGGAATTGCGGGTCTCGCGCGGGCCCGGGAAATGCACCGTCAGAACGGCGGCGTCCGCCGTGCCGTCAACAATGGCCGCCGATGCCTGGTTCCAGTTCACCGTGACCGACTCGTAATCCTCGCCATGCTTTGCGCCGCCAAAGAACTGGGCCAGCGCCCTCGAGTTGCTTGTCGCTGCGCCGCGTGGCGGACCATTCAGGATCTTCCGGCCCTTCAGGTCATCCCAACCGGAAATGCCCTTGGCGTTGTAGGCATACATGGTGAAGACAGCCAGCGTATGCGGGTAAAGCAGCTGGATGTTCTTTGACAGTTCAGCGCCGGTTTCCTTACCCATCTTTGCGTAAGGGCCAGCCCCCTTCGACATCAGGAACGGCAGGATGAACGGCCCGTTTGCGAGGTCGATCTTGCCCTCCGCAAGGTCTTTCAGATAATTGGTCGCAACCTTGCCTTCCGAGACCTGGATGTTGGCAATGCCGCGTTCAGCAGCGTATTCAACCAGCGCTGTGGCAGTCAGCGCAACCGGTGTGCCGCTTCCTGCTGTGTGGAATGTCAGGTTTGTCTGCGCGACCGCGACGGATGACCCAGCTGTGGCCAAAGTCAGCGCGACGACTGCGCTCTTGAGTGATTTGATCAATTTGCCCTCCCGTTTGACGCCATAGCGGCGCGTTGCGATTGAAGTCACCTCAACAGGATGAGCGTTGATGCCGCCATTTCATTTGTAAATAGAAAAAATTTGAGGATCCATTCAACTTTAAATGGATATGCCGGGTAAATGGATATGCTGGGCAACAAAACCTTGAGGTCGGGCATCGAAAGACCCGGCGGTCATTCCGAACCAACCGGCGCCTCTGTTCTAAAGGCAGAATTTAGAAACGCCCTGCATCTTCGGATCACACCCTCGAGCGTTGGATAGAGATTGGCATCCGCCTGATGCCAGATGGAGATCTGCCGTGGCTCCACATATTCGCCAAGCGGTATTTCCGAGACAACGCTATCGTCGAACATAAGCCTCGAGATCTTCGCAGGAAGGAATGCCAGAGCATCCGAGGTTGACAAGACTCTAATCAAGGCGATCGCGTCCATATTGAACTGAATGCTTGGCGGGATGTTTGGCAGACCGATCCGCTTCAACATGTTGTCGTGCGAGGACGTGGCCGCAAAGGCGGCGTCAATGCCGAGCCACCGGGCGGCGCGCAATGCGGCCTGGTCCTCGAGCAAAGCACCAGTGATCCGGAATTTTGGACCTGCAAACAGACCGATATGCTCTCTGGCAATGGGTATGCAGCTCAGATGCTCGACCTTCATGTCTGGCGGGGTCACCATCACCGCGAAATCCAGCCGTCCGTGGATCAGCCTTGCGACCAGATCACGCGCCGTCGCCACTTCCAGATGGAGCGGAGGCGCTTTTTCATCCGCAAATTCCTGGCTGACGAATTCATTCATCAATGCCTGGGCGATCAAAGGGCCCATGCCGAAACGAACCGTCTGCGGGCTGTCATTTTGCAGGGCATTCAGAATCTCGTCTGCCTGTTTCAGGTCTGAGCCGATCTTCCGGCCCTGTTCTGCAAGCCTGATTCCCGCTTCAGTCGGAGTAACACCGTGTCTGCCGCGCACCATCAGCGGGCGGCCAACATGCGCTTCCAGCAAGCTCACATTTCTCGACAATGTTGGCTGCGACACCGACAGAAAATCCGCTGCAGCCGAAAGTGAACCGGAATCGAGGATTATATGGAGCTGATAGAGCAACCTCGGATCAAGTGAATGTCTTTCCCCCATCCTTGTCCCCTTGTTTCTGACATATACGTCAAATATCCTGGTCCCCAAACTATTCATAATTGAATGAATATACAAATAATTTTGATTTACAAATGGCGTTGTTGCGAGAAGGCTTTGGAACAGATGGTCGGAAACGCAAGTCAGAGAGAATCCGCCTGACCGGCCTTGTGCCCGTGCAGAATTGAGGGAGACTATTGATGAGACTGGCAATCACTGGCGGCGCAAGCGGCATCGGCGCCGAAACCATTTCCCTGCTTCAGTCGGCAGGCCATGAACTCGTGGTATTCGACTTTCATGAACCGGCAGCCGATGTCACCTATATCCCGCTTGATCTGATGAACGGCGATGGCATCGAAACGGCGGTTGCCAAAGCAGACGGCACGTTTGACGGCCTCGCTTTCATCGCGGGCATTCCGCCGCGTGACGACAATGCCGCCGCCTGCCTGACGGTTAA
>JBMHCH010000106.1:0-22057 GCA_049890015.1 Puniceispirillaceae bacterium (SeqCode)
CTGTAGAGCCCCTTGCCGATGCCGCCCTGATTGGTGACGACGAAGCAGGCGATCCCGGCCCGGTGCCAGATCGCCAGCGCCTCCGGCGCGCCGGAAACCCAGGCAAAATCCTCGATCCGCCAGGTATAGCCTTCATCGACATTCAGCGTGTTGTCACGGTCAAGAAAGACCGCGCCGCGTCTGTCGCTAGACGATGTCATCATTGGTGCCTCTCGCGCAGAACATTACCAAGATGTAGGATGAACGGCGCGGGCTTGTCCATCGGCAAAGCGGTCGCAAGGCCGGGGCGGGTTCGGAGATTGCCCCCCTGCCGCGGATGCGTTAGTTGTGGGGGGCGCAGGGAGTGTGGGATGCCCCGCGCGAAGCCTGTTCCCTGAATGCCCTCGCTGGACGTCGCCGTTCGATTTCTGGCAGCTTCGCAGACAGGAAGATATCGATGCCGGCTGGCGGAATGGCAGACCATGAAACTGAACCCTGAATACAAGCTTTTTGACGGTAACATGTTCGTTCAGATGCGGGCGCTCCTCGAGGGCGAGGCTCCGCCGCAGGACCGCGAGCTTCTCGACATGTCGATCGGTGAGCCGCAGATCGGCGGGGGCGACCTGCTGGTGCAGAGCCTGGCCGCCAACAACACCGGCTGGCAATATTACCCGAAGGCGAACGGCCATCCGCGGTTTACCGCCGCGGTGGAACGCTATGTCCGGCGGCGATGGCCGGCCGCCGCCGGCCTGCTGGCATCGGGCGCTGTCGATATCGAGCGGCAGATGCTTCCCGTTCCCGGCACCCGCGAGCCGCTTGGTCTGATGGGCGGCCTTGTGCGCGGGACAAAGCCGCGGGCGAAGGCCCTGATCGCCAATCCCTATTACCACGCATGGCGCGCCGGGGCGCTGGCGTCTGGCGGCGAGATCCGCTATCTGAACGCTATCGCCGAAGACGGGTTTGTTCCCGATCTGTCGGCGCAGCCGGCGGAATGGCTCGCTGACGCTGCCATCGCCTATCTGTGCAGCCCGACCAACCCGCAGGGCGGGGTGATGTCGATGCCGCAGATGAAAGCGGCGATCAGGCTGGCCCGCCAGCATGATTTCCTGCTGGTGATGGATGAATGCTACGAGGATATCTGGCGTGGAAGCCCGCCGACGGGCGCGCTCGAGGCAGCGGCCGAGATCCATGACGAGGACGGCGGCGATCAGGCTACCGACCCGCTCCGCAATGTGGTTGTTCTGAATTCCCTGTCCAAGCGGTCGAGCGCGGCGGGTCTGCGCGTCGGCTTCATCATCGGCGACCGCACGGTGATCTCGCTCTATGGCAAGCTGATATCGAACAGCGGCTCGATTGTGCCGACGCCGCTTCTTCACGTGGCCGCCGACCTCTATGATGATGACGAGCATGTTGCCGCAATTCGGGCGCATTACGACCATAGCTTTGCCCTTGCCGCGCGCTATCTCGGTGTGGCGCCGCCAACGGGCGGATTCTTCCTGTGGCTGCCGGTGGATGATGATCAGGTGTTTGTACGGCGGTTGATGGCGGAACAGGCAGTGCGGGCGATGCCGGGGTCCTTCATGGCGGAAACAACCGGCGGGGTGAATCCCGGCGCGGGCTATGTGCGCATGGCGCTTGTCCATGATCACGACCGCACCGAGGAAAGCCTGTCCCGTGTCGCCGAACTATATGCCGCCGGGGACAAGGCCTCCAGCGCGCCCGGCGCGGCGTAGACACCAGCATGGCCGAGAGCGAGGAAAAGAAACGGGTCCTGTCACCGGCGCTGATCGGGTTTCTGAAGCGCCGGCTGATGGAGGCTGGCGGCCTTGCCCTGCTTCTGGCGGGGCTCGGCCTCACGGCGACCCTGTTCTCGCCTGGCCGCTATGATCCGTCCTTCAGCGCTTTCTCATCCGGCGAGATCGACAACTGGTTCGGCGCTCCCGGCGCCGCCATCGCCGGGGCGCTCCGGGTCAGCCTCGGCACCGCCGGGTTCTTCGCGGCGCTGCTGCCGGTGGGCTGGGGATACAGGCTTGTCCGCAAGCAGCATATCGGCAACCGCGTGGCGCGGCTGTTCCTTGCGCCGGTCGCGCTGCTGTGTCTTGCCGGCGGGCTCTATGGCCTGTCGGGCGGCGACGGCAGCGCCGCCGGCGGCGCTGCAGGCGTTGTCCTGATCGGACTGACACAGCCCTATTTTCCGGCGGTACCTGCCCTTCTTGGTCTTACGGCGGTGCATTATGCCGGTGCCGGATTCTTCCTGATCGGCATCCTGCTCTGGTCCTGGAGCGCCACCGTTTCGCGCCGGCAATGGGGTGTTCTGCTGGCACCGGTCGTCCTTCTTGCGCGCGGTCTTCGCAGGGCCGCCGGGTCCCGCGGGTCAGAGGATGAGGGTGATGGAGAGGCGGTGCCGGAACTGACGCTGACGGAACCGGAAGTCCGCTCGACCGAGGCCGCCGCACCAGCGCCGGCGAAGAAGCGGGCGCGGCGCAGCGCGAAGAAAAAACGCCAGGAGCCGACCATCATCAACACAGGCATCAACACAGGCGGCGATGCCGCCGCCGGCGCCGGAGCCGGGACGGCGCGGGCCGGCCAGGGCAATCTTGATTTCGGGGGGGACAGCCACTTCCGCCTGCCGCCGCCGAAGTTGCTGAGCGCGCCAGCAAAGGCAGCCGCAGGCCCCTCGCAGCAGGAGCTGCAGATGACGGCGACGCAGCTCGAGGAGGTTCTTGGCGACTTCAGCGTGAAGGGGTCAATCACGGATTCGCGCTATGGCCCGGTGGTCACGCGGCATGATCTTGAGCCGGCCCCCGGCACCAAGTCGCAGCGGGTGATCTCGCTTGCCGATGACATCGCGCGCTCGATGAGCGCGGTCTCGGTCCGGGTCGCCGTGGTGCCCGGGCAGAATGTCATCGGCATCGAGCTTCCCAACACCGACCGGCAGACGGTGGCGCTTCGCGAAATCCTGGATCATCAGGCCTGGGCATCGGACAGCAGCAACCTTCCGATGATGCTTGGCAAGGACATAGCGGGCGCGCCGGTGATCGTCGATCTGGCGAGGATGCCGCATCTTCTTGTCGCCGGCACCACCGGATCGGGCAAGTCGGTCGGGATCAACGCGATGATCCTATCGCTTCTATACCGTCACACGCCGGAAACATGCCGGATGATCCTGGTTGATCCGAAAATGCTGGAACTGTCCGTCTATGACGGCATTCCGCATCTGCTGAGCCCGGTCGTGACCGAGCCGTCAAAGGCGGTGACAGCGCTGAAATGGGCGGTCCGCGAGATGGAAAACCGCTATCGCAACATGGCGAAGCTGAATGTCCGCAACATAGCCGGCTACAACCAGCGCGTTGCCGAGGCGCGGGCCGAGGGCGAGGTTCTGACCCGGCGGGTGCAGACCGGGTTCGATTCGGAAACAGGCAAGCCTGTCTTCGAGGAGGAGATTCTGGATCTTGCGCCGCTCCCCTTCATTGTCGTGGTGATCGACGAGGTTGCCGATCTGATGCTTGTCGCCGGCAAAGAGATCGAGGCGGCGGTGCAGCGTCTCGCGCAGATGGCCCGCGCTGCCGGCATCCATGTGATCATGGCGACGCAGCGACCCTCGGTCGATGTCATCACCGGCACCATCAAGGCGAACTTCCCGACAAGGATCAGCTTCCAGGTGACCTCGCGGATCGACAGCCGGACCATTCTTGGCGAGCAGGGGGCGGAACAGCTTCTTGGCCGCGGCGACATGCTGTTCATGGAAGGTGGCGGGCGCGTGGTGCGGGTTCACGGCCCCTTTGTCTCGGATGACGAGGTGCAGGCGGTTGCCGACTTCCTGCGCAAGCAAGGCGAGCCTGACTACAACGAGAAGGTGGTTGCCGAGGAGGAGGATGAGACATCCTCGGCAGGTGGCGGCACCGGCGATCTTCTCGGCGGCGGGGCCAGCCTGTATGACCAGGCGGTGCAGCTTGTCATCCGCGAGCAGAAAGCCTCGACAAGTTTCGTTCAGCGCCATCTCAAGATCGGCTATAATCGGGCGGCGACCATCATCGAGGAAATGGAAAGCAACGGGATCATCAGCGCCGCCAACCATGTCGGCAAGCGCGAGGTCCTGGTGACCGAGGAGGCGGGTCAGTAAATGGGCGTGACGACGGCGGCAAAACGGTATCTTCGTCTGGCTGTTCTGGCAGCTGTCACGGGGCCCGTCCTCATGGGACTCGTGTCGGCCGCCGCCGCCGCCGTGGATCCGGTCGGCGCGGCCGAGGCCTGGTTCGACAGCATCACCACGATGAAGGCCGATTTCACCCAGGTCGCCTCTGACGGCAGCGCCGCCACCGGCGAGCTTCACCTGCGGCGTCCGCACCGGATGAAGATCATCTATGACCTCGACGAGCCTCTGATCCTTCTGACGACGCCGGTATGGCTTCATGTCGACAGGCCGGAGGAAAAGCGGGTGACAAGCTATCCCATCCGCGAGACCCCGCTGTCGCTGATCCTGCAGGACCAGGTGAAGCTGCGCTCGCCGGACTTCACCACGCGGCACACTGTCCGCAACGGCATCACAACCATCATTCTGACGAAGGAGACCGGCGAAGGGGCCGGCGAGCTGACGCTGGAATTCACCAACGAGCCTTTCGAGCTTCGCCGCTGGAGCATCCGCGACTCCGCCGATGTCACCACCACGGTGACGCTTCAGAACATGCGGTTCGGCCACAGCTACGAGAACAGGTTCTTCGCCAAGAGCCAGTATCCGCTTGCGAACTGACGGCCGCACCGACAAGACGCCGTACCGGCAAGGCGCCCGAGTTTCCATGTGCCGAACGGATAGGGCGCTGATGGCTGCGGGTGGCGCTCAGACCTTGATTTCGATCTTGTCGCTTTCATGGACCGCAAGATAATTGATCCCAAGCGTGTAATGCCGGTAGCCGAATGATGCCAGCATATCGATGAGAGCCTTGCTGTCGGTCTTGATATGTTCGATCAGCATCATCGGGCGGTGCTTCTTCAGAAGCTTGGCCGCGCCGCGCACAACGTCGATCTCCATGCCCTCGACATCGATCTTGATGAAATCGACATGCGCGAGCTTCACGCTGTCCAGCGTGATCATCGGCACTTCGTATGTGTCCGATTTATCATAGCTGATGGCCTGGCCGATATTCTCGTTGCTTGCTGATTTGCGGAGCTCGAGGCTGCCATAGCTGCTTGGCAGATCGTAGTTGACCTTTGGAACATCGAGCGTGCCGGGCTTGGCGCCGATCGCCGCCCATGTCGCGCGCGCGGTGACGCAGTTGTTGATCGCGATATTGCCCGCCAGCGCGTAATAGATCCGTTCCTGCGCCTCGAAGGCATGGACCTCTCCCCAGCCATGCATATGCCGCGCCCATTCGATGGTGTGAACCCCGATATTGGCGCCGCAATCGAGCGCCACGACATTCTTCTTGTAGATATGTCGCCGCTTGCTCAGCAGGCCGAGGACCAGATTGACCTCCTCCTTGTCGAAGCTCTGCTTGTGCAGGATCTGGGCGCCGACGCCGATGATGCCGCTTTTTGTCTGCCGGAAGTCGTTGCGGTTGACGATCATCGTCCCATGGTCGGAAGGCGCGATAACGAAGGCGGAAGAACGGAAATTGGCCAAAACAGACACCCGAAATCTCATAAAGAACGACCGCATCATCGCACAGGATAACGATCCGGTAAATGTCGCGGCATCGGCGCGCGGCGCGGCGCCTAGAGCGACATGCGTTTGAACAGCCGTTCGGGAATGTGTCTGATGATCGCCATGATCAGGAACCACCATCGCGAATAGACGATATCCTTGCGTCGCGTCACGGCCCGGTATACCAGCCGGGCGATATCCGGCGGATCCGTCGTGAAGACAGCCGGCAGCGCAAGCCCGTCCGTCATCCGCGTTCTCACAAAGCCCGGGATCACGGTGACAACATGGACATTCCTGCCGGCCAGCCGGTTGCGAAGCCCGGACAGGAAGGCGGTGAAGCCTGCCTTCGCCGATCCGTAGATATAGTTGGAGGCGCGCCCGCGCTCGCCGGCCACCGAGCTGATCCCCACCAGGGTCCCCGAGCCCCGCTCCTCGAACCTGGTGGCGAGAACAGAGAGGATGCTGGCCGGCCCTTCGAAATTGGTCCGCATGACGGTGACGGCGCTGGCCGGATCCTGCTCGTCCCGTGCCTGATCGCCAAGAAGCCCGACAACGCAGACCACCACCTCCGGCAGTTCCGGCAGACTGTCGACAAGCCCGGAATGCCTGTCGGTGGCAAGCGCGTCGAATTCATGCAAAGTGACCGCCACCGCGTGCCGGATCGCGATATCGGCCCGGATGGCGTCATGCGCCGCCGCATTTCTCATGGCCAGCTGCACAGGATGGCCCCTGGCGGCAAAGAGATGGGCGATCGCAAGGCCGATATCGCTGCGGGCACCAAGGATCAGGACAGGGCGCTGTGTCATATCCGCAACCTCGTTGACTGGCTTGACGCGAAACTGGTGTCGCTGCCCCGCGCCTTGCGATAGGCCCCGAAAAGGCCGGCCCTGTCATCCGTCCTGGCCAGCATCTCGGCCGACATGCGGCTGTCCTTCGCCAGGTTGATCCTGCCGTCATGGCGGGCGGTGATGTCGTCAAGCCTGTCCATGAGGTCGAGGGACCGCCGCGACACCGGGAAATCAAGGGCAAGGGTGTAGCCTTCGAGAGGGAAGGAGAAGTTTCCTGTCTGCGGTCCAAGCCGCTTGAGAACGGCAAGGAAGGACGCTGTCCCCGATGCCGATATGCAGTCAAGAAGGGCGCGAAGCCCGTCCCGCGCCTGATCGAGAGGGATGGCGCATTGATACTGCGCGAAGCCGCGCCGTCCATAGATGCGGTTCCATCCCAATATCGAATCAAGCGGGTAGAAGTAGCTGTTCCACCCGACAAGACGATGGTCTGGCTTGCCCTTTCCCTTCCGGAAATACAGCCCGTTGAAGGCGCGGACGCTGAGACTGTTGAGGGCCCAGTTCGGAAAATCGAAACCGAGGGTCTTCTGCCTGTGGATGTCCGACAGGTCGGGGATGGCCGGCATGCCCGCGCCAAGCTCGTCCCGCCCGGCATGCTCGCCTAGCGTGATCAGCGAGCGCCCCAGGCCATCCCCGCGCGTCAGGCAATCGATCCAGGCCACGGCGTAGGTCGAGTCCCGGCTGGCCTCGAAATGGTCGATCGCCGCGTCGATGCCGCTTGCCACGACTGTGCGCTGGCGGATCCAGCCGGTCTCGACAGCGCGCAGCCGGAAGGCCACGCGAAGAATGATCCCGGTCAGGCCCATGCCGCCGATGGTCCAGTCGAACAGCTCGCTGTTCTCGTCCGGCGCGCAGCGCCTGACGGTGCCGTCCTCGCAGACAAGATCGATCCAGTCCACGAAGCTCCGGAAACTGCCATGGCGATGATGGTTCTTGCCGTGGACATCCGCCGCGACCATGCCGCCGATGGTGACGAACTTTGTGCCCGGGGTGACTGGGGGAAACCAGCCATGCGGCAGACAGGCCTTTATCACATCCGCAAGCATGACGCCGGCTTCGACGGTGATCCGCCCGGCGTCCCGGTCAAAGGCCAGCATCCTGTTGAAATGACGTGTATGGATGGTGGTCGCCGGATTGACCGCGCTGTCGCCATAGGCGCGGCCGTTGCCGCGGGCGATCGAGCTTCCGGCCCGGACAATCGCGATCAGCTCGGCATCGTCCCGTGGCGCGGCCAGCCGCGTCTCGACACAGGGAAATCGCCCCCACCCTGACAGTTTCATGGCCGCGCCCCGCTGTCTGTGGTGGTGAACACGAATCTGCTGTCGAGGTGGAATTTCGCGGCATAGCCGATCGTCAGCCCGATCACGGCGCCAACCTCACGCATGATCGCGGTCTGCCAGATGAACCAGAACGCAGCCTCGCTGACCCAGAATACCGCCGTCGTGACAAGGCCGTTGACGCTGTAGAGCAGGAACATGGTGCCCTGCGGCCGCAGCCCCGTGGTCCGGTCGTAGAAGATCCAGCGCTTGTCCAGCACATATTTCACCGCAAGACCGGCCGCCGTGCCGGCAAGAATGGCAGACGCCAGGGTCGTCACGGTTGTTCCGTTCACCAGGATCGCCCGCTGCACGCCAAGATTGACCAGAGTCGCAATCACGGCGAATGCGGCATAGCGCATGATCAGCCCGCGCCGGCTCACAGCATGGCCCCCGCGATTCCGAGCGCCATAATGCCGCCAAGACAATAGTGGCTCACCCGGTCCCGGATGGCGAAGATGATCGGGTCATCATGCATCTGGCCGCGGTTGGTCAGCAATTCCGCCCTGGTGATCCAGTAGAACAGGATGACGCACACGCCCCACAGCGCCGCCGGCTGGCCATAGAGAAGCCTGACCTCGTCGGAATTGACGTAGAGCGCCATCACCAGCACCGACAGATAGCCCGAGGCAAGCACCGCCGCGTTCAGCACGCTCAGATCCTCGACCGTCCATCCGCGCCCGCTTGCCCTGAGCCTGTCGCGCCGGGACAGGTCCACAAGCTCTCCCTGGCGCTTCAGCGCGGCCAGCGCGAAGAAGAAGAAAAGCGAGAAGGCAAGCAGCCATGACGAGATCGCGATGCCGGTCGCAACCCCGCCCGCCACGATGCGAAGGCTGTAGAGAATGGCCAGCGCGCAGATGTCGATCCCGACCTGACGCTTCAGCCTGAGGGAATAGGCCGTCGTCAGCACGAAATACACCGCCATGACAAGCGCGAATGCCCATCCGGCAAGAAGGGATACTGCCCCTCCCGCCGCCAGCAGCGCGGGAAGAAGGACCAGACCATGAGCAGGCGGAACCGTTCCCGAGGCAAATGCGCGATGGCGTTTGCGGGGATGCGCCCGATCGGCTGTCAGATCAAGCAGGTCATTCAGCACATAGACGCCGGACGCGATCAGGCAGAATCCGACAAAGGCAAGCAGGGCATCGGTGATCAGGGCCAGATCCAGGCTGTGACTGGCAAGAAGCGGCACAAAGATCAACCCGTTCTTCAGCCATTGATGGGGACGCAGGGTCCGGACATGGGCGCCGACGACCGGCGACGGCCCGGACATATGCGTGACCGGAGGACCGATCTGTTCCGCCTGCGCCCGCACCGCGGCCCCGGCATTCACGGTGATGATGGTTTCCGCGCTTTTCCAGACCTCGAGATCGGCACGGGAATCACCGGCATAGACAAAGCCGCCATCTCCATATCGCTCCGCGAGGAACGCGCGTTTTTCCGCGCCCTTCAGATTGATTCCGCCCTGCGAGCCATGCGCCTCGTCGAACAGGCCAAGATGGTCGGCGATGCGGCGGACAAGGCCCTGCTCGCTTGCCGACACCAGCGCCGTCCTGCCGCCGGCCTCGCGATGGGACCGGACAAGATCGATAACAGCCCGGTCATAGGGAAGGGTGGTCTCATCCACCGGGGCCAGCCCGGCAAGAACGGTCTTCAGGGCGAGCCGGCCTCTCGGCAGGACGGCAAGGGCTGTGAAGAGAGTGCGCCAGTCGCGTGCCACCGCCGACCAGAATGTCTCGTAAAGCATGTCCGAGCGAAGAAGCGTCCCGTCCAGATCTACGACAAGAACGGATGGCGCGGTTTGAACTGTCGACACCTACTGCTCCACGCAAGGAACCAAAAAGATACTAGAAACGGGACACCGCCCTTACGAGATCATAACCATAGCGCAATGACAGGCCACTGGATAGCCGGCCACTGGATAGCCGGCCACCGGACAGGGCCGGCAGCGCCGTTCCGGTCCTGTCGTCAGCCGTCCCGGCGCTGACTGGATGCAAGCTGGCCGGAGGCAAGCTGGCGAAGGTCGTCCGCCACCCGTGCCAGCACCCCGTCCCAGTCGCCGGCCGCTGCCTGGCGGACAAGCCTTGCCGCGGGATACCAGTGGCTTGTGTCGCTGCCGAGCCCCCAGCGCCAGTCCGGCGTGAAGGGAAGCAGCAGCAGCGTATCCGTCCCGAGCGCGCCGGCGAGATGGGCGATGCTGGTATCCACCGCCACCACCCGGTCCATCAGCGAGACAAGCGCCGCGGTGTCGCGGAAATCGGCGATCTCGCCGCAATGGATGCGGATGTCGGCGCGCGACTCAAGTTGCGCCCGGTCGGCCGCCGTCAGGTCGATGCCAAGGAAATGATAGTCGCATCCCGGCGGCAGGCCGTGAAGAAAGCGCTCGACGCCGATACTGCGGTTCGCCTCGTTCACATGGTTCGGGTTTCCGCGGAACATGAAGCCGACGCGCGGCCTGGCCGGTTCGCCAAGCCGGTCGCGCCAAGCCGACAGGTGCCCCTCCGGCGCTGCCAGAACGGGCGGCGCCGGCGGCGTGCCGGTGGCCCCGAGAAGATAGGGAAGACTCATCATCGGGCATTGCAGATCGGGCGGATCAGACCCATCGGCGGATCCGGCGGTGCCCTCCTCGAGCGGCAGGATCGTGATATCCGCAAGCGCCTCGTCCTGCGTCGCCAGAAGATCGACAAGGGGGAGCTGCACGGCAAGGTGGAGGCGCGCCGGTCGGTCCGGCATGACGGCGAGATAGCGCAGAAACATCAGCGTGTCGCCAAGCCCCTGCTCGGCATGGACAAGAAGGGTCTTGCCGGCAAGCGGCGCCTTGCCGTCCCAGCGGGGCGCTGTTCCGCCATAGCGATAGGTGACCGGCACCCGGCGCCGGCTGTCGAACCGGCATTCCGCGTCCGGCCAGGCCCTGTCGAGCTGTCCGTCAAGGGCAAGGGCAATGAATCTGTTGAACCTGGCATCGATCTGGTCCGGGTTGATCTCCAGCGCCCTGCCGAAGGCGGCGACCGCGTCCGCGAACTGCCGCGTCTCGGTGAAGGCAAGCCCCAGATGGCTGTGCAACCTCGCATTCCCCGGCATCCTGTCGAGATGGTGAAGATAGCTGTCGACCGCCTCATCGGCCCGCCCCGACCGGACAAGCGCCAGACCCAGATTCAGCGCGGCATCGACAAGGTCCGGCCTGATCGCGAGCGCCGTGCGATAGCTTTCGATGGCATCCTCCGGCTGGCCAAGATGGCGAAGGCACATGCCAAGATTGTTATGGGCCTCGGCGTGGTCCGGCTGCGCCCTGATCGTCCGTCGCGCCGTCGCCATCGCCTCCTCGAACCGGTTCAGGCCGATCAGGCAGACCGTCATGGCATTCAGGCTGGCGGCGTCGTCCGGTGCCATTTCCAGGCTGTCGCCTGTGATCTGCAGGGCGCCCTCGAAATCGGCGCGCGCCAGCAGCCTGCTGGCGAGATTGCCGCGCGCCTCCAGGAAATTCGGCTTGAGATCGACAGCCGCGCGAAAGGCGGCAATGGCCTCGTCGTCACGGTTCAGCGCCGCCTGCGCCACCCCCAGAAGGTTGTGAAGCCCGTGAGCACGGGGAAATGTCCCGCTCAGGGGCGCCGCCATCGAGACCGCCCCGGCGGCGTCGCCGGCGGCAAGCGCGGCGGCGATGGCGTCAAGCTGCTGGCGCGGCGGATGGTTCGCCGCGAACCCGGCATCGGCAATGGCGGACTGGCTGACCCAGAAGCCGCGTCTGGCCCGCGCGTTCTGCGGGAATTTCTGCAATATCCGCATGAAGCCGTCGCGCGCTTCGGCGAAGCGGTTGCCGGACAGAGCCTTCGAGGATTTTTTCAGCTGCGACTCGACACTCGCCGTCATGTAACAGGACCCTTTGAAACGGAGCCGTGGCCGTCACCCGGCCCTCGGAACCACATAGTCCGCAAAACGCACCATCACGGCAAGCACGATCGCGGCGCGCCATCTCGGGTCCGGCATGAACGGCAGCAGCAGATGAATTCCCTGTGGCCTCAGCCAGCCCGAAGATGAAGATGAACGTCACCTGCAGCCGGGCAGCTGACGGATGCCGTCTGCCACCGCTTTGAGTGGAACCTTCCAATCACCGTGCGTGCACTGGCGATGCAGGGTGACGGACGGGTACCAGATACTGTCAGATGTACCAAGCCCCCACCGCCAATCCGGCGTGTAGGGGAGAAGAATATGCGTATCGACGTTGAGGCCAGCTGCAAGGTGCGCAACACTTGTGTCAACTGACACCACCCTGTCCATTTGCAGGATAAGTGCAGCTGTATCGCACAAATTCTCAATCTGATCCTTATGCACTGTTACGCCACCATGCGCCTGGAGCAATTTTTCCTCTTCGGCTTCGAGGTCTATACCCAGGAAATGGTAGTCATATCCTTTGGGAAGGCAGGTCAGGAATGAGGCCAAATCAATGCTGCGGTTGAAATCATTGCGGTGACGTGAATTCCCCCTGAAAACAAAGCCGATCCGAGGTTCTGTTTTTTCGCGAAGGCTGCGCTTCCACATGGAAATATAGCGATCCGGCACCTCCAGCTGTCTGGCATGGGCAAAAAGGGAGCCGCTCTTCGTGATGTCAAGAAGGTAGGGAAGGCTCAGGAGCGCACATTGTGCATCCGGCAGCGGATCGACAGCGCTTTTCCTGTTTCCCGAGGTCTCCTGTCCAGTGATTTTGAACTTTGGAAATTGCTGCGCAACCAGATCGACAAGAGGTTGCTGAACGGAAAATTCAACATGTTCAAGATCGGCTGGCAGCTGATCCAGGAAACGCATGAACATGATTGTATCGCCGATCCCCTGTTCCGCCCGGATCAACAACCTTTTTCCGGCAAGAGGTGTGCCGTCCCAGTTGTCCGCCAGGCTGTTGAACTTGATGGCCGGCTCAAAGCGGATGCGGGGGTCCAGCCTAGCTTCTCCGAGGGGGAATGCGTCTTCAAATCGTCCCTGCAGTGCAAGCAAGCCGAATTTTGCAAAAACGGCATCAATGAAATCCGGGTTCCGTTGAATTGCCAGATCAAGGACGTTTTCCGCAGCGGCAAAATTCCTCAGTTCAAGATGTGCGGCGCTCAGGTTCTGGTACGCTTCCATGTAATCAGGATTGTTTGAAAGACAGGCTTCAAAATCCTGTATCGCCTTATCTGGATGGCCAATCTGGACCTGTAGAATACCGCGGTTCATGAGTGACTGTAGATGATCCGGCTTCAGGGAAAGCGCCTTATTGAAATACACCAGAGCTTCAGCTGGTTGGCGATTGTCTCGATGAATGTTTCCTATATTGAAAGTCGCTTCAAAGTGATCGGGAGTGATCTGCAGCACTGCCAGGAAGCGTTCGAGCGCAGCGGAATCGTCCCCGGAGGCACGCGCAATTCTTCCTTGATAAAATTGTGCCTCCTGGTTCTGCGGAGCATGGTCAAGCACCCGATCAAACTGCTTGGCGGCGGCGACATGGTCCCCAATCTGAAAAAGGGCAATGCCCAGAAGACGACATACATTTTCCGTGGCGTCGCCATCTTTGATGATTCCTTCAAGAATGCTAATGGCCAGCTTCACTCTGCCCGAATCCAGATAGACCTTGGCGAGGTTGAATTTTGCAGACATCTGGTCGGGCTTGATCTTTGTGGCGCGCGTCAGCCATTTCACCGCATTTTGGGGGTCACCGGTCTTCGCATATGCAATGCCCAGCATTTCGCATAGGGCGCCATTTTTGGGGGTGTTTTTTATAAGGCGTCGGCACTCAGTGATGACCTCTTTGTTTTGGCCTCGTTTTAGCTTGGCGGCTAAATCCTTGAGTTTTGCCTCGCTGAGCATGAAGTATCCAATCCATGTTTCTGCATCATTGCCAATATGTGTTTGGCAAATGGTTGCGACGGAAAATAAAGTTCCCAATTCTTCGCAACAACGGCCATGTCGTCCATTGAATTCTTTCATCACCCGGCAGGCCGGGGATGACATGAAATCCAGGCTCGCCCTGATCGAACGACAGACACAGCGGTTCCTGGCACCCGCGGGTCGCACTCATCAAACCCAGACAATGACTGTCGCAGACAATGACTGTCCAGTGCGCAATTACAGGCTATTATCGACGGAGGATTGTGTGACGATGCGTTATATGTGCGAGCGTATCAGTGATGCGCGAGTTGATGCGGAGAATGTTCAAGTCCGCGAAGGCTGGAACATCAAAGACATCTTGCAGACATGTTGCGGGATGTTTCACTGTGATGAACTGGCGGCCTTGGACATGACGCTGTCGAAGCACCGTAAAGGCGCATCGCAATTCAAAAGATGAAAATCAAAACAATTTGAACAGGCGGAATCACCCGGTGCTCGAGAGTGAATTTGGAGCAAGACAGACCATGAGATTGGCAACTTGGAATATCAACTCAGTTAGACTGCGCATCCAGCTGGTTATCGATTTCCTTCAGCAGCACAACATCGACGTGCTCTGCCTTCAGGAGACGAAGACCGAGGACCAGCATTTCCCGGCAGAGGCGCTTGCCGAGGCCGGCTGGGCCGAGCAGGCCTATCGCGGCGAGAAAAGCTACAACGGTGTGGCGATCATCTCGCGGCTTCCCCTGTCCGGAGCATCGCACATGAACTGGGCCGGGCGCGAGGACTGCCGCCACATCTCGGCGGTGATCGATGCCGGCTCGGGCCCGGGCGCGGGCGCGCGTCGGGTCAGGGTGCATAATTTCTATGTGCCGGCCGGCGGTGATGTTCCGGATCGCGGGGAAAATCCGAAATTCGGTCACAAGCTTGATTTCATCGCCGAGATGACATCGCATTTCAGCGCCAACCCGCCGCAGGCGGAGATTCTTGTCGGTGATCTCAACATCGCGCCGCTGGCCGAGGATGTGTGGTCGACAAAGCAGCTTCACAAGGTTGTAAGCCATACCCCGGTCGAGCGCGAGGGCATGCTGCGCCTGATCGAGGAGGGCGGATGGCGCGATGTCGTCAGGTCGCATTTCGGCCCTGACGAGGTGCTCTACAGCTGGTGGTCCTACCGCGCCCGCGACTGGGCGGCAAGCGATCGCGGACGTCGCCTTGACCATGTCTGGACAAGTCCCGATCTCGCTGAAAAGGTCACACATGTCAGCATCGAGCGCGCCCTTCGCGGCGCTGAGAAGCCGTCCGACCATGTGCCGACAGTGATCACTATGTGACCAGGCTGTCACGGTTGGCGGCGCGGTGTGCTTTTCAACCGGCGGGATTTGGCGTATAGGCTGGCCATGACGGAATTTCTGAAAATGCACGGCCTTGGGAATGATTTCATCATTTTCGACTGGCGGACAGGCGGGGTCGCAACCGTGTCCGAGGCGGCGGCGCGCGCGCTTGCCGACAGGCGCCGTGGCATCGGCTGCGACCAGATCCTGGTGATCCGTCCTTCCGACAAGGCCGACATCCGCATGGATATCCTGAATCATGACGGGTCGCCCTCAGGGGCGTGCGGCAACGGCACGAGATGCGTCGCCGATCTGGTGATGGCGGATGACGGGTCCAAGGCGGAGCTCAGCATCGAGACCGACGGGGCGATGCTGCGCGCCTGGCGCGCTGGCGACGGCGAGATCGCGGTGGATATGGGTCCGGTGGCGACCGGCTGGGACGAGGTGCCGCTGGCGCATGAGGCGGACACGCTTGCCGTGCCGCTTGGGATCGACGGGCTGCAGCCGGCCATCTGTCATTCCCTTGGCAACCCGCACGCTGTCGTGTTTGTCGAGGATGCCGAGGCGGTCGATCTTGCCGCCATCGGACCGCGGGTCGAGACATCCCCGCTGTTTCCGCAGCGGGTCAATTTCTCGGTTGTCAGCCAGCGTCCCGATGGCGGGTACCGCATGCGCGTCTGGGAACGCGGCGTCGGCATCACCATGGCCTGCGGCAGCGGGGCCTGCGCTGTCGGCGTGGCCGTGGCGCGGTCCGGGCGTGGCCCTGCCTCGAACCGGATTGTCATGGATGGCGGCGCGGTTCGCATCGACTGGGACCAGGACAGCCGCCATGTGGTGATGACCGGGCCGGTGGCCCATGTGGCGCGCGGCGTTCTCTCGCCTGCCATGACGGCCCTGCTGGAGGGACGCGATGGCACAGCGTAACGCCCCGCGGGTCGAGACCTTCGGCTGCCGCCTCAATATCTGGGAATCCGAAGTGGTGCTGGACCAGGCAGGCCGCGCCGGCCTCAATGACGCCATCATCTTCAACACCTGCGCTGTGACCGCCGAGGCGGAGCGCCAGGCGCGCCAGGCCATCCGCCGTGCCCGCCGCGAAAATCCCGAAGCGCGGATTGTCGTTACCGGATGCGCCGCGCAGATCGCTCCCGAGCTGTGGGACGCCATGCCCGAGGTCGACAATGTCATCGGCAACCATGACAAGCTGACGGCCCCGGCATGGGAGGCGCTGCAGGCCGGCAACGCCGAGGCGGTGATCGTCAGCGACGTCATGCAGGTGCGCGAGACAGCGACGCATTTGCTTGACGGCTTCACCGCGCATACCCGCGGCTTTCTGCAGATTCAGCAGGGATGCGATCACCGCTGCACCTTCTGCATCATTCCCTATGGCCGCGGCAACAACCGCTCGGCAGGCATCGCGCAGGTGCTGGAATCGGCGGCACGGCTTGTCGATGGCGGCACCGGCGAGATCGTGCTGACCGGGGTCGACATCACCTCATGGGGGAGCGACCTTCCCGGGCGGCCGCGTCTTGGCATGCTTGTCCGCACGCTTCTTCGCGAACTTCCGGGTCTTCGCCGGTTGCGCCTCTCCTCGCTTGACCCGGCGGAACCTGATTCGCAGCTGATGACAGCTCTTGCCGAGGAAGACAGGCTGATGCCGCATCTTCACCTGTCGGCGCAGCATGGCGATGACGTGATCCTGAAGCGGATGAAGCGCCGCCATCTGGCGCGCGATGTGGTGCGCTTCTGCGACGAGGCGCGCCGCCGCCGACCGGAGGTTGTCTTCGGGGCCGATCTGATCGCCGGCTTTCCGACCGAGAACGAGGCGGCCCACAACGCCACCTGCGCGATGATCGAGCGCGCCGGCCTGACCTATCTTCATGTGTTTCCCTTTTCGCCGCGCGACGGCACGCCGGCGGCGCGGATGCCGCAGCTTGACGGCAGGGTGACGCGCGCCCGCGCCGACACGCTTCGCCGGCTTGGCGATGCAAGGATGCAGGCCTTTCTCGAGAACAGCGTGGGAAGCCGCGATCAGATCCTCGTGGAATCCGGCAATACCGGGCATGGGCGAAGCTATGCCAGAATGCGCATCGCGGGCGATTTCATTCCGCCGGGAACGCTTGTCGATGTAACTGTTACGGGCCATGACGGCCAGAGCCTGACCGCGGAGAGGATGACAGGATGAGCTGGCTGAAGAAACTCGCCTCCGGCCTCAGCAAGACCAGCGCGAAGGTCACCTCGTCGCTGTCCTCGCTTCTTGGCAGGTCTTCGATCGATGCGTCGTCGCTCGAGGAGGTGGAGGACGCGCTGATCTCGGCCGATCTCGGCACCAAGGTCGCGGCAAGGCTTGCGGAGAAGATGCGGCGCCACAAATTCGATGGCGAGGTCACCGCCGCGGCACTTGCCGGCGCGCTGTCCGACGGCATCACCGAGATCCTGGAGCCGGTGGCGGCCCCGCTTCTGGTGGAGGCTGGCAACAGCCCGCATGTGGTCCTTCTTGTCGGCGTCAACGGGTCCGGCAAGACCACCACAGCCGGCAAGCTGGCACAGCAATGGCGCCAGCAGGGCAAGAGCGTCATGCTGGCGGCAGGGGATACGTTTCGCGCCGCCGCCATTGACCAGCTGAAGATCTGGGGAGATCGTACCGGCACCGAGGTGATCGCCGGCGACCAGGGCGGCGATGCCGCGGCGCTTGCCTATCAGGCGATGGAGGCGGCGCGCGCCAAGGGAACGGATGTCCTGATCATCGATACCGCCGGCAGGTTGCAGAACCGGAGCGAGCTGATGGACGAGCTGGCGAAGATCGTGCGCGTGATCCGCAAGCTCGACGAGACGGCGCCGCATGATTCGGTCATTGTCCTCGATGGCACTGTCGGCCAGAACGCCATCTCGCAGGTCAGCGCCTTTCGCGAGGTGGCCGATGTCACCGGCCTGATCGTCACCAAGCTCGACGGATCGGCGAAGGGCGGCATTGTCATCGCGCTTGCCGAGCAGTTCGGGCTTCCCCTGCATGCTGTCGGGGTGGGCGAAGGGGCAGATGACCTGCAGCCCTTCGAGGCGCGGGACTTCGCGAACGCGCTCGCCGGCGTTGACCAGCCCGGTATCTGATGACCCCCCGAAACTGATCAGCCAGAGGGTGAAATGGCGCGCCCGGTGACCCGGTAGACGGCGATCCCCACATATTCATGCAGCCATGTTCGCACAGCATCCACGCCGTCTGCGAAGCCGAACAGGCCGGCCGGTGCCGGTGCTGTCTGGAAATCGGCGGGATAGGGGATGATGCCGTCCCAGCCGGTGGCGGCAAATGCCCCGACCGCGCGTGGCATGCGCGCCGCCGATGTCACAAGGATCCAGCGTGACCCCGGCTGCGGCACCGCAACGGTCTTGCTGTTCACGGCATTCTCGTATGTGGTGCGGCTTGTCACCTCGAACAGCACCCCGGCCAGCGGCACGCCGAGCTCCGCAAGAAGCCTTCGCGTGGTTTCCGCCTCGTTCCAGCCGCGCGGTGTCAGCCTGCCGCCGAACCCCGAGAAGATGAGCGTGGCCTGTGGATGCTGTCGGCGCAGCATCACCGCCTTGGTCATCCTGTCGGCGGCGGCATTCTGCTGCGCCTGGTCGCGTCCCGCCGAAATCTCGCCATGCCCCGTGTGGCCGCCAAGCACGATGATGCCATCGACCGGCTGCGCTATCCTCGGGATCGGATGGACATTCTCCAGCGCCCGAAGCGGGGCTGTCGACAGAGGCAGTGTCGCATAGAGAAGCGGCAGCGCCACCGCAAGCCCGAGGCAGACCCGCATTGTCCGCCGCCGTCGCATCAGCCGCATCAGGCCGGCCATCCCCAGAAGCATGTAGGGATGGGCAAGCGGCTCAAGCAGCACGGCCAGAATTTTCGACAGAACGAAAAACATCGGGCAAATCTTGACAATCACGGCGAAAAAGCGCAACACAGCCGCACATCACGCCATTGTCGGCTGCCAGACCTTTGCGGGTTCCATTCGTCCTTGAAGTTTTCGAGCACGGATGCCGATCGTGTTTGCGGCGGCGGTGGCACTGGATCGCACTATGACACGGACGTGCCGGGGGCACCATGTTCGACAATCTGAAAGACAAGCTTCAGGACGTCTTCAGCGCGCTTGGCAAGCGCGGCGCGCTTCGCGAATCCGATGTCGATGCGGCCCTTCGCGAGGTGCGGCTTGCGCTTCTCGACGCCGATGTCGCGCTCCCTGTCGTGAAAAGCTTCATCGCGTCGGTGCGCGACAAGGCTGTCGGCTCCGATGTTCTGAAATCGGTGCGCCCCGACCAGCAGGTCATCAAGATCGTCAATGACGCGCTGATCGAGGTTCTGGGAACCGAGCCGGCGCCGCTGAACATTCAGGCAAGCCCGCCGGCCGTGATCCTGATGGCCGGTCTTCAGGGGTCAGGCAAGACGACAACCGCCGGCAAGCTCGCGCTCCGGCTGCGCTCACGCGAGCGCAAGAAGGTCATGCTTGCCTCGCTTGACGTGACCCGCCCGGCGGCGCGCGAGCAGCTCCGCATCCTTGGCGAGCAGGCCGAGGTCGGCGTGCTTCCCGAGGCGGATCGCGAGAGTCCGGCGCAGATCGCCAAACGCGCCCTTCAGGCCGCAAAGCTTCAGGGGTTTGATGTCCTGATCCTGGATACGGCCGGCCGTGTGACAATCGATGAAGGGCTGATGGCCGAGCTTCGCGAGGTCAAGGCGCTGACCAATCCGCATGAGGTGCTTCTTGTCGCTGACGCGATGACTGGCCAGGACGCGGTGACAACCGCCACCGCCTTCAAGGAGGCTGTCGATATCACCGGCATCGTGCTGACCCGTCTTGATGGTGATTCGCGCGGCGGCGCGGCGCTGTCGATGCGCGAGATCACCGGCTGCCCGATCAAGCTTGTCGGTGTCGGCGAGAAGCAGGACGCGCTCGAGGAATTCGATCCGGCGCGTCTTGCCGGCCGCATTCTCGATATGGGGGATGTCGTCGCGCTTGTCGAAAAGGCGGCGGAGAATATCGAGCAGGAGGAAGCCGAGCGCCTTGCCAGGCGCATGGCGAAGGGGCAGTTCGACATGAACGACTTCCTCTCGCAGCTTCGCCAGTTGCAGAAGATGGGCGGGCTTGGCGGCATCATGGGCATGCTCCCCGGCCTTGGAAAGATGCAGAAGCAGATCGCCGCCGCCGGGATCGATGACTCGATGATCCGCCGGCAGGAGGCGATCATTCTGTCGATGACCAGGAAGGAGCGCGCCTCGGTCGGGCTGCTGAACGCCTCGCGCCGCAAGCGCATCGCCGCCGGCTCGGGCACCACGGTTCAGGAGGTCAACCGGCTGGTCAAGCAGTATCAGGACATGTCCCGCATGATGAAGAAGCTTGGCGGGAAATCCGGTGCCGCGATGATGAAGGCGCTTGCCGGTGGCGGTTTGCCCGGAGGGATGCCGGGTGGCCTTGGCGGCGGAATGCCCGGAGGTATGCCGGGAGGCATGTCGGGAGGATTGCCAGGAAATATGCCAATGGGGGGCAAGGGCGGACTGCCTGGCCTTCCCGGCGGTCTGCCGGGGCTTGGTGGCAAGCCGTCCGGCAAGAAGAAATAGTCACAACAGCCATAACTCTTTTCGAAAGGACGAATATCAATGGCTCTCAAGATCAGACTCGCCCGCGGCGGCGCGAAGAAACGCCCGTTCTACCGGATTGTCGTGGCCGAGGCTTCGGCCCCCCGCGACGGCCGTTATGTTGAACGCGTCGGCACCTACAACCCGATGGTTCCCAAGGATCACGACCAGCGTCTGACGCTGAAGTCCGATCGCATCACCTACTGGCTTGGCCAGGGCGCGCAACCGACCGAGCGTGTGCAGAAGATGCTGGCAGGTGCCGGCCTTGCCGAAGCCCCGGTGATCCGCGAGCAGCCGAAGAAGTCGGCGCCCGGCAAGAAGCGCGCCGAGCGTGAGGCCGAAGCCGCCGCCGCGGCGGCAGATGCTGCCGAGGCCGCCGCTGCCGAGGAAGCCGCTGCCGAGGAAGCCCCGGCTGAGGAGGCTGCGCCGGCTGAAGAGGCTGCCGCGGCTGAGGAGGCTCCTGCTGAAGAGGCTGCCGCGGCTGAGGAGGCTGCTCCGGCTGAGGAGGCTCCCGCCGAGGAGGCTGCTGCTGAAGAGGCTGCTCCGGCTGAAGAGGAATCGTCAGAGGGGTCATGATCACAGGCAGGCTGCCGATCGGGGCGGTCGCCAGCGCCCATGGGGTGAGGGGTCAGTTCAAGGTCAAGCCCTTCACATCCGCGCCGCGCGACATCGCCGCCTATGGTCCGGTCTGGGCCGGCGACCGGCAGCTGACCCTGACCATATGCGGGATGACCGCGAATGGTCTCGTGATCGTCTCGGCGCCGGAGGTTACCGACCGTGACATGGCGCAGGGGCTGCGCGGCACGCCGCTGGAGGTTGACCGCGCTGCCCTGCCCGAGGCCGGGGATGACGAGCTCTATCATGCCGATCTGATCGGCATGACGGCCGAGGCGCCGGACGGCGCGGTTCTCGGCAGGCTTGTCGCGCTGCATGATTTCGGCGCTGGCGAGATTGCCGAGGTGAAGCCTGCAAAGGGGACAAGCCTGATGCTGCCGTTCGACCCAGCCTTTGTGCCAGAGATCGATGTGGCGGCGGGACGGGTTGTCATGGACCCGCCGGACGGGTTGCTGGAGCCGGAGGACAAGGGTAAAGCCGGCCCAGAGTCCGGCCAAGATTCCGGGGGAGGCGTCGAGGGCGATGGCTGATCACGGGTGGCAGGCCACGGTGCTGACGCTGTTCCCGGAGATGTTTCCGGGGCCGCTTGGCGCATCACTGGCGGGGAAATCGCTTCAGGAGGGCATCTGGAGGCTGAAAACACTGGACATTCGGCAGTTTGCGCGCGATAAGCACCGGACTGTCGACGACGTGCCGCTTGGCGGCGGTGTCGGGATGGTGCTGAAGCCGGATGTTGTGGCCGCTGCGCTGGATCATGTGAGTGCAGCACCGGGACCGCGGATTTACCTGACTCCCCGGGGTCGGCCGCTGGACCAGCCTCTTGTGCGAGAGCTTGCCGATGGCGACGGGGCGGTGTTCCTGTG
>JBMHCH010000107.1:0-4240 GCA_049890015.1 Puniceispirillaceae bacterium (SeqCode)
CGCCGGTCTCTACGGCGTCGGCATGGCGGCTGTCGGCATGCTTGCCACGGTCGGCATCACCATGGCGATCGACGCGTATGGCCCGGTCGCCGACAATGCCGGCGGCATCGCGGAAATGGCGGAGATGGGTCCGGAGACCCGCGAGATCACCGACTCGCTTGACGAGGTCGGCAACTCGACAGCTGCCATCGGCAAGGGCTTCGCCATCAGCGCCGCGGCGCTTGCCGCTCTGGCCCTGATCAGCGCCTACATCGCCAAGGTCAGCAATGGTGACCCGACATTCGTCCTCGCCATCAACGACCCGATGGTTCTGGTCGGCATGTTCATCGGCGGTGTCTTCCCGTTCCTGGTGAGCGCGATGACCATGACCGCTGTAGGTGACGCCGCCTTCGACATGATTGTCGAGGTCCGCCGCCAGTTCAAGGAGATCCCGGGCCTTCTCGAAGGCAAGGCCAAGCCGGACACCGCGCGCTGCGTCGATATCGCGACCCGCGCTGCGCTGCGCCGGATGATCATGCCTGGCTCGCTTGCGGTTCTGGCCCCTGTTGTCATCGGTTTCGGCCTTGGGCCGAAGGCGCTTGGCGGCATGCTTGGCGGCGCGCTGATCTGCTGCGTGATGATGGCGCTTATGATGGCGAATGCCGGCGGCGCCTGGGACAACGCCAAGAAATATGTCGAGAAGGGCAACCTTGGCGGCAAGGGCTCGGACGTCCACAAGGCGGCCGTTGTCGGCGACACCGTCGGCGACCCGCTGAAGGACACCTCCGGCCCGGCGATGAACATCCTGATCAATGTGATGGCCATCGTCAGCCTGGTGATTGCCCCGCTTCTGATCGGCTGATCACAGCGACATCCCGGAAATGCAAAACCGGCCAGCTGACGCAGGCCGGTTTTTTATCGGGGTGGCTTCTGCGGCAGCAGGCCTTGACAGGCTGCCCCGCCAATGATCAGGCAGCGCCCTCGTAATAGAGGGTGACGACATGCTTCGCCTCGGCGAAGAACAGCCAGCGTTCGACGAACATGCCGGCGACATGCGCCAGCAGCGCGACGCCAAGCGCGGCGCTCGAGGCCGGGGCCGCGAACAGCACCAGGATCGGCAGGACGCCGCCAAGGCCAAGCGCGATCATCCGCAGCTTGTCGGCATGCTTGCGGGCGACGACGAAACCCATCTCATGCTGAAGATAGTTCTCCTCGGTATGCGGCGGCATCAGCGGGCGCACCGCGCCAAGATTGCCAAGACCGGTCGCGGATTCGATGCTGCCGGCCGGACGTGCCATGCCGGCAAGACGCCACCAGGCGATCTTCACGCCCCATGCGGACAGCATCAGCACGATGCCGGCCTGCACCAGCGCCGCGGTGATCGGCAGCCCCAGAAGCGCCAGCATCGCCAGCACCGCCAGCAGCCCGCCAGCGGCGGCAAACATCAGATAGCAGACCGGGGTCAGCGGATGATACCAGCGCGCCACGGTCTTCAGCGAGGCGTAGATCATCGACGTGGCGTAGACCGTCACATAGATCAGCGCCAGCAGCACGAGATTGGCCCACATCGGCACGATGGTGCCGGTGTAGCCGGCGCCGAACCAGCCGGCGAGGCCTGCCATGACGATCACGGCCAGCACCCCCTCGCGCGACAGCCAGCTTGACCGCCACTGGCTCAGCGCGCGCCAGGCGCGCTCCGGATGGCCAAGATGGAAGGTCGAGCTGATCAGCCCGGCGCCGATCAGCGCCAGCGTGATCACGCCGACGGCGATCACCGTCTGCGGCGTCATCAGCGGCAGCAGCCCGATGACGATCCAGCCGGCAAGGCCGAGGCCGAGGCCCGAAATGGTGGTAAAGAAGATGATGGACCAGGCAGGACGCATGTTGAAAACCCTTTAAATCTAGATCTGATCCGGATCAGCCAAGCCGCTCGAGCGTGCTGTCGACCCATTTCCAGAAGCCTGTCGGCGTATCCGCCTCGGCCATGGCGACAAGTGAGACAGGTGTCTCGTCGGCGGCGCGGCGCGGGCGCGGCGGCAGGTATTTGTTGACCGGCTTGGTGCCCTGTTCGGGCATCAGGTCGATGCCGCCGCGATCCGCCACCATGCGGCTGACATCCGAATCCGGATCGCCGAGATCGCCGAAATGGCGGGCATTGGTCGGACAGGTGCGGACACAGGCCGGCTGCCTGTCCTCTTCCGGAATATTGTCGTTGTAGATGCGGTCGACGCAGAGCGTGCATTTCTTCATCACCCCCTCGGCCGGGTCGAGCTCGCGCGCGCCATACGGGCATGACCAGGCGCACAGACCGCAGCCGATGCACCAGTCCTCGTTGACCAGAACAATGCCGTCCTCGGCGCGCTTGAAGGACGCGCCAGTCGGACAGACAGTGACGCAAGGCGCCTCTTCGCAGTGAAGGCAGGATTTCGGGAAATGCACGGTGCGCGCCGCGGCGCCGTCACCAGCCTCGAAGGCGTGCACCCGGTTCAGCCAGGCTCCGGTCGGGGCCGCGCCATAGGCGTCATCATCGGCAAGCGGCGCGCCGTAACCGGCGGTGTTCCATTCCTTGCAGTTGACGACGCAGGCCTGACAGCCGACGCAGATATCAAGATCAATGACAAGGCCAAGCTTGATGGCCGAGGCTTCCGGCAGCATCGTCATGACACGTCTCCCTTGCCGTTCTTTGTCCATTCTATGCCGTAGCGCACCACCCCGGGCGCGGCGCCCCTGCCGTTCATCCGCGGCAGCGTATCGAACTGCGGCCAGGATTCGGCAGGCTCGTCGGCGGCGGCCTTCTCGATCTTCACCCGCAGGTCGAACCAGGCGGCCTGTCCGGTGATCGGGTCGGAGTTCGACCAGCGCATGCCATCGCCCTTCGGCGGCAGCAATTCATGGATCAGGTGGTTCAGAAGGAAGCCCTTCTTTGCTTCCGGCGCGTCCTCATCCAGCTGCCAGGCGCCCTTGCGCTTGCCGATGGCGTTCCAGGTCCAGATGGTGCGGTCATTGACGCCGGCCATCACCGCCACCGGCACGCGGATGCGGCCATGATGCGATGTCACCCAGATCCAGTCGCCGTCCGACAGATCATGCTCGGCGGCGAGCGCCTGCGAGACGAACATCGGGTTATGGCCGTGGATCTGGCGAAGCCAGGCGTTCTGCGATCCCCAGGAATGGTACATGGCCATTGGCCGCTGCGTCAGCGCGTGAAGCGGGAAGGCCTCCTCGTCGACGGCGCTTCCCTCGAATGGCGGATACCAGCTTGGCAGCGGGGTGAAGAAGCGGCTGATGCGCTCGCGATGATGCTCCGGCGGCTGCAGTTCGCCATGGCCCTCGGCGGCGAGGCGGAATTTCTGCAGCACCTCGGAATAGATCTGGAAGGCGTAGGGCTGCGGCGCGTCATAGAACCCCATCTCGACGGCGAAATCCTGATAGGCGGCGTTCGCTTGCTTGAAATAGCGCGCCTCCTCGGGAATCTCCGCCTGCCAGAAGGCGCCGTTCTCGATATAGGCCTCGAGCTGTTTCGGGTTCACATCGCCGCGGCCTTCGGCGCCGCCATTCTCGCCGCGGAAGCCGGCCAGCGGGCCGATCCCGGGCTTGCGCTGGTGATTGACAATATAGTCGCCGTAATCCTTGAACTTCGGGCTGCCATCCTCATTCACCATGCCGGGAAGCCCGAGCCGCGCCCCAAGGTCGAGAAGCACCGACTGGAATCCGCGCACATCGCGGTCAGGCTCGATCACCGGCCAGCGGATCGCATCCGCGACAGCGTCGGCCTCGCAGATCGGCCTGTCGAGAAGCGAGATGGCGTCATGCCGCTCCAGATAGGTAGTGTCGGGAAGGACCAGATCGGCATAGGCGACCATTTCCGAGCTGTAGGCGTCGGAATAGATCAGTTTGGGAATCCTGTAGGCGCCTGTCTCGGGATCGGTCTCGGTCAGCATCTCCATGACGCCGCGCGTGTTCATCGAGGAATTCCACGCCATGTTCGCCATATACATGAACAGCACATCGACCGGATAGGGATCACCGGCCACCGCGTTCGAGATGACCATATGCATCATCCCGTGGGCCGACATCGGCGCGTCCCAGCTATAGGCCTTGTCGATCCGCTGCGGTTCGCCATTGGCACCGATGATCAGATCTTCCGGCCCCAGCACATAGCCGAGCGGCGCGCCGCCAAGCGGGGTTTCGGGCGCCACCTGGTCGGGGCGGCCCGCCGGCTTGGGATGGGCGTGCGGCGGCTTCGGATAGGGCGGCTTGA
>JBMHCH010000108.1:0-11117 GCA_049890015.1 Puniceispirillaceae bacterium (SeqCode)
CATGGGTCGCGCCGTCATTGCCGACCACACCAGCGCGGTCTATGGCGAATCTGACAGGCAGGTTCTGGATGGCGACATCATGGACAATCTGGTCATAGCCGCGCTGCAGAAAGGTTGAATAGAGCGCGCAGAACGGCTTCATCCCCTCGGTGGCGAGGCCCGCGGCAAAGGTCACCGCGTGCTGCTCGGCGATGCCGACATCAAACACCCGCCCCGGAAAGCGTGTCTTCACCTTGTCGAGACCGGTTCCCGACGGCATCGCCGCGGTGATCGCGACAATCCTGTCATCTTCTTCGGCGGCGGCGATCAGACCATCCGCAAAGACCGAGGTATAGCTTGGCGCATTGCCCGCCGATTTATGCTGCGTCCCGGTGATCACGTCGAATTTCGGCACAGCGTGATATTTCTCCGCGGACGGTCCGGCAAAGGGATGTCCCTTTCCCTTTTCGGTGACGACATGAACCAGCACCGGGCCGCGGGCGTGGCCATCACGGATGTTCTTCAGAACGGGAAGAAGATGCGACATGTCATGGCCATCGATGGGGCCGATATGGAGAAAGCCAAGCTGGCTGAAGACCGAATTGCCGCTGATCAGGTCGCGCGCGGCTTCGCGGGCGCGACGGGCAGTGCGTTCGATTTCGGCAGGGAAGCGGGCAGCGACCTCCCGCATCAGGTCACGGATAGAATGAAATGGCTCCGACGTGATGAGCCGCGAGAGATAGCTGCTCATCGCGCCGACAGGCTGGGCAATCGACATGTCGTTGTCGTTCAGAATGACAATCAGCCGGGAATCGGACGCGCCGGCGTTGTTCATGCCCTCGAATGCCATGCCCGCGCTCATCGCACCATCGCCGATCACCGCGATGACATCGCGTTTCACGCCCTGAATGTCACTTGCGACCGCCATGCCGAGTCCAGCCGAAATCGAGGTCGAGGAATGACCCGCTCCGAAGGGGTCGAATTCCGACTCCGAACGTTTGGTGAAGCCGGACAGCCCATCCTTCTGGCGAAGCGTTTCGATGCGTTCGCGCCTTCCTGTCAGGATCTTGTGAGGATAGGCCTGGTGTCCAACGTCCCAGATCAGCCTGTCATGCGGCGTCTGAAAGACGTAATGCAACGCCACGGTCAGCTCGACAACGCCAAGCCCCGCGCCCAGATGGCCACCGGTTTTTGATACGGCGCCAATCGTGGCTGCGCGCAGTTCGTCGGCGAGGCGCTGCAGATCGCTCTCCGGCAGCCGGCGAAGGTCGTCGGTGCTGGCAATCCCGTCCAGCAGGGGCGTTGCGGTCATCTGTGTTCCGGCCATTGGGGGGAGCCGGCCTTTCAACTCAACTTGTCACAGGATAAAAACTATCATGATCGACGTTCAATAGCGAATCGTGCGATGGCACAAAGTGCTTCGGCTTCTGATGCGCGATCACCGGCAGCCCAGGGATCAAGCGCCGCTTCCGCTCCGGCGATGAGTTCGCTGGCCGCCCGCCGCGCCGGCTCCAGCCCCATAAGCACGACAAAGCTTGCCTTGCCGCGATCAGCGTCCTGGCCCGCCGGCTTGCCAAGGGTGGCGCTGTCACTGTCATAGTCGAGAAGATCGTCGGCAATCTGGAAGGCCAGCCCCAGATCACGCGAATAGCGTTCCAGCGCCGTCTGCATCGCCGCGTCCGCCTGCCCATGAATACCGCCGGCGACAGCAGCGAACTGGATCAGCGCGCCGGTCTTCATGGCCTGCATCTGGCGCACCTCGTCAAGGACCATGGAACGCGTTTCCGCCTCAAGGTCGAGCATCTGGCCTCCGGCCATGCCGTCAAGCCCGGCCGCCCGGGCAAGCGCCGCCACCAGCGCTGCGCGTACCGCCCCGTCGGCATGGGTTCGCGGCGCCGCAAGCAGCTCGAAAGCAAGGGTCTGAAGAGCGTCACCGGCAAGGATGGCGGTGGCCTCGCCAAAGGCGAGATGGCAGGCCGGATTGCCGCGCCGTGTATCCGCATCATCCATGGCCGGCAGATCATCATGGATCAGGGAATAGGCGTGGAGGCATTCAACCGACGCTGCAACCTCGATCAACCCGTCCCGATCCTTTTCGCCAGTAGCAAGGCGGCCAGCAGCCATGACAAGACAGGCGCGCAGCCTTTTGCCGCCATTCATCGTGGCGTAGCGCATCGCCGCCACCAGCCTGTCGGCTGGTCCGGTCATCGACTCGAACATCGCCTGAAGGCGGGTTTCGACAGCGGCAGCGTCGTCCAGCACCGATCGGGGCAGGGTCATGCCGTCACTCGTCGGCGCTGAACGGGACGGCGGATTCGGGTGCGCCACCGTCAGCCGGAAGACGGATCTGCTCGACCTTCATGCGCGCCTCTTCGAGGCGTGCCTGGCAATGTGCCTTCAGCGCGGTTCCACGTTCGAACGCGGCAATGGCGTCATCAAGCGAGACATCTCCACGCTCGAGCGAGGCAACAATGGTCTCGAGCTCGCGAAGCGCGTCCTCGAAACTGATGGCGGCAAGCGCGGCAGCGTCCGCCTTTCCGCCCCCAGCCTTGTGTTCGGTGGAATCGTTCATGCTGTTGCCCTTTCCAGCCGCCGGTCATTCACCGGCAAGCGTCATCGCAATCGACTTGACCATCTCGCCGACGCGTTTTCGCACAGTTGCCTGCTCAATACTATAATATGCCCGAACAAGCTCAAGCGTTTCACGACGCGCCATCGGGTCCTTGACCTGCTCGTCACCGGCTCCGGCGTCATCGACACCCCGCGCCACACGCCGCGGCGAGCTGCGCATTGTCGCTTCGGACATGTCATCGAAGAAATAGCTGACCGGAACATCAAGGATCTGGCTCATATCCCATAAGCGCGACGCGGAGATCCGGTTTGCGCCACGCTCGTATTTCTGAACCTGCTGGAAGGTGATGTTCAACTCGCCGCCAAGCTGTTCCTGGCTCATCCCAAGCAGTGTTCGCCGCAGACGCAGTCTTTTGCCGACATGCAGGTCAATAGCGTTGTTGTTGGTGATCCGGTGATGTCGTTCACCGGTAATTGGTTCCTTCATGGCACATCCCCTTTCCAGAGTATCCGGCACGATCAGCCATCAGCGGATCAGCCGGCCAAGCGCATCGGCATGGTAGAAATCCTATACGCTTTTACATGCCATGGGGAGTGTGGTCACGCTGTGCCTAGATGGCGAATTCGTCCAGCGCGGCAAGAAGGGCGTGAGCGATGCCGCTTTCAAAGGTCGAATGACCAGCGTCATCGACAAGTCGGAGCGTGGCGTTCCGGCCCCATGCCTCGGCCAGGCGATGCGCCGTGACAGGCGGACAGATCACATCGTGCCGCCCCTGGATGATATGTGCCGGCAGATGTCTGATGACAGCGATGTTGGACATGATGTGGTCAGCCGGCATGAAACAGTCATTCACAAAATAATGGGCCTCGAGCCTGGCCATGCTCAGGGCGGCCCGGCCGGTCACGCGCCGCGCGCCGGCGCGAAGCGTCGAACAGCTTGTCTCATAGGACGCCCACCGTTCCGCCGCCGGCTGATGGACAAGGGCCTTATCGCTTGTCAGCTTGTCGTGATAGCTCATCAGGATGTCGCCGCGGTCATCACGCGCGAGATAGTCCACAAATTCCTGATGGGCCTCGGGGAAGAACCTGCCCATGTCATAGAGGAACCAGTCGACCTCCGCGCGCGTGCCAAGGAAAATGCCGCGCAGGACAAGCCCTGTCACCCGTTCCGGATGAGCGATGGCATAGGCGAGAGCCAGGGTGCTTCCCCACGACCCGCCAAACAGCAGCCAGCTTTCAATCCCGAGGCGTGTCCGGAGCGCCTCTATGTCCGCGATCAGATCCTGTGTTGTGTTCTGCGCCGTCTCCGCATGCGGGGTGGACCGTCCACAGCCACGCTGGTCAAACAGCACGCACCGAAACCTGTCAGGATTGAACAGCCGCCGGTGCGTTGCCGAAATGCCGGCCCCCGGCCCACCATGGAGGAACAGTACAGGCTTGCCGTCGGCGCGGCCGCATTCCTCGAAATATATCTGATGGAGACCACGGTCCAGCGTGCCGCTGGAGAAAGGCGGCTGGATCGGGAAGAGTTCCTTTTCCTGGATGAAAGCATTGGCCATAGACGAAAGATACCACAGATCGACGCAAGGTGACTCAGATGATGGCGCCGGCCGTCACCTGATGGATGATGCAGACAGGCGCGTGAAGATGCAAAGGGCGGCCGAAGCCGCCCCGGAACCCGATAATCACACCGGCCCGATAATCACACCGCGGTCAGGCGGCGTCCATCAGATCCTCAAGCTTCATGGCGGCAGCTTCCTGGTCGATTTTCTCGATCGCTGCGAATTCACGGGCAAGCCGCTCCAGCGCTGCCTGATACATCTGCCGCTCGGAATAGGATTGCTCCGACTGGTTGGTCCGCCGGTGCAGATCGCGGACAACTTCGGCGATCGACACCGGGTCACCGGATTTGATCTTGGTCTCATATTCCGCGGCGCGGCGCGACCACATGGTGCGGCGAACCCGTGCTTTGCCCTGCAACGTGGTGATGGCCTGTTCCATCTGCTTCTTCGAGCTCAGGGTGCGCAGCCCGAGCGAGCGTGCCTTTTCCATGGGAACCCGCAGGGTCATGCGGTCATGCTCGAACCGGACCACAAGCATCTCGATCGTGGTGCCGCTGACCTCGCGGCTCTCGGTTCCGAGGATGCGGCCGACGCCATGCGTCGGGTACACAACAAAATCATCTTCTTTGAAAGCTGCGTCTGTCTTCTTTGCCATGCTTGTTCCTTGTCAGTCTCGGTCGGTCTAGGTGGCGGTCGGTCTAGGTGGCAGCCAACCGCCGCTATCCTTCCGGCCTCGTCCTCACTGGTTGAAGACGAAACAGACCGTCCCGAGCTTCACGCCGTAACAGGGCTCGAGGGTCTAGAGGATGTATCGTCTTGAACTGTGGTCGATAATTGTCAAAGATATACCTGAAATTAATCAAAATATCAATCACTAGCCCGGCAAAGGCGCGGCACAAGCCCGGCCCAGGCGCGGCAACCGCAGGACAACAGGAAGGGGTCAGCTGCCTTCACCGGGGTTTTTCGAGAAATGCTTCTCGAATTTGCCGGTCTCGTCCTTGGCCGTCTCGGCGTTCGGCATCGGGTCGGACCGCTGCGTGATATTCGGCCAGATTTCCGACATCTCGCGGTTGATCTCCAGCCATTTCTCGGCTTCCGGCTCGGAGTCCGGCAGGATCGCCTCTGGCGGGCATTCCGGCTCGCACACGCCGCAATCGATGCATTCGTCGGGGTGAATGACAAGCATGTTCTCGCCCTCGTAGAAGCAATCTACCGGGCAGACCTCGACACAGTCGGTGTATTTGCAGTTGATGCAGTTGTCATTGACGATGTAGGTCATCTGAGGCTCTCCTTGGCGCCGACAGGCGATGGTTTGTATCGCAATCCCGCGCCACCGACAAGATCTGATCAGCTGTCCTGCGACAGCCGGGCGCGGGCCCGTTTGGCGGCGCGGCCCGACTCGATGTCATCAACATAGAGAAGGCCGGCAAGACGGCGCATGAGCTGCGATTCATAACTGTGGAGCTCGCCATCCGCCAACACCACCATCCAGGCCATTTCCATGATCGCGACCCGGTCCTCGGGTTCGGTCTCGTCACGAATGGCGCGGGCAAGCCCGTAGATCTCGACGCGCTCAGCATGGCCGTCGAGGGCGCCTTCGATGATCCTGTCGATCTCGTCTGTACCGAGATCCAGCTGGCCGGCAAGGACACGCGACATCTGTCTGCGTTCATCAGCGTCAAGCTCGCCATCGGCCATCGCCGCCTCGACGAGAAGCCCGGCAAGGGCCTGCGCCCACTCCGCGTCGCCGGACGGGACGGCTGCCTCGTTCTCGGTAAAGTCACGAATCCAGGTGCCAAGTTTTGCCAACATGATGCTGTCCTCTCCGGATCCTGATACCGGGCGATGGTCACGCCCCTAATCAAGATCCTCTTTCAACTTCTGTGTTTCGCGCCGGTGCCGCTTTGTCGGCCGTCCAGCGCCTTTCTCGCGAACCTCGAAACCAGGGTCCGCCGGACTGTCACTCTGCCGCCTCGGACGTTCCGGCGACAGATCCTCATAGAGCTGGACAGCCTCGGGTGCCGGGCCCCGCCGGCTGCCAAGCGCGACGATCCTGATGACCCGCACCCAGTCGCCCTGCATGAAGGTCAGAACCTGCCCGGGCTGCGCCGCTCGGTGCGGCTTGCTCATCACCTCGCCGTCAAGCCGGAAGCGCCCTGCGGAAATGGCGCGGGTCGCGTTCGCGCGGGTCTTGAAGAACCGTGCATACCACAGCCACTTGTCGAGCCGCAGCGCCTTGTCGGTGGCGTCCTCGCCGCTCACTGCTTAAGCTTCAGCCCAGCCAGAACGGCAAAGGGTGAATCGGGATCAGGCTCGCGGCTCTTCGCCGAGACATTCTGCGGCCTGTCGGGCTGGCCACGCTTGGGTCCACCCTGCTTGCGCTGCGGCTTTCCGCGCTGTCCATCGCGGCGCTTTCCTGACGGGCGGGCCTGATTGCCGCCATCCTCGCGCCGGCGCCGATCGCGCTGGCCGCCTTCCCCGCGCTGCCGGCGCCCGCGTTCGAAAATCTGGATCGCCGGCTTTTCCGGATCCTCGTCAGCTTCCTCGCCAACAACCTTGCAGTTCATGTCGAGAAGCATGGCCGCCATCTGCTCGCGGGTCGCCCCGGCAAGCGACAGCATCTCCTCGTTGATCTTGAATTTGCCTTCGCGGGCGGCGTTGCGGACGACAAGTGCCACCCTCTCGACCATATCGACACGCATCACCCGGCCACCAAGCCGGCGATAGCCGACGGCGAGCCAGAAATCATCGGGAACACCCTCGACAGCATCGATGGCGACACGCCCGGCTGGCGGCGGCGCATGAAACACGCCTTCCGTGCCGTGACAGAGGTTCCAGAGCAGCGCACGAAGGTCGATCGGCGCTGGTTTCAGAAGATCGGGAAGATAGACCGACTCTACGCCAAAACGAATACCGAGGCGTGCCAGGCGCGGCTTGTCCGTCTCGGAAAGATCGCGAAGCTGTTGCGAGACCGTCATGGCCGGCAGCGTTCCAAGCCCCTCGAACAGGCTGAAGCCCAGCCCCTTTGCCGCGCCGGACAGCGGCGCTGGCGCCACCTCGGCCTCCTCGATGATATCTGGCTGCTCGGCAGGCGGCGTCGCTGCGATTTCGTCCTTGGTCGGGCCGGACGGTGCCTCGTCCGGAGAGGCACCTTCCGGTTTCGGCGGATGCGCGCGGTGTCGCGGCTGCTTTCTTTCTGGCAAGGGGGCGCTTTCCGCCGCTTCCAGAACCACAAGCCGTCCCAGCACCTCGCGGACATGTTCGGCGACGAATTCGGACAGTCGGGCGTTCAGCCGCTGCGCCTGATCGATCGACAGAAGATCGCTGGCCACAAGATCCGGCCGCGGGGCGTATAGCCCGTCGCCGCGCACCAGCCGCGCCACCACCGAGTCGCGCCAGCTGATCTGGCCCTCTTCATTCAGCCGGAACGCCGCCGTCGCCGACGCGGCGAAAGCGCGGACCCGCGACTCGATCTCGTCGGGGAGACCACGGCGGGCCGCTGCCAGAATGGTTGATTTCTCGTCGCCTTCGGTCAATGTCGGGCGGAAAACAAAGCCGTCGAGAACACCGACCTCTTCTCCCTCGACAAGTACCGTACCGTCACTCTTCACCGACGCCATAAGATTCCTGGTTTCCTTCAACTTGCGGCTCAAATGCGCAGCGCGTCTGTCAATAAACCGCTCCGACAGACGGTCATGCAGACTGTCGGAAAGCCGGTCCTCAATCGAGCGCGCCCGATCCTGCCATTCTGTGGGGTTGTCTGTCCAGTCCGCACGATGCGTGACATAGGTCCATGTGCGGATATAGGCAAGCCTTGTCATCAGCGTGTCGATATCACCATCCAGCCTGACGAGCTGCGACATCGCACGGGCCACCATCTCGGTTCCCAGCTTTCCGGTCTCGGCAAGCTGGCCATAGAGGCTGGCAAGAAGGTCGTAATGGTCGTCATTCAGGCTCTGCCGGAAGTCGGGAATACAGGCCACATCCCACAACAGGCGTACCTGCGCCGGGTCGACAGCGCGATCGCGCACCGCCGGACGCTCCGCGAGCGTCGCCAGCGCCCGGTGATCGAGCGCGTCGGCCTTGCGGAACAGGAACGGCATCGGCGGCGGCGCCTCGAGCGAGGCCAGGAGATCACCAAGCGACGAGAAATCGACATCGCGGGACCGCCACCAGAAATTCCGGATCGGCTCAAAGCGATGCTGCTCGATGGCCTCGATCATTTCCGGCTCCGGCGGCTCGCATCCGTCGGTGACGCCAAAGGTGCCGTCATTCGTATGGCGCCCGGCGCGGCCGGCGATCTGCGCTGTCTCGGCGGCGGTCAGCCGGCGCATCTTGCGGCCGTCGAACTTCATGTCCGAGGCCAGCGCGACATGGTTCAGGTCAAGATTCAGCCCCATGCCGATGGCGTCCGTCGCCACCAGAAAATCGACATCGCCATTCTGGTAAAGCTCTACCTGGGCGTTGCGGGTGCGCGGGCTGAGTCGCCCCATCACCACCGCCGCCCCGCCGCGCTGGCGCCGGACAAGCTCGGCGATCTGATAGACATCGGCGACGCCGAAGGCGACGATCGCGCTGCGCCGCGGCAGCCGGGTCAGCTTCTTCGAGCCGGCAAAGCTCAGCACCGACATCCGCTTGCGGCTCTCGAATCTCGCATGGGGCAGCATCTTGCGAAGAAGCGGGCCGGCGGTCTCGGCTCCGAGGAACATCGTCTCATGGATGCCGCGGGCATGAAGGATGCGGTCGGTGAAGACATGGCCGCGCTCGCGATCGCCGGCAAGCTGCACCTCGTCGACAGCAACGAAATCGAAACGCCGCGACAACCCTGCCTCATCACCGATGGCCGTACCGATCCCGATCGGCATCGATTCAACCGTGCAGCACAGATAGCGGGCGCCTGGCGGCAGAATGCGCTCCTCACCGGTGATCAGCCCGACCTTGCCGACGCCGTGGCGGGCGACCAGCCTGTCATAATTCTCGCGCGCCAGAAGCCGCAGCGGAAAGCCGATCATGCCGGTGGCGTAGCCCGTCATCCGCTCCAGCGCGAGATGCGTCTTGCCGGTATTGGTCGGCCCCAGCACGACAGTGACGCGCGCGTCGTCGGGCCGGCCGGAGCGGGCGCCGGCATGATCGGAACGGCTTGTCGAAAGCGTCGACCGGTGTGGGGTTCTGGCGGACATGGGCCTGGCTTGGAGGATGTGGCGTAAAGGGTGTGGCGTGGCGAGAACAACAGAGCTCCTGAACATACAGCGTTTACGCGCGGCTTGCATCCGGCTTTCGCACCTCGCCTGTCGTTCTGCCGATCGCCCGTTCAATCATTGGACCATCTTAACGTCTTGTTAAGGTGAGTGGTGTATGACCGGGGCGATGAAATTTCCGGGGAATTCCGGGAGATACCGGAGGTCTGACGTGCCCGCAGGCGAGAGTCCCGGCAACGCCGTTCTGGCGGATGCCACCGATTACCTTCACGCCTGGTTCCGGGCACCGGGCCGCCCGGACCCGACCCCGCCACCGACAGGACAGCCGCCGCGCCGGCGGCCCGTCATCGATTCTCTGCCACCGCCATCTCGGGGACAGGCGGCCGGCGCGCTGCTTCACGGCGACTGTCTCGAGGTGATGAGGCGGCTTCCCGCCGGCAGCATCAAGGCTGTGGTGACCTCGCCTCCCTATAATCTGCGCAACTCCTCCGGCAACGGCATGCGCGACGGGCGCGGCGGCAAATGGGAACAGGCCGCCCTTCTTCACGGCTATGCCACGCATCAGGATGCCATGCCGCACGCCGCCTATGTCGGCTGGCAGCGCCGCTGCCTTGCCGAGATGATGCGCCTGCTGCGCCCTGACGGCGCGATCTTCTACAACCACAAATGGCGGGTGCAGAAGGGTCTTCTCCAGGACCGGCAGGACATTGTCGCCGGCTTTCCGGTGCGCCAGGTGATCATCTGGCACCGGTCCGGCGGGATCAATTTCAACCCGGGCTATTTCCTGCCGAATTACGAGGTGATCTATCTGATCGCGAAAAAGGACTTCACCCTCGCCCCGAAGGCGAACGCGCTGGGGTGCGTCTGGCGGATCAGCCAGCAGACAGGCAACCCGCACCCGGCTCCCTTTCCGCCGGAGCTTGTGGAGAACTGCCTGACGGCGGTGACGGACGGGCCGGTCCTCGACCCCTTTGTCGGCAGCGGCACCACCCCGCTGGTGGCCGACCGTCGCGGGCTTGACTGGATCGGCATCGATGTCTCGGACCGCTATCTGGAGATGGCGGCACAGCGCATCGCCGCCGCCCGTCGGGGGAAAGAATAGAAAAAAACCCCCGCCGGGGATAGCGGGGGTTTGATATTGAACGGGACATGTAGCCCCAAAGATGCGCCGCCCTAGAAATGGGCCGAGTTGGTGGTGCCCGGGCGTGCCAGCGGCGGGGCGAAGGTCGTCAGGTCGATCCCCTCGACAGCGGATTTGTATTCATCCAGCGTCGGGGTCCGGCCAAGGATGGCCGACAGCACCACAACCGGCGTCGATGCCAGAAGCGATTCCCCGGCCTTGTCATCGGCGTCCTCGACAACCCGGCCCTTGAACAGGCGGGTCGAGGTGGCAAGGACCGTGTCGCCCTTCGCCGCCTTTTCCTGGTTGCCCATGCACAGATTGCATCCGGGCCGCTCGAGATAGAGGATGTTCTCGTATTCGGTGCGGGCCTCGGTCTTCGGCCTGGAATCGTCGAACTCGAACCCGGAATATTTCTGCAGGATGTCCCAGTCGCCCTCTTCCTTCAGCTCGTCGATGATGTTGTAGGTCGGGGCGGCGACCACCAGCGGCGCCGTGAAGGCGACGCTGCCGGCATTCTTCTCCAGATTGCGGAGCATCTGCGCGACGATCTTCACATCGCCCTTATGCACCATGCAGGAGCCGACAAAGCCGAGATCGACCTTCTTTTCCGCGCCATAGAAGGAAATCGGGCGGATGGTGTCATGCGTGTAGCGCTTCGAGACATCGGCGTTGGTGACGTCCGGA
>JBMHCH010000109.1:0-35497 GCA_049890015.1 Puniceispirillaceae bacterium (SeqCode)
CACTACAACCATCAGCGCTTCCGAGCGCGAACGGGTCGGTAAGGGGTCCGCCCGTGCGGCACGCCGCGCAGGCCTCGTCCCTGCCGTCATCTACGGCAACAAGAAAGATCCGGTGGGCATCACCATGGAAGCCCGCGAAATTACCAAGATCGTCCATCAGCCCGGCATTTTCGGCCGGCTGCTTGAAATCGATGTGGCTGGCAGCAAGTCGACCGTCCTGACGCGCGACATCCAGTTCCATCCGGTGAATGACGCGATCATGCATATGGACTTTCTGCGCGTCTCGCAGTCGGCCACTGTCGCTGTGGCAGTGCCTGTCGAATTCATCAATGAGGACAGCTGCCCGGGGATCAAGATCGGCGGCGTTCTGAACGTTGTCCGCTACGAGGTCGAGCTGAACTGCCCGGCCACCGCGATCCCGGAGAAGATCACCGTCGATCTCGACGGCGTGAAGATCGGCGATACGATCCATATCAGCGCCATCCAGCTTCCCGAGGGCGTGACCCCGACCATCACCGACCGCGACTTCACCGTGGCCACCCTGGCATCGCCGGGCGGCGGCGTGAAGAACGAGGAGGACGAGGCCGAGGAAGCAGCCGAGGAAGCGGCCGAGGGCGAAGAGGAATAAGCCTCTCAGCGACGATATCGTGCCGGCCGGATGACGGCATCCGGCCGCACCGTCCGAACCATTGAGCGTGACATGCTGCTGTTCGCAGGTCTTGGCAATCCTGGACAAGATTACGCCGCCAACCGGCACAATGCCGGCTTCATGGCGCTGGACGCGCTTGCCGATGATCACGGATTTTCCGGCTGGAAAGACAAGAACGGCGCGAAGATCGCCGAAGGCCGGATTGGCGGCGAAAAGATCCTGGCGGTGAAGCCGCAGAATTTCATGAACCGCTCCGGACTGCCGGTCGCCGAAGCGGCGCGTTTTTACAAGATTCCTCCTGACGATATCTTCGTCTTCTATGACGAGATCGACCTCGCCGCCGGCAAGGTGCGGGTGAAGCGCGGCGGGGGCCATGGCGGCCATAACGGCATCCGTGATCTCGACCGGCATCTGGGAGCGGATTACTGGCGGGTGCGGATTGGAGTCGGCAGGCCGGAGCAGGTGATACCAGGATCGCGGATCGACATCCGCAAATGGGTGCTGATGGATTTCACCGCAGGGGAACGCGGCGGCTGGGTGCCGGTGCTCATGAAGGCGATGTCCGCCGAGGCATCGCTTCTGGCGGCACATGACGAGGCAAGCTTTATGAGCCGTGTGGCCTATCTGGCACCGCCTCCCAAAACAGAGCCGGCGAAAACAGACGCCCCGAAGACGGAGTCCGGGGCAGCCGCGGACGGCAAGGAGACTTAAGTGGGATTTAATTGCGGAATCGTGGGGCTTCCCAATGTCGGCAAATCGACACTGTTCAACGCGCTGACAGAGACTGCGGCTGCCGAGGCGGCGAACTATCCTTTCTGCACCATCGAGCCGAACACCGGCCGCGTGGCGGTGCCTGATCCGCGCCTTGACAGGTTGGCCGAGCTGGCGAAATCGGCGAATGTCATTCCAACGCAGCTCGAATTCGTCGATATCGCCGGTCTTGTGCGCGGCGCGTCCAAGGGCGAAGGTCTTGGCAACCAGTTCCTTGCCAATATCCGCGAGGTTGATGCCATCGCGCATGTGCTGCGATGTTTCGAGAATGAGGACATCACCCATGTCGACGGCTCTGTGGATCCGCTTCGCGATGCGGAGACAGTGGAGACAGAGCTTATGCTGGCAGATATGGATTCGCTTGAGCGGCGGATGACCGCGCTGGTGAAGAAGAGTCGCGGCGGCGACGCCGCGGCCAAAGCTGACCTTGCGCTGATGGAAAAGCTGTTGCCGCAGCTGTCCGATGGGGTGCCGGCACGGCGCGCCACCGGCCTGACCGAGGCGGAGACCGCCCGCCTGCCGCAGCTTCAGCTTCTGACCTCAAAGCCTGTTCTTTATGTCTGCAATGTCGACGAGGCGGACGCCTCGACCGGCAACGCCCACACCAACGCTGTCGCCGCGATTGCCGAGGCCGAGAGCGCGGCGCATGTCACCGTGTCTGCCGCGATCGAATCCGAGATCGTTCAGCTTGAGGCCGAGGACAAGGCGGAGTTTCTGGCCGAGCTGGGCCTTGAAGAGGCTGGTCTGGCAAGGCTGATCCGTGCCGGATATGGCCTTCTTGACCTTCTGACCTTCTTCACCGCAGGGCCGAAGGAGGCGCGCGCCTGGACTGTTGCCGCCGGGTCCAGCGCACCGCAGGCCGCTGGGGCGATCCACACCGATTTCCAACGCGGCTTCATCCGCGCCGAGACCATTTCCTTTGATGACTATATTGCCTGCGGCGGTGAATCCGGCGCACGCGACGCCGGCAAGCTTCGCATCGAAGGCGCCGATTACCGCGTTGTTGACGGAGATGTTTTCCATTTCCGTTTCAATGTGTAATAACACCCTTGAGTTAGGGGTGACAGAATGACGCATATGATCAGGATCACGGCCGAGGATGGCCATGAATTCGATGCTGCCATCGCCGGCGACGCTGCCAGCGCGCGTGGCGGCGTAGTTGTGGTTCAGGAGATTTTCGGCCTCAACGCCCATATCCGCAGCCTGCCGGCGCGTTTCGCCGAGGCTGGATACTATGCCGTCGCGCCAGCGCTGTTCGACCGCGCGGAACGCGGCTTGGAACTCGATTATGACGCCGGCGGCAAGGAGCGTGGCCTGGCGCTGAAGGACGCGGTGGATTCGGACGCGCTGTTCGACATATCGGCCGCAATCTCCGCCGCCGCGGCTGCCGGCCCGGTGACCGTTGTCGGGTTCTGCTGGGGAGGGTCGCTGGCCTGGCGCGCCGCAACCTGCCTGACCGGCCTTGCTGGCAGCGTCTCTTATTACGGGGGAGAGCTGCCGTCGAAGGCGGGGCTTGCGGCGCATTGTCCGGTGCTTGCGCATTTCGGCGAGCAGGACAAGGGCATTCCGATGGAAGGGGTGAACGCTTTCATCAAGGCTCAGGCGGATTCAGACCCGCCGGTGACAACGCATGTCTATGACGCCGATCACGGCTTCAACTGCGATGCGCGGGGGCAGTATGACGAAGCCGCCGCCAGCCTCGCCTGGCGGCGCACCCTCTCCTTCCTGGACGAGGTCTGTGCGTAATTCCTGCCATCGGTAATCCATATATGCAAAATCCCCGGCCGTGGCCGGGGATTTTGGTTTCAGGTCTTGTCACCCGGATTCAGTGTCTCGGGGCAATCAGTGAAGATCGGCCCAGACGCGGCGCTTTGCCAGATAGGACATGACCAGGAAGATCGACAGGAAAAAGACAGCCGCCACGCCGATGCGCTTGCGGACCTCCATCTTCGGTTCCGCCGCCCACATCAGGAAGTGGGTCAGGTCGGAGGCAAGGCCCTCCGGCGTGGTCGGCGACCCGTCGGCATATTCCACATCATCACCATAGATCGGCTGCGGCATCGCGATCAGATGCCCCGAATAGGCGCTGTTGTAATACATGCCGTCCGGAACCTCGACATCGGCAGGCGCCTCGTCATAGCCGAGGATCAGGCTGTAGAGATAGTCCGCTCCGTTGGCGCGCGCCTTGGCGATCAGCGACAGGTCCGGCGGCAGGGCGCCATTGTTGTTGGCGCGGGCCTCATTGTCATTCCGATAGGGGCTCGGCATCAGGTCGGCCGGACGCGCCGGACGCATGAACATCTCGCCCTCATCGTCGGGACCGTCCATCACCTCGTACTCGGCGGCGATGGCCTTGATCTCGGCCTCGTTGTAGCCAAGGTCGGCAAGGTTGCGGAACGCGATATATTCCATGCCGTGACAGCCTGCGCAGACCTCGCGATAGACCTGGAAGCCACGCTGCATCGCGCCCTTGTCGAAATAACCGAACGGGCCTGCAAAGCTCCACTCGCCGGACTGAAGCGTGACCGGACCGCCGGCGGCATGCGCCGGCGCAGACAGGCCAGCCGCCGCCATAAGGGCCACAGCCGAAGCAATCAGGAACTTACGCATCAGGCCACTCCCCTTGCGGTCGCCAGCACCGGCTCGGAAATCGATTTCGGCAATGGCTTTGTTGTCTCAAAGATGCTCAGCACAGGAAGAATCACCAGGAAGTGCAGGAAGTACCAGGCTGTCGCGATGCGCGACAGAAGGACGTAAATGCCCTCGGCCGGCTTGCCGCCAAGATAGCCAAGCGCGATGCAGTCGATGAACAGCAGCCAGAAGAAGATGCGGAACATCGGGCGGAAGCGCGCCGAGCGGACCGGCGAGCGGTCAAGCCATGGCAGCACGAACAGCACGAAGATCGCGGCAAACATCAGCAGAACGCCGCCAAGCTTGTCCGGAACCGCGCGCAGGATCGCGTAGAAGGGCAGGAAATACCATTCAGGAACGATATGCGCCGGGGTCTGCATCGGGTTTGCCGGAATGTAGTTGTCCGGATGGCCCATCGCGTTCGGGAAGAAGAACACCGCGACCGCCAGCAGCAGCAGGAACATCGCGATACCGACCATGTCCTTGATGGTGTAGTAGGGGTGGAAGGAAATCGTGTCCTGCGGGCCCTTCGCGTCGATGCCGATCGGGTTGTTCGACCCGAAGCGGTGAAGCGCGATGATGTGCAGCACAACCACGCCTGCGATCACGAACGGCATCAGATAGTGAAGCGAGAAGAAGCGGTTCAGCGTCGGATTGTCCACCGAGAAGCCGCCCCACAGGAAGGTGACGATGCTCTCGCCGACAAACGGAATGGCCGAGAACAGATTGGTGATCACCGTCGCGCCCCAGAAGCTCATCTGACCCCAGGGGAGAACATAGCCCATGAAGGCGGTCGCCATCATCAGAAGGAAGATCACCACGCCAAGCATCCACAGCAATTCGCGCGGGGCCTTGTAGGAGCCGTAATAGAGGCCGCGGAAGATGTGGATATAGACGACGATGAAGAAGAAGCTCGCCGTGTTCATGTGGATATACCGGATCAGCCAGCCGTGATTGACGTCGCGCATGATGCGCTCGACCGAGCTGAAGGCGTGATCGACATGCGCGGTGTAGTTCATCGCCAGCACGATGCCGGTGACGATCATGATCACCAGCGCGAGACCGGCGAGAACCCCGAAATTCCACATGTAGTTCAGGTTCTTTGGAACCGGGTAATCATATTTTTCATGGTCCAGCATCGAGAAGACGGGAAGACGGTGGTCAATCCATCGTACGACGGGATTTGAGAAATTTTCAGCAGCCATGGAACCAGTAGCCTCCAGCAGGAAAAACAGGTTAACCGATGCGGATCACGCTGTCGGAAAGGAAAGAATAGGGCGGAACCTCGAGATTGGTCGGCGCCGGGCCCTTGCGGATCCGGCCCGAGGTGTCGTAGTGCGAGCCGTGGCAGGGGCAGAACCAGCCATCATACTCGCCTTTCACCTCGCCGGTCTTCTGGCCGAGCGGCACGCAGCCGAGATGCGTGCACACGCCAAGGACGACAAGCAGTTCCGGCTTCTGCACACGCGCCTCGTCTTCCTGAGGATCACGAAGCTCTGCACTGTCGATGGCATTCGCGCGGGCGATCTCGTCAGCTGTGCGGTGCCGGATGAAAACCGGCTTGCCACGCCAGGTCACTGTGATGGCCTGACCCTCGACGATCTTCGACACATCGACCTCGGTACTTGCAAGCGCCAGCGTATCCGCCGCCGGGTTCATCTGGTCGATCAACGGCCAGGCGACGGCGGCAGCACCGACAGCGCCCATGGCATAGGTCGCGACAACGATGAAGTCGCGCCGGCCCGGGTCGCGAACATCGGTGTCCGATGCCCCGGGCTTCGAGTTCGTATTTGCCATTTTTCCCTCTTTAACTTGCAGCCCCACACATCCCCGCGCGCAGCCCCCATAGGGTCGTCACGGAAATCTCCCTCCAGGCTCCTGCCGGGCGGCAGCGGCATGACATGTAAGGCACCTCGTCAGCCGCCGACTTTCTAGCACGAGCAATCCCGGTTTTGCAGTATATTTTGCCACGGATTCTGAAAAAATAACCGCGCCATCCGTCGCACCCCGGACCGCCGGAAAACACCCTCCCGGCGACATGGGCCATCCGCCAGCAAGGGCTAGGGCCAGCGCACCTCCGGCGGAAGGCTCATCAGGATCGCCTCTATATTGCCGCCAGTCTTCAGACCGAACAGCGTGCCGCGGTCATAGAGCAGGTTGAATTCGACATAGCGCCCGCGCCGGACAAGCTGGTGATGCCGGTCTGCATCCGACCAGTCACTTTCCATGCGCTCACGCACGATGCCAGCGTAGCCTGCATGAAACGCCTCGCCGACATCGCGGGTGAAGGCGAAATCGGCATCCCAGTCTCCGCTGTCGAGATTGTCATAGAAAATGCCACCGGCGCCGCGAGGCTCCTCACGGTGCGGCAGATAGAAATACTCGTCGCACCAGTCCTTGTAGCGCGGGTAATAGTCAGGGTCATGCGCATCGCACGCCGCCTTCATCGCCGCGTGGAAGCTCTCGCCGGCGGCGTCATCGGGAAAGATCGGCGTCAGGTCACCGCCGCCGCCAAACCAGGATTTGCTTGTCACGATGAAACGCGTGTTCATGTGCGCCGCCGGCACATGCGGGTTACGCGGATGGGCGACAAGCGAAATTCCCGATGCCCAGAATCTGCCATCGCCGTCGGCCCCGGGAATCCTGCCGCGGAACTCTTCGGAAAACACGCCATGCACTGTCGAGATATTGACCCCGACCTTTTCGAAGACGCGGCCATGCATGACACTCATCTCGCCACCACCACCGCCGTCCCGCTGCCAGCTCTTGCGCTCAAACCGGCCAGGGTCAAGCCCGTCCGCCCGCGCCGGTGACAGCTGTTCCTCAATGGCCAGAAAACTGGCGCAGATCGAGTCGCGGAGCGTCGCAAACCATGCGGCTGCGCGTTGCTGGCGCGCCTCGAGTTCCTGCGGTGCGTTGCTGTCCATCGCGGTTCCTTTCATACGAAGGCAAACTCAGCTCCGGGTCGCTTCCGACCAGATCATGGCGAACCGATCATGGCGACCCGATCATGGCGACCCGATCATGGCGATAAGATCCTTGCGGCTCGGACGAAAATCCTCTGCAAGCCAATGCTGTTCAAGCCCGCGTAACATCTCCCCCAGGGCCGGCCCGCTGTCAACGCCATGCGACAATAAATCGGCGCCGGTCAGAGGGAATGAGGGCGGCTGCCAGACCTGGAGCGCGGCAAGATGCTCCGCCGTCACGGACGCGCCGGCGCGCGCCGCCGCCACCGCCAGGACCGCCGCCGGCGACATGTCTGACTTGCGGATGCCATAGGCGGCGCGCTGCCACCCGGGCTGACCGAGACGGCGACAGGTATCATCGGGTGCGGCAAGATCGAGACATTCAAGGCATCTTCGCTCCTCGCGCGACAGGCGCATCCGGTCCGCAAGCGGCGCGGCGCAACCCGGCGGCATCACGACGGCAAGACGCACCAGCCATGCCGACGGCAAATCGGCCCATGACGGCGATGATGCGTCCGCCGCCAGCGCATCACCAGCCAGCCACGCAAGCCGTGACGGATCGATCCGCTGGCCAAGAGCGCCGCGGTCAAGGCCGGTACGATGGAGGATATCGACCCCAAGGCCAGCGGCCGCCATGGCGAACAGCTTTCGGCATTCACTCGCCACACGTTCCCCGGACAGGCACGCCGCAGATGACGCGGCACCGGCAATGGCGGCGACCGCCTCCTCATCGATGCCGGCACCCCCGAAGCGTGGCAGAAACCGGCAATATCGCAGCATGCGGAGCGCATCTTCCTCGACCCTCTGCCTTGCGTCACCGGCGAAGCGCAGGATCCCGCGCCGCAGATCGTCGATCCCGCCAAGCGGATCGTCGATGCGACCATCGGCATCAAGATAGATGGCATTGACGGTGAAATCGCGGCGGCGCGCATCCGCCGCCCAGTCATCGCTGAAGCCGACGCGCGCGTGGCGCCCATCGGTCTCCAGATCGACTCTTGTCTGGGTCACCTCGATGGCTTCGGCATCTTCGGCCACGGTTACCGTGCCATGAGACAGGCCGGTCTCGATCACCCGCAGCCCGGCATCGCGGCACAATCTGGCGAAGACTTCGATCTCCACTGCCACCGCCATGTCGATATCGCCGATAGGCAGCCCGGCCTGCCAGTCGCGAACGGCGCCACCGACGATGCGCGCCTCATGGCCCCCGGCGCGCGCCAGATCGAAAAGCCGGGCGGCAAGCGGCGAGACCGGAAATGCGGTCAGCGGCGCCTCACTGGCCGGCATTGCCGTCACTGGTGAAATCACCCGAGGTGATCTTGCCATCCTTCAACATAGCGGGTCTGTAGTCCGACCCCGGGCCGGCAGCGCCGGTTTCCAGCAACACCGCGCCGAGGAAGAACACGGCAAGGCCGACAAGCGCGCCGATCACATGCGAGACATCGATGCCGGATGTCTTGTGCGGAATCTCGCCGCGGGCACGCGCCCGTCTGGCCTGTATGGCCTTGACCAGGCTCATCACCAGAATGGCGGCCATGACCGCAATGGCAATAATCAGATAGCGCCGCATCAGCCTGCTCCCCCTGCCATGTCAGATCCGCCGGCAACCGCCAGATCAGCCATCTTCATCCGCGCGCCGAGATCGACCAGGATCGCGGCCGACAGCCCCCAGATGTCATGTCCGTCATTCTCGATCACCCAGACCTCCCGGCGGCGACCCTCCCGCATGTAGGATCTGCGGTGCCGCCGCGTCTCGTCAAGAAGCGGCGCAAGCGGCAGAACCAGAATCTCGGCGACCTCCTGCGGATCAGCCTGAAGCGTGACCAGCGGGTCAACAAGGCCGACCACCGGCTGCACGACAAATCCGACCGGGCTTCTCACCGTGCCAAGGCCGCCGATGATCTCGACACTGTCGCGCGGCAGGGCCACTTCCTCGTCGGCCTCGCGAAGCGCCGTGGCCACAAGATCATCATCGCCATCATCGACCTTTCCGCCCGGAAAGCTGATCTGGCCGGCATGATGCGCCAGATGGTGCGCCCGCTCGGTCATGATGACGTGCCAGCCGCTGTCGCGCGGCATCAAGCCGACAAGCACCGCCGATGGCCGCCCGGCGTCCGCACGAAGGCGGACCGGAATCGGGTCGAGACGGTCCGTGTGAACGGGATAATGGGGAGCGCCCTGCATCACATGTCGCCTTCCAGCGCGAAAAAGGCGCCGCAGCTCCAGACACCTAGCCTGCCATCCGGCCCGGCCACGCTATGCTCGGCAAGCTCGTAGAACACCGGCCGCGCGACAAGCGCCTCGAGCCCGTCCCGCACCATCACATAGGGACGCTGGTCCCCGCCTCCTGCCGCCGGTGACCGCATCACAAGGGGGTGGTCCGGACCAAGGCGCACCTCGTCATCAACATTGGTGCGGAAGGTGATCATCCGACCCTCGCCACGGCCCGTCATCGTCATTACGGTGATGACGAAGGGAGCGTCCTCGACCTCGATGCTCCCCCGCTCGACTGGCGTGACAAGCCAGAAACTGCCATCCTTTTCGCGGCGCAACACTGTCGAGAACAGCTTCACCAGCGCCGGCCTGCCGATCAGGCCGCCCTCATGGTACCAGCTGCCGTCAGCCGCTATCCTGATGTCGAATTCCTGCGGCACCGGCTGGCGCAGCTTCTGCAGCTCCGCTGTCTTGTCGGCAAGGTCGGCAGCCGGTGGGTTGACGCCGGATGGAGTGGTCCTTTTGCTCATCCTGCCAGTCTAGCGCGAAGCGCGGCGAAACGACATCACCGAGAGATGAAAATTTCATGAGACCCAGGTTCAAAGGACCCCGGGAAGACGCATACCGCCAGCATCAGGCCGACGGAGGCAGAATTTATCTGAAATATTGACGAGTTGTTAACCTTGATCTGGCATTCTGGCTTCGGGCGGTTTCATGCAAAGTGGCGGTGTGCCCATCCACACCCGCTGTCAAAAGGGACTCCTCTACCGGCAGGATACAATGCGCGCGCAGATTGCGATCACCCGCACTGGCGTCACGCAGGCAAGCAATGGCAAGGCGATTCCGGAAGGCGGTGCGCTGGCCCGCCGAACGAATGGCGAATTTCTCATTTCGCTTCATCGCAAGGTCAGCGAGACAGCTCTCATCCAGATGATGCGCACCCTGCGCGCGCTTGACCCGGACTTCAGGATGAATCTCGAGGGCGCCGGCCATCTGACCCGTCACCTGACACGCCAGGAGATTTGTCTCAGGCTTGCCCTTCGCGGGCTGAGCATCGTTGAACGGGCAAACGAACCGTTATTCATGAGCAACCTTGAGCTGTTTGACGCCGCGCGGCCTCTACCGGCCCTGCGATCACGGAACATGATGCGCCTTGCCACCCTGGATCTTGCCGACAAGGACGCGCCGACAGCCCTGCTCGAAGCCAGCAGCGCCGACATCGTCAACCTTGTTTCGGTTGGCCAGAACCGCTCGATGCGCCTCTATTTCCTTGCCCGTCCTGACGACGCTGACTGGCCACCCGGCGTGCCGGCAACAGGCGCGCCGATCGACGAAGCGATGGACACACCTGCTGGACGATGGCTTGCGGTGCTCTACGAGGCGGCTTTTGCCATCCAGAAGCCGCTGTTCCATCACGGCTTTCTCAGGGTTGATGGGGGCGCATTGCGACCCTTCCAGCGATTTGTCTATCCCATCACCCCGCGCAATGACAGGCCAAGCAACTACCGGATCCTGTCCACAGCAGAAATTACCGACAGCCCCGATCTCACCATTATCTGATCTTCGGCTCTTCCCATTTGGTCTTCATTAAAAATTTACATATCTGATCCGAAAATTTTTTGAATTTGAACAATGTCATATTTGTATTTTAACAATTTAATAACCCGACTTGGATAAACTGCATTTCTGGTGGCGGTGCTCGTGCCAGCGGGCGGCGACACTTGCGAACATAGAAGCGGTCGCCAGGGCCGCGCACATGGTGTCGTGAACGAGGCATATCTTGAATGGTCATTCCGTCAAATCAGGTGGCACGGACCAGCCGGTCGAACAGCTGCTCGGCTCCGCTGACGCGACAGGCTGCCCACTGTCGGATGACCAGCTTATGCCAATGCCCTCGTCATGGCGCAAAGGAGACTGATGGCTATGGCGCGGCTACCTGACATCGAGGGTGAACAGTCAAAGCTGACGACAGTGCTACGAGCGATGAGCAATGCCAAACGGCTTCGTATTCTGAACGAACTTGCGGATGGCAGGGAACGATCGGTCTCCGAACTGGAAGGGGTGATCGCCTCGCTCAGCCAGTCGGCCCTCTCGCAGCATCTTGCAAGGCTCCGACGCGCGAATATCGTCCGGACCCGACGCGAATCCCAGACCATCTTCTACTCGATCGACGATGCCGATGTGCTGCGTATCATCCGGCTTCTCGGCCATATCTACAACGACGATCCGGTGATGCAACGCACCAAGCACTAGGATACCGGCAGGCTCTGCCGGAACATCGCCATCACACCACCGCCACGCGCGGCATCGTCGGCGGCCATTATCGGCCGATTGGTTCCGCTGCGAGATATTCCGCGTCGCATTGATGGGGGTGGCCTTGTCAACGGCGGCATAGTATTCAGGTTGAAACTCTATGGCGCCCTGCGCGTCTTCGCTGGCTTGTTATCATGTACATCTACCTCCCCATTGCCGAAGTTTCGATGCATATCGGAATCATCATCGGTCTCGGCGGCGGTGTCGGATTTCTGTCCGGCCTGTTCGGCGTTGGCGGCGGTTTCCTGATGACACCGCTTCTGATCTTTTTCGGCATCCCGCCGGCTGTCGCCGTGTCGACCGAGGCGAACCAGATCGTCGCTTCGTCGGTATCCGGCGTGCTGGCGCACATGCGCCGCGGGAATGTCGATTTCAAGATGGGCGGAATCCTGATGATTGGCGGCGTGATCGGTTCCTCGCTTGGCGTCGCGCTGTTCTCGTTCCTCCGGGAAATCGGCCAGATCGACCTTGTCATCCAGCTGTCCTACGTGGTGTTCCTTGGCATCATCGGATCATTGATGCTGACGGAAAGCCTTCGCACGATCATTCGCTCGCGCCGCCCTGGCGCGGTGCGTGGCAAGCTTCACCAGCATAACTGGCTCCACGGCCTGCCGCTGAAGATGCGGTTCCGCCGGTCGAAGCTTTATATCAGCGCCATCATGCCGCTACTCCTTGGCGCCTTCGTCGGTGTTCTGGCAGCCATCATGGGTGTCGGCGGCGGCTTTATCATGGTGCCGGCGATGATCTACCTTCTGGGCATGCCGACATCGGTGGTTGTAGGCACCTCGCTGTTCCAGATCATTTTCGTGACAGCCAACGTCACACTATTGCAGTCGATCCAGACCCAAACCGTTGATTTCATCCTTGCCGGGCTGCTGCTGTTCGGGGCTGTGATCGGCGCGCAGTTCGGAAGCCGGGCTGGCGCACTGCTTCGTGGCGAGCAGCTTCGCGGATTGCTGGCGCTGATGGTTCTCGGCGTCTGCATCAAGATCGGCTACGACCTCGTGGTCAGGCCAGAAGATCTTCTGTCGGTGGAGCTGCTGCGATGACCCCGGCCCGTTCAGGCACCGGTCCCGCGGGATATCTCGCCCTCTGCCTTGCAGCCATGATCCTGGCGCTGCCGACAGCCGCACCAGCGGCGCCTTCGCGCCTTGTGGCAGACCTGTCCGACAGCCATGTCGATATCACCAGCAGCTATCATGGGACCGAGCTGATCCTGTTCGGCGCCTATGAAGGCGTCCCGGGAGATGATCTGGTGCTGATCGTTGAAGGCCCGGGAAGCGACATCGTACAGCGCCGCAAGGAAAAGAAGGCCGGGATCTGGGTGAATGTCGAAACTGTGATCTGGCAGCAGGCACCAAGCTTCTATCACATGTTCGCGACCGATGACCTGACCGCAATCGCCGGTGATGCCGTGCTCCGCACCGCCGGTGTCGGGCCGCTCTCGAACGGCTTGACGCTGCTGGCCGGAGAGGCGGGAGGCGGGAACGGCCACGGGAGCGATGCGGTTGCTGTCGCCGGAAGCGCCGTGGCCGGAACAGCCGCGCAGGAAGTCGGGCTGGCGCGCAACATGAGCGATAATGGCCTTTGGCGGCTTCAGCCTGCGATGATTTCGACGCAGCAGGACATGCTGTTCCGCGCGAAGCTGTCCCTGCCAAGCAACGTTCCGACTGGCGATTACCTTGTGCGGGTGCTGCATTTCCGCGATGGCGTTGCAATCAGCGAGAAAACCACCGATATGAACATCAGGAAGGCCGGACTCAGCGCGCTGATCTATCGCTTTGCGCATGAATATTCGGTTTTCTACGGCTTGTTTGCGATTGCTTTTGCCGTCGCATCAGGATGGCTGGCTGCCGTGGCGTTCCGGCGCGGCTGACAGTGACTGGGAGCAGAGTGTGGCCAAGAAAGACCCTTTATTTCTCGTCGTTGTTGATGACTCCGAGGAAATGCATCACGCCCTTCGTTTTGCCTGCGGCCGTGCCAAGGCCGTCGGCGGCAAGGTCGCGCTCATGTACTGCATCGCGCCGACCGACTTCGAATACTGGGCTGGTGTCGGCGAGCTGATGCGCGCCGAGGCCCGCGAGGAGGCCGAGGCCAATATGGCCATCCACGCCACCTATGCGCAGGAGCTGACAGGCGATATCCCCATCCTGTATGTCCGCGAGGGCGAGGCGCGGGACGAGCTTCTGGCGCTGATCGACGAGGAGGAACAGATCAGCCTTCTTGTTCTGGGCGCGGACACCAATTCGGAGACCGCGGGACCATTGATCAGCTTCCTGATGTCGAAAGGGGCCGCACGCTGCCGGGTGCCGATCACCGTTGTTCCCGGCAACCTGACCGACGAGCAGATTGACGCGCTGTTCTAGAACGCGCCATTCCCTTCCCTGATGTAACGACGAGCCTCATATATGCGACATCTTCTTCTGACCTTACTTGGAGCCAGTTTTCTGACCATGAGCACAACAGCACAATCCGACAGCGGATCCATCCTTCTTCTCGACACCACCCAGGGCCAGATCGAGATCAAGCTGCTTCCCGAGCTTGCACCGAACCATGTGGCGCGGATCACCGAGCTTGCCAATAGCGGGTTCTATGACGGCGTCATCTTTCACCGGGTGATCCCCGGCTTCATGGCGCAAACAGGCGATCCGGACGGCACCGGCATGGGCGGATCCGGCCAGAAGCTCGACGCCGAGTTCACCGATTATCAATACCGCGTCGGCACCGTCAGCATGGCCCGCGCGATGAACCCGAATTCGGGCGACAGCCAGTTCTTCATCTGTTTTGACGGCTGTGGCCACCTGACCGGCCAATATACTGTGTGGGGACAGGTGGAGCGCGGCATGGAAAATGTCTACAACATCGCCGCTGGCGAGCCGCCAGCCTCGCCCGACCAGATCGTCTCAGCGAAAGTTGTCGACTGATCCTGTATCCCGGGTCTCCGGGCGGGTAGCGAAATACACCGCCAGCCCGATCCATATCAATGCAAACACGATCCATTCGCGTGGCGGCAACGGCACGCCGAAATGGAGCAGGCCGATCAGCATCTGCGTCGTCGGGTTGATGTAGAACAGCAGGCTGGCGACAATGATCGGCAACGCCCGGTTGCCCGCATGATACAGGATCAGTGGCACCACCGTGATCACCCCGGCGAATACCGCCAGCATCACATTGACCATGCCGCCACCAAAGAAAATGGGCGTGCCGCCGGCAACCATCCAGGCAAGATAGCCGATGGCCACCGGCACAAGGATCATTGTTTCGATGAACATGCCCTGCATGACATCGACACCGATCTTCTTGCGTATGACGCCGTAAAGGCCGAAGGTCACGGCAAGTGTCGCCGCGATCCACGGAAGCCCGCCGGCGGAGACCGCCTTCAATATGACACCCGCAGCAACAAGGCCAACCGCAACCCACCCCCATCGGTCGAGCCGTTCGCGCAGGATGACCACCCCCAGCACGACAGTGACCAGCGGATAGATAAAATAGCCGAGAACAGCATCAAATACCTGACGGGTCTGCACGGCATAGACAAAGACCATCCAGTTGATTGTCAGCATTGCGCAGGATGCCATCAATCCCCGCCGAAGCTCAGCAGTGCCGATCACGGCACGCGTCCTGGCCAGCCCGCCGGTCATCCCGGGCGCGAGGAGCATGAGGGCGAACAGGATCACCCCTGACCAGAGCGCCCTGTGGGCCACGATCTCGACCGTATCCACCGCGCCAAGCAAGCCGATATAGACCGGAACAAATGCCCATAGCAGCGCGGCAGAGGCCGAAAACGCCACACCATGGGCCGTCATGCTCTCTGATCGCACGCCTTGTTCCTCCGACCTGCAAGGCGCTGGACGCCTGTCGCCTGCAACTGGCGAAAGCTCGACACCCTGCACTCACCGCTCAATATGCGCCTATGCCACAAATCTGTTGCCGATTTGCCACTGCGCTAACTATCTGTCATTTCATATTTATGCAACATGGCGCAGTGAAAATTACCTTGGGACGCACCATTTGCCGCAGTTAGGTTGATTGACTTTGGCAGTCAGACGCGCCCTGATATGGGTTGGCCGAAACTTCATATGCGTACCGCTTCCCGTGCAAGAGTGGCCCATGTGTAAGAAATGAAGCGTGACAGGACCCGCGGCCGACCTGTCACCAAAGGAGACTACCAATATGTCACAAGGCACTGTGAAATGGTTCAATACCCAGAAGGGTTACGGTTTTATCAACCCTGATGAAGAGGGTAGCGATGTGTTTGTTCACATCACCGCCGTGCAGAATTCCGGTCTGACCGGGCTGAACGAAGGTCAGCGCGTATCCTACGAGCTTGCCGAACAGCGCAACGGCAGGGTCGCCGCGGTGAACCTGACGCTGGTGGAATGACAATCCTCACAAGCTGACATGCACCAGGCTGCCAGTCAGACGATTGGCAGCTCGACAATCCTGGCCTCGCGCTCGCCATCGTCCGCGTGAACGACGATCGGCGCTCCCTCGTCTATGGCCTCTGTGCTGACCATCGCCACAGCGATGTTGGACCCGGCTCTTGGCGAGTAGGCGGTTGCGCATGCGTAGCCGGCCGGCCGGCCATCCTTGCAGGACAGGTGCCAGCGGTTCTCGTTCGTGCCGGTAAACATCTCGCCGCCGATCAGCAGCCCCATGAAGCGCCGCGTCACGCCAGCATCGCGGATGGCCCTGAGCGCTGCCTTTCCGGCGAAATCCTGGGCCTGATCGACATCCATGAATTTGCCAAGACCATATTCGAACGGGTTTGACATCTCGTCGGTGTCCGCCCCGTAGGAAATCAGGCCGCTTTCGACACGCTCGATATAGTTGGGAGTCCCGGGTCCAATGCCGTATGGGCCGCCGGCCTCGGCGACCCTGTTCCAGAGTTCGATGCCGCGGCTGCCATCCTGAAGGTAGAATTCGAAGCCGCCCTGCTTCGACCAGCCCGATCTGGCGACCACAAACGGAATGCCGTCAAGCTCGAACTGGCGGAAGCCGAAATAGCGAAGCTCGCGGATCCAGTCGCCGCACAGGTCCGCCACAACATCGAATGATTTCGGGCCCTGGATCGCCAGCGGCGAGACATCGGGTTCATACACCCGCACATCCATGCCCTTCGCGCCGGCGATGCCAGCAGCCCACAGGGTGATGTCGCTGTCGGCAATCGACAGCCAGACCTCGTCGTCGCTGATCTGCAGCAGTACCGGATCATTGATCAGCGCGCCCTCGTAATTGCAGATCGGCGCATATTTGCCCTGGCCGATGGTCAGCCCGTCGAGATTGCGCGGCGTCAGATAGCGCGCCAGCGCCAGCGCGTCAGGCCCCTTCAGCGCCACCTGGCGTTCCACCGCCACATCCCACATCGCGACACCGTTGATCAGACGGTCATATTCCGCCGCCGGGTCGCCATAGCCGGTGGGCATATACATGTGGTTGTAGACGCTTGCCGCGGCCAGGCCGGCCTTGCGCGCGGCTTCGAAATACGGGCTTTTGCGCACGCGTGGCCCCAGAGACAATGTAATCGACATCACAGATCCTCATCTTAATCAGGCCTTAGGGAACAGGCAGCAGCAGTCTGCCGTCCTGCCACGCAAAATCTGTCCCGATTGCGCCTCTGTTCCGGACGGCTCAGGCAAAAAAGCCCTTCATCTCTTCAATGAACAGATCGACCTCGTCAGCCCCGCAGTCCAGATGCGTGACCAGCCTGATGGTGGGCTCGTCACGGTTGATCAGGATACCCCTCTCCAGAAGATGCGCCTGCAGCGGCACGCTAGATCCTTCCGGAACGCCGACGAACACCATGTTGGTCTGAACCTCTTCCGGCGCGACCTGCAATTCGGGAATGACCTGAAGCCCCTCGGCAAGGCGCAGTGCGTTGGCATGATCATCCGCCAGCCTCTCGATATGGTGATCCAGCGCATAGATTCCGGCCGCCGCCAGAACGCCGATCTGGCGCATGCCGCCGCCAACAAGCTTGCGCACCCGGTGGGCCTTGCGGATCATCGCCTTCGACCCCGCCAGAACCGATCCTGCCGGCGCGCCAAGCCCCTTTGACAGGCACAGTGACACCGAATCCACCTCTTCCAGCATCTCGGCCGCGCTGACACCAAGCTTCACGCAGGCATTCATCAGCCGCGCCCCGTCCATATGGACGATCAGCCCGTGATCACGCGCCCGCCGCGCGGCGGCGTTGATGCGGTCCAGCGTTATCGCCTGGCCATGCCAGCTGTTCTCAAGCGTCAACAGGCGCGAGATGGCGCAGTGCTCGTCATCCGGCTTCACGGTGCGCGAAATGGCGTCGGGGTCCAGCCCGCCATCCGCGGCCGTCTGGATCGGGGCGAACATGATTCCGCCAAGGACCGAGGCCCCGCCGGCTTCATCTATAAAGACGTGATAGTCGTGGCCGGTCAGGATTTCCTCGCCGCGCTGGCAATGCGCCAGCATCGCGCAGAGATTGGACTGCGTTCCGCTGGAGACGAACAGCGCCGCCTCCTTGCCAAGAAGCTTCGCGGCCTTGTCCTGCAGATCATTCACCGTCGGGTCGTCGCCATAGACATCATCGCCGACATCGGCGGCGGCCATCGCCGCGCGCATGCCTTCGGTCGGCTTCGTCACCGTGTCGCTTCGCATATCGACCCGCGCCGGGGCGTTGGCCGTCTCAGACTGGGGGCGTCCCGCGTAATGCATCCTGATCCATCCTTCATTCCAGACGTTTCGAAGGGTGCCCGCGAACCGCTCTTGAAGGCAACCTATTTCGCCGCGACAAATGTCTTCAGGTCAAAGGCGGGATCGCCGACCTGTTCCGGTGTCGGCGACAGCCCCTTTTCAAGGCAGGACTTGCCAAGCATGTATCCTGCCGGGTCGCGCACCGCCTCGACCGCGCGGAGCACATCGCCCTCATAGCTCCAGACGGAAAATCCGCCCTCGCGCTTGCCGGGGCGGCGGATATGGCACACCGTATCGCCGGCTGCCGGCACGATGCCGGCTGATTGCAGCCGCACATCGAACTGCTCCGACCAGAACCAGGGGGCCTGATCCGCCGGCGCGCCCTGCCCGCAGATGGCGGCGGCGGCGCGCTCGGCGCTGTCCTGGGCGTTATGGACAGATTCAATGCGAATGCCGGGGGGGATGTGGGGGGGGATGTGGGGGGGAATGCCGCGCGCACTGCCGCGCCGCAACGCCCCGTCCCCGATGGCATAGATGCCGGCAGCCGATGTTTCCATGCCGTCATCCACCAGGATGCCGTTGCCGGTCTCGATACCAGCGCTGGCGGCAAGCGTCATCTCCGGCACCACGCCAATGCCGACCACCAGCATATCCGTCTCGAGACGCTGCCCGTCTTCCAGTGTGACGCCGGAAACGGCGCCGCTGTCGGACTCGATCGAGGTCACCGTCGCACCTGTCATCACCCGGCTTCCGGCATGGCTGTGAAGATCGGCGAAGAATTCGGAGATCGGCTGGCTTGCCACCCGGGCGAGAAGACGCGGCGCGGCCTCGACAACAGAGACGGCTTTGCCCGATTTCGCCAGTGTCGCGGCCACCTCGAGACCGATATACCCGCCGCCAATGACAACCGCCGACCGGGCCTTGGCGGCAGCGGCACGAAGCCGGCTGGCATCCTGCGGATGGCGAAGCTCGAACACCCCGGACAGGCCTTCGGTTCCGGCAAGGCGGCGCGGCGTCGCGCCCGTCGCCAGCACCAGCCTGTCATAGGCAAGCTCCTGCCCGTCGCCGGTGCGAACAAGCCGTGCCTCAGCGTCGAGCGAGGTGGCCTCCATCCCGCTGAGCAGCTGGATATCGTTGGCGGCGAACCAGTCGGACTTTCGCAGAACAAAGCGGTCATCATCGCCCGCGTCAGCCACAAGAAACGCCTTTGACAGCGGCGGGCGTTCCAGCGGCACGCCGGTCAGCCTGTCGATCAGTATCAGCTTTCCGGAAAAGCCGTGACGCCGCATGGCGTCCACGAAGGCGATGCCAGCATGACTTGCGCCAATGACGATGATGCGCATCCTGCGCCCTTCCTGATCCGGCCGATTCAGCCCCAGCGTTTCCTGCCCATAGATATAGTGGCGGGAATTGACAGGCACTGGCCTCGGTGCGACGTTGCGGCGTCGCATTTGACGATCAATGACACGAATTCCAGGGGACAGATCGATGGCGGGAATGACGCAGGATTACTGGCAGAACTATGTAGACGGCGCATGGGTCGATGGCGGGGCCGGCCGGCTAACGGTCGAGAACCCGGGGACCGGCGAAGCTCTGGCGGACATCGCCTGTGCCGATGCCGGCGATATCGACCGCGCCGTGAAGGCGGCGAAAGCCTGCCATGACAGCGGCGTGCTCACCGCCATGCGGCCGGTGGAGCGCGGCAGGATGGTGCGCGGCATGGGCGACTATCTGCTGGCACACCGCGAAGAGATCGCCGAGCTGCTGACCCTGGAGTCCGGCAAGCCCTACTGGGAGTCGCTGATCGAAATCGACGGGTCGGCCCGCTATTTCGAATATTACGGCAATCAGGCGGAAACGGTGGAAGGACGGTCAATCCCGCTTGGCGGCGATTATCTGGACTTCACCATCTATGAGCCGTTCGGCGTGTCGGCGCAGATCATCCCCTGGAACTATCCGCTGGAGATGACGGCGCGCGGCATCGCCGCCGCGATCGCCACCGGCAATGCCTGTGTCGTGAAAACGCCGGAGCTGGACCCCATCAGCACCATCTGGATGGCGCGCGCGGCAGAAGCCGCCGGCCTTCCGAAAGGAACGGTGAACATCCTGTGCGGCCATGGGCATGAAGCCGGCGCGGCGCTGTCGGCGCATCCCGATATCGGCAACATTGTCTTCACCGGATCGGTCGAGACCGGCATCAAGGTGGCTACCGCGGCGGCCGCCAATGTGAAGCCGGCAATTCTGGAGCTTGGCGGCAAGTCCGCCGCCATCATCATGCCGGACGCCGATCTGGACGCGGTGATGGATTCGGTCCGCTGGGGAATCTATTTCAACGCTGGCCAGGTCTGTTCGGCGATGTCGCGCATGATTGCGCATGAGGACATCCATGACGAGATTGTCGATCGCTGCGTGGCGCTTGCCGAGGGGCTGTCTGTCGGCCCGGGCATCGAGCGGCGGGAATTCGGGGCGAACATGGGCGCCATGGTATCCGACCCGCAGCGCGACCGGGCCGAAGGGCTTGTCGAGGCGGCGGCGGCGGCGGGCGCCACCATCGCCACCGGCGGGCGGCGGCTGAACCTTCCGGGATCCTTCCTTGCGCCGACCGTCATCTCCGGCGTCACGCCCGACATGCAGATCGCCGGAACCGAGGTGTTCGGACCTGTGCTGTCGGTCCTGAAGACAGGGTCGGAGGATGAGGCCATCGAGATCGCCAACAGCACCGAATACGGGCTGGTCGGCGGCATCTTCACCGCCGATATCGATGCCGCGCACCGTGCTGCCCGCCGCATTCGCGCCGGCCAGATCTTCATCAATGAATGGTTTGCCGGCGGCGTGGAGACACCGTTTGGCGGCTATGGCAAATCAGGCTATGGCCGCGAAAAAGGGCGCGAGGCGCTGTGGAACTACGTTCAGACGAAGAACATCGCCTACCGGACGCGGTAGCGGGAGCTCCAGCGGCCATAGGCGATGGCGGCCGCTGCTCTGAAACGGGCCTTCATCACGGTGACAGGCGCCTTGGCGCGTGCCTGGCTTGCCGCGTCTACATAGATATGGCTGTGCCAGCTGGCAGGGTCATCCATCGACCCCCTCTTCCGGCTGCCGGTCCGACAGATCGACCCAGATGGTCTTGATCTCGCAATACTGGTCATGCGCGTGGATGCCGTTGTCGCGCCCGCCGAAGCCGGACTGCTTGTAGCCGCCAAAGGGCGTGGTGATATCCCCTTCGCCATAGCAGTTCACCGTCACCGTGCCGGCGCGGATGGCGCGCGCGGCGCGCAACGCCCGGCTGGCATGCGCGGTGAAGACCGAGGCCGCCAACCCGTAATCGCTGTCATTGGCGACGGCGATAGCCTCATCCATGCCTTTCACCGTGATCACCGACAGCACCGGCCCGAAGATTTCCTCGGTCGCCAGGCGGCTGCCCGCGGCGACGCCATCAAAGATTGTCGGGGCGACATAATTTCCCTCGACCGTGCCGCCGACCAGGGTTTCCACCCCCTTGCCCGCCTCGGCAAGATAGCCGCTGACCTTGGCGCAATGATCATCATCGATCAGACTGCCAAGATGGTTTGACGGGTCCAGCGGGTCGCCCATCCGCCAGTCGCGGACCCGCGCCAGGATCTTCGGCATCAGCTCCTCGCGCACATCCTCATGGATGATCAGCCGCGAAGTGGCCGAGCAGTTCTCGCCCATGTTCCAGAAGGCCCCATTCACCAGATGTTCGGCAATAAGGTCCAGATTCTCGGCATCATCCATGACGATGGCCGGGTTCTTGCCGCCGCATTCCAGAACCACCTTCTTCAGGTTGGAGTCTGCCGCATAGCGCAGGAAGCGCCGGCCGGTCTCGGTCGACCCGGTGAAGGACACCATGTCGACCCCCGGATTAAGCCCGATCGGCGCGCCGGCATCCGGGCCGGTGCCGGTGATGATGTTGAGAACGCCGCGCGGCAGGCCGGCCTCCATCGCCAGCTCGGCGACCCGCAGCGCCGACAGCGACGTCTGTTCCGCAGGCTTCACCACCATCGAGCATCCGGCCGCCAGCGCCGGACCGATTTTCCAGGCCAGCATCAGAAGCGGGAAATTCCACGGCAGCACCGCGCCGACAACGCCGATCGGCTCGCGCACCACCATCGCCACCGCATCCTCACCGACAGGCGCGGTCTGGTCATACAGCTTGTCGACAGCCTCGGCATGCCAGATCAGCGTGTTGATGGTCTCGGGAATGTCGATGGAGGCGCAGTCGCGGACCGGCTTGCCGGAATCGAGCGATTCCAGGACTGCCAGCTCATGCCGGTTGCGGCGGATCAGCTTCGCAAGCCGGATCAGCACCTCCTTGCGTTCGGCCGGGTGAAGACAGCGCCAGCGTCCGTCATCAAAGGCTTCACGCGCCTTGCCGACGGCGAAATCCACATCATCTTCACTGCAGGCGGCGATTTTCGCCAGAAGACCGCCAGTGGCCGGATTGACGCTGTCGATGGTGGCGCCCGAGGCCGCCTTGCGGAATCCGCCGTCAACAAAGGATGTCGAGGCCAGTGTCAGCCCATCGGCAATCGCCTTGTATTCCTCGTGGGTCAGAAGTTCCGACATCATGTGCCTCCCTTGCCGGCAGTGGCCATCAGTTCGGCGATCGTCCGGTCCATGACCCTGATCACCTGTTCAAGGCTCCGTTTCTCATCCTTGTTCAGCTCGCGCAGCGGCGCCCTCGGCGGGCCTGCGGGCAGGCCGCGGATGGCGCATCCATATTTGATGCATTGCAGGAACTTGCCTCCCTGCTCGAGCGTGCGCATCAGCGGCAGCATCGCCGACATGATCTTCCTGCCAAGGGTGAAGTCGCCTTCGACCACGCAGGTCTTCCACAGGGCGATATGCGCCTCCGGCGCGAAGTTGGAGCCGGCGCAGACCCATGAGGTCGCGCCCCAGGCGAAGAATTCCAGCGCCTGGTCATCCATGCCGCAGCTTGTCTGGATATGCGGATAGTCGCGCGAAAGCATATGCAGCCTGTTGATGTCGCCGGAGCTTTCCTTGATGGCGCAGAAATTCGGACTGCGACCAACACGGTCGAGATATTCCTCGCTCATCTCGGCGGCCATCCGGCCCGGATAGTTGTAAAGCATGATCGGAAGATTCGCCGCCCGGTCGATGGCCAGCGCATGAAGCGCGTTCTCGCGCGGCGTCGGCTGCGCATAGGGCGGCGTCGTCACCAGCAGCGCATCATATCCCATATCGGCGATCGCCCCGGCGAAGGCCACCGAATCCTCTGTCCGGATCGCGCCTGTGCCGCCAATCAGGGCGGCGCGGGACCCGACAATCTGCCTGGCACGACGCAGGGACTCCAGGCGCTCCTCGGTGCTGTGGGCATAATATTCGCCAGTCGTGCCGCCAATGACGATGCCATCGACACCGGCATCAACCAGATGTTCGAGGATCGCCGCAAAGCCGTCCCAGTCGATACGCCCCTGATCATCAAGCGGCGTGATGGCCGGCGTGTAAATGCCCCTGAATTCCATGATGGTCGGCGCCCCCTCGCCCTTGCTTCTGCGGGATCATGGCAAGCGCCATTCCATTCTGCAATAGGCGACTGGACCGTCATGGGCCGCAATTCCCGCTTCGTCTGAAGTGAATGATCTGAGCTGAAATTTTCACAAATTAACAAATCATGAGACTGTGAATAACAGTGCGCACACAAACACACTTATTCAGGTGCGCATCCTTTCGCGAAGGACTACCTTTTCACGCATCGCACCCTTCCTTAGCCCACAGGGGGTTGAAGTGAACGTAAAGTGCAGTCCCATTCCCGTCGTTGCCATCGCGATGCTTGCCGCGGCATTTGTATGCTCGCCAGCCTCTGCCGACAACAAGTCCGGCATCGGCCTCGGTTTTGTTCAGATGCAGAAACTGTGGAACGGCCTCGTGGAAAAGCCGCGCATGACAACCTGCCGGCTGGCAACCCGCCAGACGGTGAAGAAAAAGCAGATCTGTGTCTATTCCGGCGCGAACCGGACCTATGTCGCCATCTATAATGACGCCGGCGCCTACTGCGCTGGCGAGATGCGCTGCAAATACGACCCCGACACATCGAAGACCACTTCGGATTACGTCATTGCCTTCCGGAACGCGCAGAAAAAGAAATGACGTTTCGGGCCGTCTCGCCTTCTGAAATCTTCTATTGAAAGATCAAAATTTCGTTCCTAAGCTTCGCCGATCTGATGTTTTGGCGAAGTGCTGGTGTAAGCCATGGACGAACAACAACTTTCCGACTTTCTATATGTCGCTAATGACGAGCTGAAAAGCTATAGCGACTCGTTTGAATCCCGCGCGCGTGACAGGTTTGTCGCCTATGTGAAGGAACTGTTCGAGCTTGGCTCGTCAGACGAGTACCGGACGATGTTCCACAGCGACAAGGTCGTGATCGGCAAGCGCAACCGCAGACTGCTCGACTATATCGAGGTAAACGCGATGATCGACCGGGTCGAGGTGATCTCGCTGAACCAGGAAGTGACCCAGAAGCTGATCGAGATCATCAAGACCGAGAAAGGCTTCGAGACCGTGCATCACGATCAGGCGAACAGCAAGGTCACCGTGCCGCTGCCGCCGCTGACGATGAACCAGATGCTTGAGCTGAGCAACGCCATCATTGCCAAGGAAAAGCAGATCGAGAAGAACATGTTCGCGGTGAAGGCCCAGACAGGCCAGCAGATCCGCAAGGGCCTCGAAAACGAATATATCGACCAGATCGATGCGGCGAAGGTGTCGAGGGAAATCGACCAGATCGTCGCGCATTATGCTCACTGCGCCAAGCTGTTCAGCATCGCGAAACGCGAAATGGTGATGGGAAGCTTCAAGGCGAAGACACCCGAGGAAGAAGAACTCTATGGCCACATCGGCCCGGCGCGGGATGTCCTGCTTGGCAAGAACAAGGAACAGAAGGCGCTGCCGCCTGAGGAACCCGAAGACGAGCCGATGGTCGAATAGGAAGGCCGGTGCGGCCATCCGCTGATGACAGCCGACCGGCAATAGCGATGCCGAGACCGGCTCTCAGCCGGCCTTCATATCCCCCCGCCTGACCAGCAGATCAGGAAGTTCCGACAATGCCGTGATAACGTTCCGCCTGTCGATGGCGTCATCGGGGCGGTGCGCCGGATCATCGGCGATACAGATGAAATCCGCCACACCGGCATTCACCGCCGCGCCATGATCCGCAGCGGTATCGCCAATCATCAACGCCTCATCCGGCCCGCTGCCATGCCGTGACAGGATGTGAAGCAACCCATCGGGATCAGGCTTCGATCCATGTCCGCTGTCGACGCCGATGATGGGATCAAACAGCTCCTCGATCCCGAGCTCGGCCATGTTGCGGCGCGCCGAGCCTTCGCTGTCATTCGTCAGCATCGCGATGCGGAATCCGGCGGCGGCGAGCTGGCGAAGCGGAGTTTCGACATCGCCCTTCGCCACAACATTTCCCTGCGTCATCTGCTGCGCCAGCCTTTTGACCTCGGCGCGGTATTCCTTGTCGTCATTCAGGTTGATCATATCGGGCGGCAGCATGGCCTGCCAGGCTGTCCGGACATTGACAAACGGCTCTCTGGCGAACATGCCAAGCGGGTCGATCATGCCACTTGCGTCATCCACCCCGACCGCCGCCAGAAGCGCGGACCGCGTGAGGGCGCCGTCATTGCCTGCGGGCTGCCGTGACAGGGTATAGTCCGCCACCTGACGCGCCACCGGCAACCAGGTGCCTGCCATATCGAGAATGACCCCGTCCTTGTCGAACACGAGCGATCGGATCATGCGAAATCTCCACAGGGAACCGGAACAGACCGGTAGATAAGAGTTATGGGTCAGGCGCCGGCTGGCTTGCCGTGGGAGACAGTAACCGCCTCGACCGTCGGGTGAAAGCGCATTAGATCGACAAATTCCGCAAGGTTCGGTCGCCCGGCAAGCATCAGGTCGCGATCCGGTGCCCAGCGGGTCATCATAAACAGGTAGAAATCAGCAGCCATCGGCGCTGCGCCGGCCAGGAACGGGGCCAGCTGCGTTTCCAGATAGTCGAGCCACCGCATCGCATCGGCGACGGCATGCTCACGGATCACCGTCTGCGCCTCTTCGGGGCCGTAATAATGGGTATGGTGAAACCTGTGAAAGGCCGGGTATAGGCTTGTCCCCATCACCGCCAGATGCTGCCACATGACGTCACGTCGGGTGTCCCCGACAGCTGGGGCAAGCCCGGGAAATCTTTCGACCAGATGCGTGAAGATGGCCATGGATTCGATGATGGTCTGCCCGTCCGGCTTGATCAGCACCGGTATTCTTGCCAGCGGATTGGTCTGGGCGAAATCGGCCTGTCTGGAGAGCGTGCGGCTCACATGCACGAACTCGTAATCCGCGCCTGCCTCACGCAACAGGCATTCCACAAAGAAAGACCCGGCGATGGACCGGCCAAGTACCTTGTATGTCGACATCAGTCTGCCTCCCAAGACGCGGAAGCGCGTCGCACGTGTCCGCATGGTGCCATGCACGGCAACGGCCCGCCAGCGCAAAGCAGGACAAAGACCGCAGCAATCGGCTTTTCCCTTTGCATCAGCTTTTGGTATGGTAAGCCATGCGCATGATAGATCCCCGCCATCTGCTGCAGTTCCATGAAATCATCCGCACCGGATCCTTCACCCGCGCGGCAACATCGCTTGGGCTGACGCAGCCAGCGCTGACCCGCAACATGAAGCTGATGGAAGGCAGGCTGGGGTTCGAGCTTATGGTCCGCTCACGTCAGGGCATCCTGCCGACCGCGCTCGGCGAGCGCATTCTTGAAGAGGCCAACGCCATCGTTCTGGCGGAACGCCGGATCAGCGCGCTGACCGATAATATGAAACGCGGCTACGAGACCGAGCTTCGCGTCGGCTGTACGCCGACGCTGAGCCTTCACGCGCTGCCGCAACCGGTGGCGGATTTCGCCCGCGACAATCCGGGAGTCCGCCTCGACATGCGGCAGGCGCATAGCGGGCTTCTTGCCGAAATGCTTGGCAACGGGCTTGTGGATGTCGTTCTGGGGCCGCCCGATATCGCCACGCGGCTATCGACGGCGCAATGCCAGCATCTCTTCGAGAGCCAGATGGTGATCCTGGCATCACGCTATCATCCTCTTGCCGGTCGTGGAGCGGTAACACTTGCGGACCTCGACGCGGCACGCTGGGCACTTCATCAGCCCGGGACAGGCATTCGCCAGGCAGCCGATCTTTTGCTTCGCCGCATCGGGGTCAGCGAGCTGGTGCAGGCAAACGCCCTTCCCTCAAACATGATCCTGTCACTGCTGCGCATGGGAGACCATCTTGCCGTTGTCCCCCGCTACGTTCTTCGCAATGATTCGCTTGCCGACGAGCTTGTTAAGATTGAGTCCGGCACCGCGACAGTATCGCTGGGACATGCCGCCATCTGGACCGGTGCCACTCCACCGGCGGCGGTCACCCGCTTTGTCGCCCATATGACGACCGCCTTTGCCGCGATCCATGACGGCTGATCCGCATCGACCCTGTATCTTCCCTAAGACTTGCGGCCGATTGTACCACTTACCTCGGCGCCAAGCTCGATCACCAGCGCGTTGCTCTTGAGATCGCCATCGATCACCGCAGTGGATCCGATAGACAGTTCCTCGGTGACCAGCTTGCCGCTGAAATTGCCGCCAAGCTCGACACGGTGGGCTTTGATCTGGCCGTTGAACACGCCAGTCGGGTCAATGATGACCTCGACAGCGTTGAGCTCGCCAGTGAAATGTCCGGCAATCAACACTGGTGCCTCACCGGCGTCCAGCTTGCCTTCCATGACCATGCCTTCAATGATTGTTGTTGCAGTACTCATCTTGCCTGTCCCTAAGCTTCAGGCCTGTTTCTGCCAGGCCGATCATTCATCTCTTGAGTTCACACATTCCTGTAGCTCACTCACCCGGTGCGCCACATGCCCTATTCAACAGCATCGCCATCCTCGGTTTCCGGCTCGGGCTCGGGCTCGGCTTCTGCGACCGGCTCCTGCCAGTTGTGAACGACGCGGCAGTTCAACGCGGCGCCGCGGTCCATCTGCAGACTCTGATAATGGATTTCGCCGGCGATCTGCGCTGTTTCGGTGGCCCAGATGCTGCCAGCCTGCATGATGCCGTCATAGGCACCGCCGATGACAACAAGATCGCACGATACCTGACCGGCAAATTTGCCAGTGGCACCGATCGACAGCTTCTCAGCTGTGAGATCAGCTTCGACTGCGCCTTCGATCTCGATAGATTTCACGTTGGATATGGTACCGACAAACTTGGCGTCAGCGCCAATAATCGCTCTGGTCTTGTCCATCACTTAACTCCCTGGGTCGCCGCCCGTTCAGACTGAGTTTCTTGTGGCTATTGCCGCTAGATACCGTCTAGCGGCGCTTCTTGCGAAACCGCGCTGTCACCACCGCGCCATTCTCGACCTCGATGCCATCAGCCTTGATGACCCCGTCGAAATTTCCCGTATCCTTGATCCGCAACGTGCCGACATTCACCTCGCCATTCAGGTGGCCGGCGACGATCGCCTCGTCCGCGCTGACATTGCCGGTAAGAATGGCAGCGTCCTCGACATAGAGATTGCGGCATTTGATTTCTCCCTCGACTCCGCCGGCAAGGACAATGTCGCCTGACGACACAACAGTGCCGGTGATTCGCATGTCAGCATCGATCAGAGATGTAACCGGCTCGCCGGCTTCGTTCTTCTTGTCGCGCTCGAACATCACATCCTCCTGTAATCACACTGAAAAAAAATCAGGTGAAAAATAATGAGCCGTCATCTGCTGGAAAGGTAACAAATTTGGCATAATGTCGTTAACGGATTCGTATGGGATCGCCTCAATTCGTACCACACAGTTTCTAGAACGACGAGGCGCTGAAAAGTTTAATGAAATCCGGGATGCATCCATGGCTGAAGACGTAATCGACATCCGCAAGCGCATCGAGGAAATCCGAAACGAGGTCTCCTCGGCGATGGAAAGCAGCGAAGAGACTGTGATCCAGTCTCGCCCGGCCGGCGAACTGGCGGAATTTTCCGTTCCGGGGGTGACGTCGGCGGCAACGGCCGCCGCAGCCGCCGCTGAACCGGCACCTGCCGATCCGGTGGCACTGACGCAGACGAAATCGGCGCTTGACGATGCGCTGAAGCTGCCGTCGTTCCAGCTGAACGTGCGAAACCAGGGCGTCAACAAGATGCTGATGTTTCTTGTCGCCTCACAACTCGTTACAAATATAGGCCTGATCGCAACCCTCTGGTACAAGCTCGGGTAACGGATGACAGACTTCCTGCTAACATTGCTTCGACGCGCCACTCCGCCAATGCTGCGCAGTGACAGCCCGGACCGCCCGATGGTGGTGAGGCGTCGGCACTGGTTCCTGCAGGAAACTCGGTTTCTCTTTCTGACGCGCAAGGGGCCGGTGGAGATCACCGTGAAGCCGGCGCTGGTTCTTGGCGCCGCCTTTGTCGGTCTTGTAGGCACCGGCGTGACGCTGGCCGCGACGCTGTTTGTCGGCTTCAAGTCTGTCGAGGTCGTCACCAATGAATCAATCTCGCCGGCGGAAGCCAGCGCACCGCACATGATCCTCGCGGATGACGGCCTTGCGGAACCGGAGGCATCTGTTGCGCCTGTGACGCAGCTTGCCATGACGTTCACACCGCCACCAAGCTGGCCACCATCGCTTGCCGCCACAGATGCGGGACCGGCGTTCCACATTGTCCCTCCGGTTCCCGCCATAGCTGGTTTGGCGACAACAAGATGGCCGCCATCGCTTGCGTCGACCGGCATAGTGGCACCAATCACTGTCCCGAAGCTGGTCATGCCGTCCAGCCCAGATGCCTCTTCCTCGGCAAATGCCGGCGCGCCGGGCATCATGGCGCCACTGCCGCCAATCGTGGATCTGGATACGCCTCCGCTTCCTGAAATCGTGGACATTCCCGATCTGGCCACGGCGGGCGCGTCGATCGCCGGCAGGCTCGACCATGAGATCGAAACAATCGCGATGACGGCGCCGCCACCCGTGGAGGCCCTGCCCCCGCTGGGCGGGCTGGAAATGCTCCCCGACGAGCCCGGGGCCGACCTTCCCAGATTCACACGCGAAAGCCGCGAGAGAAAGCTGCTGCGATCCATGGCGCGCGAGGTGCGTGGAATCCGGCAGAGCCTGGTGGATATCGGACTTCCGGAAAGGATCATGCCGGAAATCGGCTCGCTGAGCGCAGATGTCGAGAAGGCGAATTTTGCCGGGTTGGCGATGGCGGTGGAGGATCACCGGTCAATGCTGCGCAAGGTGCCGATGAAGCCGCCGATGCTGTATTTCTACATCACCAGCAATTATGGCTGGCGAAAGCACCCTGTCCTGAAAAAGCGCATGTTCCATCATGGTATCGATCTTGCCGGCACCTGGCAGGAAACAGTACATGCCCCGGCTCCCGGCACCGTCATTTTCGCTGGTCGTGAAGGCGCCTTCGGCAAGGTGGTAAAGGTTCGCCACGCCCATGGTTTCACCACCATTTACGCGCATCTTGCCAAAATCACCGTTCGCAAGGGAGCTGATGTTGTTCCGGGAACGGTTGTTGGCAAGATGGGTCGCACCGGCCGGGTGGACGGGGCGCATCTCCATTACGAGATCCGCTTTGGCGACGAATCCCTCGATCCGCAACTTTTCTTCGATATCGGGCACCGGATCGGTGTTGGCGGCGAACTGATGCTTGCCACCGACCAGCAGTAAGCTGCGCCTCGAAAATCCGGTCATCAAAAGAATCATTGGTGCGCGCCTAACATGGATGTCGCTGGCGTCGTTACCGGCTTAGACAAACGGCATTTATGGTCCCGGATGTCCGTGGCAACCACCTGACGGAGATCAGCATGAAACAGCGAAGGGCATCAAGGATTGCCGCGACCATCCTGCTTCTGCTGGGGATCGGTGGCTGTAACATGTATGTGATCGACTTCGAGAACAAGCTTCCCGACGGCACCGTGCTCGAGCCGCAGGCGGACGCCCCGCCACCAGAACCTGTCCGGCCGATCGACGGCAGCGACGCCGTCGCGTTCATGGACAGCACGACCGCGCAGCTCGAGGGGTGCCGGATCATCACCGGCATGCGGATTTCCCACGCGGGAAGTTTTGACGACGGGCTGGTGAAGCTTCGCAATACGGCTGTCCGCGTCAACGCCAACAGGATCATCCCGCTCCGCTTTGTCGAAAGCCCGATGCAGGGCGCGCCACACCGCTTCAGCGCCAAAATGGTGCGCTGCCCGGACACAAAGCCGGAGACAGACAATGGGTGAGGTGATCTATTTCCCGACGGCTGCCAGCTCCAAGGACGCTCCGGTTGACGAAACCATGCTGACCTCCTCGGAGGTGAAGCGTCTGGAGTCCATCCGCGACAATGTCGAGGCGCTTCTCAACATGGTGGCAGGCATTCGCCGCGACCCCGAAGCTGTAGCCTATGCGGCGGCCAGATTCGGGCTGATGCGGATGTATCACCTTCATGGCCGTGCCGCTGCCATCGGATTTGCCGACCGCTGCATCGAGACGGCGGAAATCGCCCAGGACCTTGACCAGGTCTGACAAGCCCGCTTTCAGCGTCAGCGCCCTTTTCAGACAACGCCTCTCATGCCTATGATGAAGCCAGGTTCGGCGCATGGCCGATGATCTGGTGGCGTGACAGTGGGGGATGCGGTGCCGGCTGCACTGATTACGAAGAAACGTATGTTGCAGATCCTGACGCGGTCGAGCGGAAGCGACCGTACGAGCCGGATCTGCGACAGGTTCCTGTCAACCATGATCCTGCTGAACCTTCTGGCGGTCTCGCTTGAATCGGTCGACAGCCTCAACACCGAATATGGCAGGCTGTTCTTCATCTTCGAGATGGTCTCGGTGGTCATCTTCGGCATTGAATACCTTCTGCGGATCTGGTGCATGGCAGCGAACGAGGCAAGCCGGCACAGCTCGCCGATGCGACGCCGGATGGAATATGTCTTCAGCTTCACCGGACTGATTGATCTGATCGCCATTCTGCCGAGCCTGCTGCCACTGCTTCTTGGCGAGGTCGATCTTCGCTGGCTTCGGGTTCTTCGCCTGGTACGGCTGCTGAAAATCTCGCATTACTCGACCGCTCTGGAGGATCTGATCGCTGCCATCCGTTCAGAAAAGAGCGCCTTCGGCGCGGCCCTGTACCTTTTCTGTATCGCGTTGTTCGCCTCAAGCTCGCTGATGTATGTTGTCGAGCATCAGGCACAGCCGGACAATTTCTCCTCGATCCCCACTACGATGTGGTGGTCGCTCATCACCCTTACGACCGTCGGGTACGGCGATGTCTCGCCGGTAACGCCGATTGGCAAGCTTGTCGGGGCGTTGACCGCCATCATGGGGGTGTGCGTCGTCGCGCTGCTGACCGGTATTGTGGCCACCGCCTTTGCCAACCAGATCTCGCGGCGGCAGGACATGTTCGAGGCGGAGATTGTCGCCGCGCTGAGCGACGGCGTGATCACCGAGGACGAGATGGACCAGATCGCGAAGATGCAGAACGAGCTTGGCATGTCTGACGAGCATACACGCGCGGTCATCGAGCTCCTCCGCGACCGTCACATCCCGAAATAGCCGGCAGGCACCCTGCCTTGCGTCTGTGGACCTTTTCCCTGCCATGAATTCCTAACATTTCCGGATCTGCGTCGTCTTCGTTCTCAGGAGAGGTGCGATGATTGACCTGCTGAAACCATTGCTCGACTGGGCCAGCCTTCCGCGTCAGACTGTTAACGCGGGCGAGATGATTGTTGCCGGCAACGAGCCGACTTCGATCCTGTTCTGTCTAGAGGACGGAATCGCAAGCAGCGCCGACAACACCCGGTACGGCCCCGGCGACATGCTGGGACTTTGCGAGGTTCTGGCGCTGGACCGGTACATGACCCGCATCGATGCCATCGGCCATTGCCGGCTCGTTGTCATCCGCCGCGAGACTCTTGAACAGGCGCTGCAGCGCGGCGGCAGGCTGGTGCTGCCGCTTTCACGCTCGATTGCAGCCGATATCACGCAGCGGCGCCTTGCGGGGTGACAGCAACATGACCGACAGCGGCACGAAAATCCTGTTCCATGGCGAGGCGCTGTTCCGCGCCGGCCAGAAAGCCACACATTTCTATCTGGTACGACAGGGTGCGATCACCATCGTCGACCAGGCCGGCGGTGCCACAAGCCGCGAGTTCGGCGCGGATGAGCTGTTCGGAATTCCCGAAGTGCTGGCGCGCGGCAGCTGGGATCTGTCGGCACTTGCCTGCGGCAGGACCGAGGTGCAGATCTTCCCGGCAGAGCGGTTGTTCAGCACATTGTCCGAAATGCCGGAAACGCACAGCGATTTCCTCTGCCGCGTGGCGGCAATGGCATAGGACTTGCAGCCATGGACCCGAAGCAGAGCTGGAGGGTTCCATGCAAGACAAAATCATCGATACCGGAGATCAGCTGATCGAGAATCTGTTCGCGGATACTGCGGAGGATTCGCGGGAGATGACTGAAACGGCAGCAATGCAGCCGGTGATCCAGATCGTGCATTTCGATGAAGGCGATCGCCCGGCGGACAGTGAAACACGGCCGCTTCACAGCTTCCTCTAGACATTTCGGACCAACGGCACAACTCAGGCCAACGGCACAGCCGGCACAAGCCGACCATCATCATGGCAGGGCCGTGTTGTGCCATGAAAGCCGTGAGAGCGGCGGCAACGCCGCTGCATCTATCCGGCCATCGCCAGGCGCGCGCGGCGGCGGCGCTCGGAAGATGACGGAATCTTCAGAATGTCTCGGTACTTCGCCACAGTGCGCCGCGCCAGCTTCACACCCTTCTCTGACACCATCATGGCGATGGCATCGTCGCTGAGCGGCTTGCCAGCGGGTTCACCGGCAATGATGGACTGGATCATGTTGCGCACTGCGGCAGCAGCCTTTGCATCGCCCTCATCGGTGGCAAGCGATACGCTGAACAGCGACTTCAACGGATAGCAGCCCTTCGGTGTTGCCATCAGCAGGCCGCTGGTCACGCGGCTGACAGTGCTTTCATGCATGCCGACAGTTTCGGCCACATCCTTCAGTGCCAGCGGCTTCAGCGCCGAAAGTCCCTTGGTCAGGAAGTCTGACTGCTGACGCACAATCTCGCCGGCAATTTTCAGGGTGGTGCTGTTGCGCTGTTCCAGCGCGCGTCGAAGCCAGCGCGCCGAGCCGACAGCATCGGTGACGAACTGGTTGCTGGCCTCGGCGGCCTTGCCCCGTCCGGCGGCGCTGATCTGCGATGCATATTCCTCATTGATGACAAGCGATGGCAGGGTCGAGCGGTTCAGATCGACCACCCAGCCATCCTTGCCGCGCGAGACAATCACATCCGGCGCATGAACGCGAAGAGGGGCGGATTCATAGGCCTCGCCCGGCTTCGGGTTCATCTCGCGGATCAGCCGCAGACAGCGCGCCACATCCTCGGCATCGCTTCCGGCGCGACGCGCCAGCGCGGCGATGTCACCATTGGCCAGCATCGGCAGATTGTCGAGGACGACCTCCATCACCTCGTCAAGCTCATCCCGCTCCCGGGCCTGGATGCGAAGGCATTCGGCCAGATCACGGGCGAAGACGCCCTCCGGCTCAAGTGTCTGGACGACGGCAAGAACCTCTTCGGTCTCCTCCTCGTCAGCACCGCAGCCAGCAGCGATTTCGGCGACCGACCTGCCAAGCCAGCCGCTTGGCTCAAGCGCCTCGGCAAGGGCATAGGCAATCACCCGCTGGCGCGGATCGAAAATGCTGAGATCAATCTGGCGCAGAACACATTCAACAAGGCTTTCAGGCCCCTGCTCGGCCAGATTGGCAAGCCCGTCCCAGTCAAGATCGGCCGGTCGGCCACGCTGTGCATGGCCATAATCGAGCCCTTCAGACGCAAAGCGGTTCTCAAGATCCGCATGCGATGTCGGATCATCGGAGATGGCGCTTCCGGCAGCCATGTCACGGTCAAGACTTTCTGCCCGACCATCTGCTCCTTCTGCTGCAGGTGCGTCCGGCGTCGCGGATTGCTGCGCCGCGCCAAGATCGGCTGCGGATGTATGTTCGGTCCCGTTTTCCACTTCAATGAACGGGTTTTCCATCGCCTGTTCCTGCAGGAAATTGGCGATATCGAGATTGGTCATCTGCAGCAGCTTGATGGCTTGCTGCAGCTGCGGGGTCATCACAAGTGCCTGCTTCTGCTTGACCTGTAGCGACGGCATCATCTGCATTTCGGCCTCCCTTGAATGGCATCAT
>JBMHCH010000110.1:0-15989 GCA_049890015.1 Puniceispirillaceae bacterium (SeqCode)
CTGGTGCTGTCGCCGGGCCCCGGCACGCCCCAGGATGCCGGCATCTCGATCGATCTGATCCGCGCCGCCGCCGGCACGGTGCCGCTTCTTGGCGTCTGTCTGGGACATCAGGCGCTTGCCGCGGCCTTTGGCGGCAAGCTGCGCCGGGTCGACCCGCCGGTCCACGGAAAACTGTCGAAGATCAAGCGCAGCTACGCCAACGCGGTGCAGACCGATATTTTCGCGCACTGCCCGGATGATTTTCCGGTCACCCGCTATCATTCCCTGATGGTTGAGGAGGACAGTCTTCCCGACGAGCTGACCGTGACCGCCCGTACCGAGGCCGGCGCTGTGATGGGCATCAGCCACCGCGATCATCAGCTTCATGGCGTGCAGTTCCACCCTGAATCCATCGCGTCTGTCGCCGGCTACCGCATTCTGGCGAATTTCCTCAGGATATGCGGCATGGATGTGCCGGTCGGCGATGATCTGGCGAGGCTGGAAAGCCAGGTGCTACGCCTCGACGAGCGTTTCCCCGGCCAGATGCATCCGTGACCCAAAATTTCTGATCAAAAAAGGGCCGCGGGAGGGAGGCATGTCCCGCGGCCCTGACTCTCCAGGTGGAGAGGTCTGGAGGATGCTCCCTACTCGGCGGCCTCGCTCAGCGCGCCGCCGGCACTGTCAAGCGCCTGTGTCAGATCAGCGATGATGTCGTCGATATGCTCGATCCCCACAGACAGCCGCACATAGCCCTTGGTAACGCCGGTATCGCGCTGTTCCGCTTCATTCAGCTGCGAATGGGTTGTCGAGGCCGGATGGATCGCCAGCGAGCGCGCATCGCCGATATTGGCGACGTGGTAGAACAGCTTCAGCGCGTCGATAAAGGCCTGTCCGGCCTCGAACCCGCCTTTCAGCTCGAACCCCACAAGCCCGCCATAACCGCCCTTCAGATAGGCATGCGCGCGGCGCGCCGCGTTGCCGGTCTGGAGCCGCGGATAATTCACCGACGCGACAGCCGGGTGCGCCGCGAGGAAATCCGCCACCGCCGAGGCGTTCTTCACATGCTCCCTGATCCTCAGCGGCAATGTCTCCAGCCCCTGGATGAGCTGGAAGGCGTTGGCCGGGCTGAGCGCCCCGCCAAGATCGCGAAGCAGCGTCACCCGCGCCTTCAGCGCATAGGCAACAGGGCCAAGCGGGGCGGCGGCCTCGCTCCATACAGCGCCGTGGTAGGAGGGGTCGGGCGTGTTCAGCGCCGGCTGCTGGTCCGGATGCGCGGCCCAGTCGAAATTGCCGCCATCGATGATCACCCCGCCGATCGAGGTGCCATGCCCGCCGATATATTTGGTCAGCGAATGCACGACGACAGCGGCGCCATGATCAAAGGGACGGACCAAAAGCGGTGCCGCCGTATTGTCGACGATCAGCGGCACCCCGCGTTCGCGGCCAATGGCCGCCACCTCGGCGATCGGAAAGACCTCAAGCTTCGGGTTCGGCAGCGTCTCGGCGTAATAGGCGCGGGTGTTCCCGTCTGTCGCCTCGGCGAAATTCTCCGGCCGCGACGGATCGACGAAGCGCACCTCGATCCCCTGCTGGCGAAGCGTGTTCTGGAACAGGTTCCAGGTACCGCCATACAGATCGGTCGAGCTGACGATATTGTCGCCGGCCTTCGCCAGGTTCTGGATGGCATAGGCCGACGCCGTCTGCCCGGATGACACGGCAAGCGCCGCCGCCCCGCCCTCGAGCGCGGCAATCCGCTGTTCAAGCACATCCGTGGTCGGGTTCATGATGCGGGTGTAGATATTGCCGAGCTCGGACAGGCTGAACAGGTTCGCCGCCTGATCGGCCGAGCCGAACTGGTACGACGTCGTCTGGTAGATCGGCACCGCGACGGCGTTGGTGGCCGGGTCGGCGCGATAGCCTGCATGCAGAGCCAATGTGGCAGGGTGAAGTGTTGCAGGAGGGGTGGTGTTAAGATCAGACATGTCAGTCTCCTCTTTAGTGCTTTCGGCGACATGCCGGGGCGCACAAGCTGAAATCAAATCGCCCGACCGGTTTTCCGGGTGGTCAGCCCGCGACGCCCCCGCAAGGGGAACGACGTCTCTGGTTTGTGCGCTGTCGTGGAACGGGTCGGATGACAGGAAAGTCCGGCCATAAAAAAACCGCCGCGTCAGCGCGTTGTTTTGCGCTTCCCGTGGCGGTTGCTGTATCTGATTGCAAATCCGATATCAGAACCCGAGCGGCCGTTTCCGGCCTTGAGCGCTTTAGCTGCATTTCTGAATCGCCCGCAAGTTGATCGTTAAATCGGCGATGTCCTGACGATACAGGCACGGTGCCCCGATGCAAGGCAAAAAATGGCCGGGGCCGAAAAAGGCAAGATTTTTGTCTCCCCGGCCGCTGGCAGGGCACAGATTTCCCGGGATCAGCAAAACGCCGCAAATCGTCGCCATGCCCGGCCCTTTGCTTGCCATCCTCCGGCCAGATTCATATAGTCTGCCTTCCAAAGACGCGCGACCGTATCCTGTGATGGCGCGCCCCCAGCCGCGAGACAATTTGATGACCGATGTGATGCGCGACCCCCTGAAGATGCTGACCGAAGGCGAGATGCCGCCGCCGGACGCCATCCGCGACTGTTTCAACGCCATCATGGAAGGCGAGGTCAGCCAGATCCAGATGGCGGCTTTCCTGACCGCGCTGAAGATGCGCGGTGAACGGGTCGAGGATATCGCCGCCGCAGCCAGCGTCATGCGCGACAAGGCCACTATCATCGAGGCGCCGGACGGCACCATGGACATTGTCGGCACCGGCGGCGACGGCATTGGCACCTACAACATCTCGACCGCCACGGCCTTCGTCGTGGCCGGATGCGGCGTGCCGGTCGCCAAGCATGGCAACAAGGCTGTCTCGTCGAAAAGCGGCGCCGCCGACGTGCTGTCCAGTCTCGGGATCAATCTTGAATGCGACATGGCGCTGGTGCGCCGGGCGCTGAGGGAAGCCGGTATCTGTTTCCTGATGGCACCGCGCCATCATTCGGCGATGCGTCACGTCGGGCCGGTGCGCGCCGAGCTCGGCATCCGCACCATTTTCAACATGCTTGGCCCGCTTGCCAATCCGGCGCTGGTGAAGCGGATCATGGTCGGGGTCTTCGATCCGTCGCTCTGTGTTCCTTTCGCCCATGCTCTGTCCAGCCTTGGCACCACCCATGCCTGGGTGGTTCATGGCGCGGATGGCCTTGATGAGGTATCAACCACAGGCGAAACGAAGGTGGCCGCGCTGGCGGACGGGTCGGTTCGCGAATTCACCATCTCACCAGCAGATCTCGGCCTTCAGACGGTTTCTATCGACGCGCTTCGCGGCGGCACACCTGAAGACAACGCGGCCAGCTTGCGCGATCTTCTTGGCGGGGCGAGCGGGCCCTACCGTGATGTGGTGCTTTTCAATGCCGCCGCCGCGCTTGTCGGCGGTGGTCATGCTGTCGACCTTGCCATTGCGGCGGAACGCGCGACCGCCTCGATCGATGGCGGCAACGCGCTGGCGGCACTCGACCGGCTGGTCGCCGTGACCAACAGCGGGAATTGAGGCAGGCATGAGCAACGTTCTGGCCAGAATCATTGATGGCAAACGCGACGAGGTGGCCGCCCTGCGCGCCGCACGTTCGTTTGCGGATCTCGAGGCTGAGGCACAGGCCGCCGATCCGGTACGCGGCTTTGCAGCGGCGCTGGCCCGCGACAGTAAATCCGGCTATGGGTTGATCGCCGAGTTGAAGAAAGCCTCACCTTCAAAGGGGCTGATCCGCGCCGATTTCGATCCGGCGAAGCTGGCCCGCGCCTATGAACAGGGCGGGGCAAGCTGCCTGTCCGTGCTTACGGACACGCCTTGGTTCCAGGGGGCATCCGACTATCTGGTCGCGGCCCGCAACGCTGTCAGCCTTCCGGTACTTCGCAAGGATTTTATGATCGACCCGATCCAGATCGTTGAATCCCGCGCGCTTGGCGCGGATTGCATCCTGCTGATCATGGCGGCGCTGGACGACATGCTGGCGCTTGAACTCGAGGCCTGCGCCACTGAACAGGGCATGGATGTCCTGATCGAGGTGCATGACGCCGCCGAACTGGAGCGCGCCTGCCGCCTGTCCTCGCCGCTGATGGGGATCAACAACCGCAACCTGAAGACCATGGACATCTCGCTGGATGTCGGCGCGGCGATGCTTCCCGCCCTTCCCGCCGACCGCATCGCCATTGCCGAGAGCGGGCTATTTGCACCTGCCGATCTGGCGCGCATGGCTGCGTCAGGCGCGCGATGTTTTCTGATCGGGGAATCTCTGATGCGGGCTGATGATGTGGCAGCCGCGACACGGGACATCCTCGCCAATCCGGTTCCGGCCTAGGAGACTGACAGAATGGCAGACCTCACCCATTTCGATGCCGACGGCAAGGCCCATATGGTCAATGTCGGCGACAAGCCTGTGACCGACCGCGTGGCGGTTGCCCGCGGCGAGATCAGCATGGCCGCCGAAACGCTGGCAAAGATCGAGGAAGGCGGGTTCGGCAAGGGCGATGTCCTTGGCGTGGCGCGCCTTGCCGGGATCATGGGCGCAAAACAGACGGCCAGCCTGATCCCGCTTTGCCATCCTCTTGGGCTCGATCATGTGTCGGTCGAACTGGAGTTGGACCAGCACCTTCCCGGCGTGCGGATCACCGCCACCTGCCGGGTGACCGGCCGCACGGGCATCGAAATGGAGGCCATGACCGCCGTATCGGTGGCGGCGCTGACCATCTACGACATGTGCAAGGCTGTCGATCGCGGAATGGTTATCGGATCCGTCAGGCTGACCCATAAATCCGGCGGCAAGTCCGGCGATTTCAATGCCGCGTGACAGCAAGTCAAGCCCCCTGCTTCCGGTTGACGAGGCGCGCGACCGCATCCTCGAAGGTCTTGGCCCCGGCGATGCCGAGACATGCCTGCTTGCTGATGCCATCGGCAGAATACTCGCCAGCGATGTCGCCTCGCGGCTGAGCCTGCCGCCCGAAGCCGTATCGGCCATGGACGGGTACGCGGCCCGCGAGGCAGATTGTGGATCGCAAGGCGCTTCTCTTACACGCATTGGTGAATCCGCTGCGGGACGGCCGTGGGACGGCGCGCTCGACACGGGCCAGGCGGTCCGCATTTTCACCGGGGCGGTGGTGCCGGAAGGCGCCGACTGCGTGATCCTGCAGGAGGATGTAGACGCCCCGTCCGAAGAGAACGGAACCGTCATCACCATCACCGAGGCCCCGCGAAAGGGCCAGTTCATCCGCCCCGCCGGCCTCGATGTCACGGCTGGCAAGATCATTCTCACAGCTGGCACGACAATGTCGGCACGGCTGATTTCGCTTGCCACCTCGGCAGGCCATAGCGAGATCAGCGTCTGGCGGCGCCCGCATATCGGTGTCCTGTCCACCGGGGACGAGCTGGTTGTTCCAGGCACGACGCCCGGGCGGGGACAGATCATCTCTTCCAACGCCACCTATCTCTCCGCCTTTATCCGCGCCTGCGGCGCGGTTCCTGTCGATCTGGGAATCGCGCGTGACCGCGCCGGCGCAGTGCTGGAACGGGTCAGGGCGGCGCCTATTCCGCTGGACATGGTAGTCACGACCGGCGGGGCGTCTGTCGGCACACATGATCATCTTGTCTCCGACCTGACGTCAGCAGGCGGCGAGCTTGGCTTCTGGAAAATCGCCATGCGCCCCGGAAAGCCGCTTTTGCATGGACGTATCGACGGCACGCCGTTGCTTGGCCTTCCCGGCAACCCCGTCTCCAGCGCGGTCTGCGCCAACATTTTCCTACGGCCGGCCATAGCCCGACTCAGCGGAGGCGACCATCACCCGCAGCTGATCGCCGCCACCCTGACAGAGGATCTGCGGGAGAATGATCGGCGGCAGGATTATCTGAGGTCAGGCCTTGATTTCAGCGATGACGGCCTGCCAATGGTGACCCCGGCCCGAAAGCAGGACAGCTCGATGATCAGCATCTACGCCAAGGCCAACGCCCTGATCGTCCGCCCTCCGTTCGATCCGGCGAAATCCGCCGGTGATACGGTCATGGTGATGCGGCTGGATCCCCTGATGTGATCCCCTTTTGTTCCTTTTGCTTGCGCCAGCCAGCGAACATTGATAGAACATTAGAAGAACATCATTGGAATGTGGGGCGAAAATGCTGACCCGGAAACAAAAGGAACTTCTCGATTTCCTGACGGCGCATGCCGAGCAGAACGAGGTGCCACCCTCGTTCGACGAGATGCGTGATGCGCTTGGACTTGCCTCGAAATCGGGCATTCACAGGCTGGTATCGGGGCTTGAGGAACGCGGCTATATCCGCCGCCTCGCCAATCGGGCAAGGGCGATCGAAATCCTGAAGCCGGTTTCTGCTGCGGCCGACGATATCGGCCGAAGCGTGGCCGCGGCCGCCAACGCTGTCAGTCTTCCCCTTCTAGGCAGAATCGCTGCCGGCACCCCGATCGAGGCGCTGAGCGACCCGAGCAACCAGATGGAAGTACCCGCCAGCATGTTGGGGCGTGGTGAGCATTTCGCCCTTGAGATTGTTGGTGATTCAATGGTCGAAGCGGGAATCCTCGATGGCGACACGGTCGTGATTGAACGCGCGGCAACCGCCAATCACGGGGAAATTGTCGTGGCCCTGATCCAGAAGCAGGAAGCCACGCTAAAGACCCTGTTGAAGGAACCTGGCAGGATCGGCCTTCAGGCGGAAAACCCGCGCTATGAAACCCGCTATTTCCAGACCGACGATGTCGAGGTTCAGGGCCGGCTGACAGGGCTGATCCGCAAGTACTGACCGTCCGGTCTGACAGCCGTAACCACACCGGAATCGATCCGCAGGACGAAATTGTCCGCAGGCAGCCGCGCGAGGCTCACCAGCGGTTTGCCGCTGCGACACGGGTAATCTGCCACCACGAGGGCCAGCACCAGGTCGCCAGCTTCGCGGCAGGCAGCGCTCAGCCCTCGTCGTGAGACCACCACAGTGACTGTCAGGCCGCTTGCCAGACGATGCTGCCTGAAGGGCTGTTGACCATCATCAGCGCTGGGTCGGATATGGTGAACCGCCAGCGCGCGCAGCACCGCGTCCCGATGAAATGACGACAACTGGCGGCGGCGCACCGCCCCGCTGTTGTAAAGTGTTCCATCTCCCTGCGATCCTGCAACCACCAGCCGCAATGGCCCCTGGCCGATCAGCACACCGTCAATGCTGGCACGCGCAGCCATGACAAAGGCGGCTACAGCGATCATCGCCGCCATGAGGGCATAGGCCGGCATGCGGGGGACCCGCCAGCACAAAACCACGAGACCAGCCACAGCCATGACAATCAGCAGAGGTGCGCCGGGCGGCGTCACGCGAACCGGCGAGGCAGGCAGATCGGCGAAAAACGCCGCAACGGCAATAAGAAGATCAATCCCGAACGCCATCAGTCCCAATGCTGCCGCGGCGACGGCATCCGGCACCGGCAGAACCTGCGTCACCAGCACCAGGAGGCCGGATGGCATGATCCATATCCCGGTAAGCGGAATACCGGCAAGGTTGGCCAGCACGCCCCACGGCGTGACTGTGCCGAAATGCTGCGCTGTCAGCGGTGTTGTCGCCGCGCTTGCAACCAGGGACGCCACCACAAGGTCGCCTGCCCAGCGCAGAAGACGCGGCCGCCCCGCGCCGTCTGACGTCAGGCCGGCCCGATGCCGCCAGCTTTCAAACCAGATCACAAGGCCGGTGGTCGCTGCAAAGGAGAGCTGGAAGCCCGCGCCGAAAACCGCCGCAGGGTTGACAAGGAGGATCGCGCCGGCGGCAAGGCCGACATTGCGCAAGGTCAGTCCAAGCCTGTCCATCAGAAGCGCGGCCAGAATCAGCACTGCCATCAGAAAGGCGCGGATGGCGCTGACCGACAGGCCTGACAGCAACACATAACCGAGCCCGGCGCCAACCCCGCCAAGGGCGGCAATCTTGTGGACAGGCAGCCGGCACGCCCATGACGGCACCAGCGCGGCAAGCCTGCGCAGAAACCCTATGACACCGAAACACAGCAGTCCCATATGCAGCCCGGAGATGGCCAGAAGATGCGCCAGCCCCGATTGCCGGAACAGGTCATAGACATCCTCGCCGACATAGCGCCGGTCACCGATCAGCAGCGCCGCAGCGATACCACCGGCCGGCCCGTTCATACCGCCAGCGATGTGGTCGGCGCGATCCTGACGGAATGCGGCAAGCCGCAGAGACAGAGACGGAGGGTCCGCAGGCCTGCCGACTGTGAGGATATCCGTGACATACCCGCTGGCAACAACGCCGCGAACACGGGCCTGCAAGGCATAGTCACGCGCGCCATGCAGAAGACGTCGGGGCGGGGGATAGATCCGCGCCAGAACACTGATCCGGCTGCCGACACGCGGCGCGAGCATATCCGGGCGTACCGAAAGCCTGACAAGCTGACCGCGCAGCACCGGGCCGGCATGCTGTGCCTCATCGACCCGCAGCCAGATCCTCAACCTGCTGTCATAACGACCATCAAGCTGTTCGATGGTCCCGGCAAGACTGGTCGTGGCCCCGCTTTCAACCGGGGCGGGCGCGCGCTGCAACTGCCAGACAGCTGCAGCAAGGCCGCCAAGCCCCCAGGCAAGGCAGACCAGCACCAGCTGCCAGCGCCATGCAACACCACGCCAGGCCGCCATGGCCGCAAGCAGTGCGAGCGCAGTCAGAATGATTGCATGCGGCAAATCCGGCGCCGACCATTTCGTCGCCAGCACCACACCCAGGATCATGGCCGTGACATAGATCAGTATTCGGCGTTCCGGGATCAGGTTGATAGCGGTTTCCCCTCGCCTTTCAAAATGGCTTTGCGTAGGATGCCGCCAGTTTCACGATACCGGCGGCGCGGGCCCCTGCCCCAGCCAGACAGCCTAGCAACGAGGCCTTAACAGACCATGAATGTCGTCACCCGTTTTGCCCCGTCACCAACCGGGTTCCTGCATATCGGCGGAGCCCGCACAGCCCTGTTCAACTGGCTGTTCGCGCGCCACCATGGCGGCCAGTATCTGCTTCGTATCGAGGATACCGACCGTGAACGCTCCACCACGGAGGCCATTGACGCCATCCATGACGGGCTGGCCTGGCTTGGTCTGGAGGGGGACAAGCCTGCTGTCAGCCAGTCCGCGCAGGCAGACCGGCATGCCGAAGTGGCGATGCAGCTTGTCGCTGCCGGCGCGGCCTACCGGTGCTACCTGTCGGATGACGAGCTGGAGGCGCTTCGTGACAAGGCACGCGCGGATGGCAAACCGGTACGCTCACCCTGGCGAGATCGCACGGAACATCCGGATGGCAGCTTTGTCGTCCGGATGAAGATGCCGGACAGCGGCGAGACAACCATCAGCGACGCTGTCCAGGGCGACGTAACCGTACGGCATGAACAGCTTGACGATATGGTCATCCTCCGTGCCGACGGCACGCCAACTTACATGCTGGCTGTGGTGGTGGATGATCACGATATGGGCGTGACACATGTCATCCGCGGCGACGATCATCTGAACAACGCTTTCCGTCAGACGATGGTCTATCGCGGCATGGATTGGGACATCCCTGTCTTTGCGCATATTCCGCTGATCCATGGTGCGGATGGCGCGAAACTGTCAAAGCGGCATGGTGCTCTTGGCGTCGATGCCTATCGTGACATGGGATTCCTGTCCGACGCCATGGTGAACTATCTTCTCCGGCTCGGTTGGAGCCACGGCGATGAAGAGATCATCAGCCGCGAGGACGCCGTGCGCTTTTTTGATCTGGAAAAGGTAGGGCGCTCGCCGTCACGGTTTGATCCGGACAAGCTTGCCGATATCAACAGCCACTATGTTCGGGGCATGGACAACGCCGCGCTTTGGGATCTTGTGGCGGCGCAAGTGGATCCGACAAGCCCCCAGGCCGCCCCCCGGGTCATCGCGCTGATGCCGCTCTTGAAGGAACGCGCGAAAACGCATCTCGATATCGCACAAAGTGTGAATTTCCTGATCCATGACGGCCCACCCGAGATGGACGAGACTGCCGCCGCCCTTCTCGACGAGGCGGCGTGTTCACGCCTTGCAGCCCTTCATGGCGACCTTCCCGAAGGCCCGTGGAGCACTGTTACTCTCCAGGATTTCATCACTGGCTGGCTCGAGGCCAACAGTCTGAAAATGAAAGATATAGGGCTGCCGCTCCGGGCCGCGCTGACCGGCACGAAGCAGTCCCCCTCCATTATTGATGTCATGGCCGCACTTGGCCCTGACGAGGTAGCGGACCGCATCCGGAAAACTTGCAAAATTTAGCAGTTTACGGTACACCCTGCCTCTCCCGTGCAGCGCGCCATCGTGCCTTGATCTCGCTGGCGTTTTCAGAATTCTAGCCAGGTATGACGAGGACAGGCATGGCCGCAGACACCGACACCCAGAAGACAGTCACCCTTACCGACAACAGCAGTGGCAGCAGCGTCACATTGCCGGTAATCGACGGCACCGTCGGGCCTGATGTTCTGGATGTCCGCCAGCTTTATGGCCAGACAGGCATGTTCACCTTTGACCCCGGCTATGGCGCAACCGGGTCATGCAAGTCGGGCCTCACCTATATTGACGGGGACCAGGGCGTGCTGCTGCACCGCGGATACCCGATCGAAGAACTCGCCAACAAGGCCGATTTCCTCGAAGTTGCGTATCTGCTGCTTGAAGGCGAGTTGCCGGATGCGGCGCAAAAGGACGAGTTCGACAACGCCATCACCCGGCACACGATGGTGCATGAACAGCTGTCGATTTTCTATCGCGGGTTCCGCCGCGACGCCCACCCCATGGCCATCATGTGCGGGGTGGTCGGCGCGCTGTCGGCCTTCTATCACGACAGCACCGACATCCATGATCCCACGCAACGCATGATCGCCTCGCGGCGCCTGATCGCGAAGATCCCCACGCTTGCCGCGATGGCCTACAAATATTCGCTTGGCCAGCCCTTCAACTATCCGCGCAACAATCTGTCCTACGCCGAGAACTTCCTTCATATGTGCTTTGCCGTACCGGCAGAGGATTATGTGATCAGCCCGATCGTTGCCAACGCGATGGACAAGATCTTCATCCTGCATGCCGACCATGAGCAGAATGCCTCGACCTCGACCGTAAGGCTGGCCGGATCGTCCGGGGCCAACCCCTTTGCCTGCATCGCCGCCGGCATCGCGTCGCTCTGGGGTCCGGCGCATGGCGGCGCGAACGAAGCCGTGCTGAACATGCTGAACGAAATCGGGCACAAGGACAATATTCCCGAATATGTGGATCGGGCGCGTGACCGCGACGATCCGTTCCGCCTGTTCGGCTTCGGCCATCGGGTGTACAAGAATTTCGATCCACGCGCCAAGGTCCTGCGCGAGACATGCCACCAGGTACTCGATGACCTTGGGGTTCACGACCCGCTTCTTGAACTTGCCATGGAACTTGAAGATATGGCACTCAAGGATCAGTATTTCATAGATAAAAAGCTGTATCCAAATGTCGATTTCTATTCAGGAATCATCCTGAAGGCGATGGGTTTCCCGACGTCGATGTTCACTGTTCTGTTCGCCGTGGCGCGGACAGTCGGCTGGGTGGCGCAGTGGAACGAGATGATCACCGATCCGATGCAGCGGATCGGGCGGCCACGCCAGCTTTACACTGGCCCGACCGAACGTCCTTACGTTGACATGGACAAACGCTAGGCGTTTTTCATCCGCTGTCTCGGCCAAACCAGTCTGCCATTGCGGCAGCGATCCTGTCCTCGAAGCTGATGGCACCGCCACGAAGCAGGTCGCGAAGTTCCCGGGCGCTGGCCCTGGCGCGCGTCTTTGCGTCCCCATCCGCCACTACGGCCAATATGCCGTCTGCCATGGCTTGCGGCGTCGCCGCCTCCTGAAACAGGAACGGATAGACCTCGCGCCCCAGCAAAGCATTTGGCAAGACCACACGGTCCATCCGCACGAGCCGGCGACCGATGAAGGCCGACAATGGCGGCGCGCCATAGCAGGCGACGCCGGGCACCCCGTAGAGCGCGGTCTGAAGGGTCACGGTTCCTGACGCGGCAAGCGCGGCCTGAGAGCGGTCAAGCGATGAGAACAGGGAGCCGTCGGTCTGATCAACGCTGACAAGCTGTTCAAGCCCATGCCGCTCGCAGGAGGCGGCAATCTGCGGCGCCAGACGCGGCAGGGTCGGAATGGTGGCGGTTATCCCGGGGCGCATCGCCCTGACCAGTTTGAAAGCCTCCAGCATGGGGGCAAGCAAATGCCTGATTTCGCTGTGGCGGCTTCCCGGCAGTAGCGTGAGATGGAGCGGCGCGCCTGATCGCGGCGCGGGCAGCCGGTCATATATCGGGTTGAACGCCTCCGGATGGCCGATGAAATGGGCCTTCACACCCAACGGTTCAAAATAGGCCGGCTCGAAAGGAAACAGGCACAGCAAGCCATCGACAGAGCGCGCCACGCGATGCCGTCGCCACTCGCCCCAGGCCCAGACGGTGGGAGCGACGCAGTGGACGACGGGCGCTGACCAGCCGAGCTGGGACATGCGCCGCTTCAGACGCTTCGCAAGACGAAGGGAAAACCCCTTTACGTCAACGGTGACAACAAGCCTGGGACGGGCCTTCACAATATCAGCAACAAGCCTGTCCGCCAGCCGCGACAAGCGTGGATAGGCCGCCAGCGCCGCGCCGAAGCCGAAGACGGTCAAAGCCTCCATGTCGATGTCGCCGACGAGACCCTCAGCGCGCATCGCCGATCCGCCAACGCCAATCCAGCTCTGCTGTCCAAACCTGTCATTGACAGCCTTCATCAGGCTGGCGGCAAGCCTGTCACCGGACGGCTCTCCAGCCAGAATGAATACCGGTGCCGTCAAAGGCCAACCACCGTCAGGTCAAGGCTCCCGGCGAGGTGCCACAGGCTTTCAGGCGAGCCGGCCAGCAAAACGCCCCCAGCCTCAAGCGCCACCACGCCGATGCCGCTCTCTGCCGCCAGCCGAAGCGTGTCCTGCCCTATCACCGGCATGTCGAGCCGTGTGTCCTGGCCTGATTTGCGGCGTTTGACAAACACCGCGGGCGGGGCGGCGGTATCCAGGAGGCTGGCCGTGCGACGCAGCATCTCGTCGGTGCCCTCGGCAGCCTCGACGGCGATCACCCTTGCATCCTGGACGACAACCCCCTGCCCTACATCATGGATACCAAGGGCTTCGAGCACAGCCACCCCCATTTCGATATCGGATGTGATGCTGTCCTCAAGCTCACCAGCCATCACACCGGCGGGCATCATCGCGTGCGGCATGAGCTCGTCAGGCGACACGGTCTCGATTCCACTCTCGGCGAAGAAGTCACTGATCAAACGCAGAAGGGCATCGTCGCCTCGCCCGACAGCACGCGCCAGCAACCCTATCGCGGCCGCGTCAGGCTTCAACTGGGCAAGGGACGGGCGTCTGATCTTTCCTGCCATGACAACCCTGTCGCATCCCGCCTCACGGATCAGGTCACGCGTCCTGCCGACAGTGCCAAGGGCAACCTCCACCATCTCGAAATCGCTGAAATCGGCGTCCGCCTGTCCTGCGACGGCAAAGATCACAACATCCTCACCACGTTGGCGGGCGCAGTCGGCAAGCGTGACAGGCAGATCACCCTGTCCTGCAATGACCGCCAGCCTCGCCATCAGACCACCTATGCCCCCGAAGAGATGCCGGCCTGGCACACACCATTGCGCCCAGCGGCATCTATGAAGGCAAAGATTTCTGCAGCCTCTGCGTTTCCGCCATAGGCGGCACGCGCTGCTGCCAGCCTGTCACGAAATATCCCCTTGCCCCGGAACAGGTCACGATAGAGGGATCGCAAGCCGGAAATCCTGTCATCGGCGAACCCACGCCGCGACAGGCCAATGACATTGATCCCGGTCAGGCTGGCGCGGTTGCCGACGGCGATGGCAAAGGGAATGACATCACTGTCAACAGCTGTCTGCGACGCGACCATGGCGTGATCGCCGACCCGGCACCATTGCTGTACGGTGGCAAACCCTCCCAACATGACGTGGTGGCCAATCTTGGCGTGTCCGCCGAGCGAGGCATTGTTCGCGAAAATCGCATGGTCGCCGACAACACAGTCATGCGCGACATGTGAAGCCACAAGGAACAGGCCGTGATTGCCGATCCGCGTCGTCATGGAATCGATCGCTGTCCCGGGGTGCATGGTGACATGCTCGCGGATTACGCAATGATGACCAATCTCAAGGGTCGAGGCCTCGCCATTATACCGGGTGTGCTGCGGCGGATGCCCCAGAACAGCGAAAGGGTGCACCTCGCAATCCGCGCCAAGTGACGTATGCCCGTCAATGACGACATGCGAGCGCAGATGCGACCGGTCACCAATCGTAACATTCCCGCCCACAACGCAATACGGACCAATGCGAACATTCTCACCAAGCTGAACCTCGGGATCGACAATGGCCGTGGGGTGGATGGTAACAGGCATGAAGAGCGGACTTTCTTGTTTGGTGTCACGGAAGATGCGGTCAACGTTGCGGATCAACAATCATCGCAGAAAATTCCGCCTCGGAGGTTCGCGTGTCATCCACCGTGGCATGTCCCTTGAACTTCCACAGTGGCCCACGCGCGCTCACCTTCTCGACATGGAGCTTGAGCAGCGCGCCAGGCCGTACCGGCTTGCGGAACTTCACAGCGTCGATAGTCGTGAAAAAGACCAGCTTGTCATTGGTTTCCCCGCCAAGCGTCACACTGACCATACACGCAGCGGTCTGGGCCATCGCCTCGACAATAAGCACCCCCGGCATGATGGGATAATCCGGAAAATGTCCGGCAAAAAAAGGTTCGCCTACGCTGACCATCTTGATGCCAACAGCACTTTCATCAGGCACGATCTGCTCGACCCGGTCGATCAGAAGCATTGGCGGACGATGGGGGATGCGTTTCTGAATGGCATCGATGTCAAGTTCGGTTATCTGTTCACTCATGGCTGGCCTTTCTTCTTTCCTGATGCGCCAAGAAGCCGTCTGATCGCAGCACGCTCGCGCCACACATCGCGCGCCTCTGCAGCGGGGAACCCGACAACCGTGAGGCCATCCGGAACATCCTTGGTCACACCCGACTGGCCCATGACAATCGCGCCACGACCCACACGAACCTGCGAACTTACACCGGCCTGCCCTGCCAGCATGGCGCCGGCGCCAATCTGCGCACCACCGGCAAGTCCTACCTGGGCCGCCAGCACAGCGTGATCCCCGACAACGCAGTTATGGGCAATATGGACAAGATTGTCGATCATCACCTGTCGACCAATCCTGGTGCTGCCAAGCGTACCCCGGTCAATGGTACATCCTGCCGCGACGCGGCTTCCACGGCCGATTTCAACAGCACCCACATGTGGCAGGGGCACAGGGCCGTCAGAGGTGATCTCGAAGCCGAAACCCGGTCCGCCAACAACGCTGTTGGCACCAATCGAGACATCGTCATCAAGCCGGCAATGCGATAGCACCGCATTCGCTCCGATGTGACAGTTGCGGCCGATCTCCACGCCCTGATGGATCACCGCGCCAGCCTCAACCCGCGTTCCCTCACCAATGATCACATTTCCGGCGATGCTGGTCGACAATCCGACAGAGACTGTTTCCGGAGGATCGAAAACGGCCTGTTCCCCGGCAGGCATATCCTCGACCATCAACGCCAGCGCCTGCGCAAAACCAAGGCGCGGCGAAGCGCATACAAGCGCGGCACAGTTCGCGGGAAGCCGCGAAGCGAGGTCCCTGGTTGTCACCACAATGGCACCCTGCAAACGGTTAATGACGCCTTCACCCGCATCATCAGTCATGAATGTCAGGTCGCCGGGTCCCGCCATGTCCAACGGGGCAGCGTCGCGTGCATCGGCAAGATCAGCACCGACAACCTGCGCCGACGCGGCCGCCGCAAGCTTCGCAAGGCTGCAGGCTGAAAGTCTGAAAAAGCTCTGGTCAA
>JBMHCH010000111.1:0-15018 GCA_049890015.1 Puniceispirillaceae bacterium (SeqCode)
CCAGAGCGCGCTGCCGAAGGAGGCCATCATCTCCTCCGACATCGGCAACAACTGCGCCATCGGCAACGCCTATCCGACCTTCGAGGAAGGCCGCAAATATCTGGCCCCCGGCCTGTTCGGCCCGTGCGGCTACGGCCTGCCATCCATCATGGGCGCGAAGATCGGACGTCCCGATCTTCAGGTTGTCGGCTTCGCTGGCGACGGCGCCTTCGGCATCTCGATGAACGAGATGTCGGCGGTCGGCCGCGACGAGTGGCCGCCCATCACCATGATCATCTTCCGCAACTATCAGTGGGGCGCGGAAAAGCGCAACACGACCCTGTGGTTCGATGACAATTTCGTTGGCACCGAGCTTGACGACAAGGTCTCCTACGCCGGCATCGCCAAGGCATGCGGTCTGGATGGCGTCGCCGTGTTCAGCCAGGACGAGCTGACCGATGCGCTGAACAGCGCCATCGACGCGCAGATGAAGGACGGCAAGACCACCTTCATCGAGGTGATGCTGAACCAGGAGCTTGGCGAGCCTTTCCGCCGCGACGCGATGAAGACCCCGGTCGCCGTCGCCGGCATCGACCCTGCCGACATGCGCCCTCAGGAAATGGCGTCGTAAAGTCCGCCTGAAACCTCTGAATGCCGAAAACCCCCACCCTTCCCGGCGGGGGTTTTTTCTTTGGCCAGACGACCCGTCACACAATTTCTGACATCCACCGTCCCGGCCCCGCCTTCCCGGCAATGATGAACGGTGCTAGCCTTGGGGTATGAGCACGCTTGCCTTTGACACGCATAAATTCGTCAAGGAGCTGACGGCCGCCGGCATGAAGACCGCGCAGGCCGAAGTGCTGGCCAGCAGCTATGCCAGCCTTCTGACCGACCGGATCGCCACCAAGGATGATCTGCGGGCGCTGGAAGAACGCCTCGACGCCAAGTTTGAATATGGCCTTGCCGCGCTGGGAGACCGGCTGAACGCCCGCATCGCCTATGCCCAGGTGGCGTCGGTGGTGGCGCTCAGCGCGGTGATTGTCCTTGTCGCCTTCCTCGGCGGCTGAGGTTTCCGGTCTCGGCGCCCACGTTCCTGGCCCCCGCCTTCCCGGCCCCCGACTTCCCGCCCCCGCCTTCCCGGCAGATATGAACGGTGCTAGCCTCGGGGCATGAGCACGCTTGCCTTTGACACGCATAAATTCGTCAAGGAGCTGACGGCCGCCGGCATGAAGACCGCGCAGGCCGAGGTGCTGGCCAACAGCTATGCCACACTCCTCACCGACCGGATCGCCACCAAGGACGACCTGAAAGCGCTGGAAGACCGGCTTTCATCAAAGGTGAGCGCCCTTGAGGACAGCGTAAGCGCCAGATTCCAAGCCCTTGAGGACCGGCTGAACGCCCGCATCGCCTATGCCCAGGTGGCGTCGGTGGTGGCGCTCAGCGCGGTGATTGTCCTTGTCGCGTTCCTCGGTGGCTGAGCTTTCCGGTTTCGGCGCGCAGGCGCGCGCATCCTACACTTCCAGAATGGTGCAGCCTGTCGTCTGGCGGGCCGCCAGCGCCTCATGCGCCGCCGCCGCCTGGTCCAGCGGGAAGCGCTGGTTGATATTGACCTTCAGCGAGCCGTCCATGACCCGCGCGAACAGCGCGGCGCTTGCCGGCTCCAGCCAGGAGCGCACGGTGGCGAAATGGAACAGGGTCGGGCGCGTCAGATGGAACGAGCCCTTGCCAAGATCGGCGATCTTGAAATCGCTGTAGGGGCCTGATGACTGGCCGAAGGCCACCGCGGTGCCATGACGCTTCAGGCTGGCAAGCGTGCTGGCGAAGGTGTCCTTGCCGACCGAATCATAGGCGACATCGGCCCCCGCCCCGCCAGTGATCTCCATCACGCGGGCGGCCACATCCTCTGATCTGTAGTCGATCACATGATCATAGCCATGCGCCGCGGCCAGCGCGCATTTCTCCGGCCCGCCGGCGGTGCCGATGGTGGTCGCGCCAAGCGATTTCAGCCATTGCCCGGCAAGCAGCCCGACGCCGCCGGCGGCGGCATGGAACAGCACCGTGTCGCCTTCCTCCACCGCGTAGCTGTCCTTCACCAGATAGGCGACGGTCAGCCCCTTCAGCATGATGGAGGCGGCCACGTCGGACGGGATGGCGTCGGGAAGCGTCACCACCATGTCGGCATTGATCGCGCGATGCGTGGCATAGGCCCCGTTCGGCAGGGTGTAGCCGACGCGGTCGCCGACGGCGACATGGGTCACACCGTCGCCAACCGCAGTGATGATGCCGGCACCCTCGCTGCCGAGGATCAGGTCCTGATCCACCGGCCAGGGATAGGCACCGGTGCGGATATAGATATCGAGAAAGTTGATGCCGATGGCCTGATGCTCGATCACCACCTCGCCAGCTGCCGGCGTGATCTCGCCGATCTCGATCCGCTGAATGACTTCGGGCCCGCCCTTGGTGCGCGCCGCCATTGCATAACCCATAACCTTCTCCTTCAGAATGCCAGAATGCCGGCAATGATATCAGAACCCCCGTCATGGGGAATTGATGATGCACAGCATATGGGGGACGTGCTAAGCCTTGTCCAGAAATGATCCGGCCATATGTCTGCCGGCAGACCCAACGCACAGATCCAAAGCCGCCACAGATCCCCTATGACACCACCCGCATCATCCACCGCACCCCATGAGCTTGATCTCGCCGCCGCCATCGCGCGCGACAATGCCGACCCGCTGGCCGCGCTGCGCGACAGGTTTCTGGTGCCGGATGATGTCATCTATCTCGACGGCAATTCGCTTGGCGTTCTGCCGAAGGGGGTGGCAGAGCGCGTGTCGGCGGCGGTGTCGCAGGAATGGGGCGGCGGGCTGATCCGCAGCTGGAATAGCGCCGGGTGGGTTGACCTGCCGCGCCGTGTCGGGGGCCGGATCGCCGGCATGATCGGGGCCAGGCCCGACTGCGTGATTGCGGCCGACAGCACCACCGTGAACCTGTTCAAGGTCCTGTCCGCGGCGGTGGCGCTGCAGCCGGGCCGCACGAAAATCGTCACCGAAACCCGCAATTTCCCGACTGACAATTACATCGCCGAAGGGGTCATCCGGCAATGTGGCGGCCATCACCAGCTTGTTCATATCGACCGGCCCGAGGATATCGCCGCCGCGATGGACAGCGATGTCGCGGCGCTGATGCTCACCCATGTGAATTACCGCAACGGGCACCTGCATGACATGGCGGCGCTGACCCGCGCGGCGCAGGATGCCGGCGCGCTGGTGATCTGGGACCTGGCGCATTCGGCCGGGGCGCTGCCTGTCGATCTGGAGGGCTGCAATGTCGATTTCGCTGTCGGCTGCGGCTATAAATATCTGAATGGCGGGCCGGGGGCGCCGGCCTTTCTCTATGCGGCGCCGCGCCATCAGGGCGGGTTCCAGCAGCCGCTGAGCGGCTGGTTCGGCCATGCCGATCCGTTCGATTTCGCGCCTTCCTACCGCGCCGCGGCCGATATCTCGCAATATCAGTGCGGCACGCCGCCTGTTCTCAGCATGATCGCGCTGGACGCGGCGCTTGATGCCTGGGACGGGGTGTCGATGGTCGCGGCGCGGGCGAAATCCATGGCGCTCACCGACTACTTCATCGCCCTTGTCGAGGCCCGCTGCGGCGGTCACGGGCTGAGCCTGATCTCGCCGCGCGACGCCGCGGCGCGCGGCTCGCAGGTCTCGTTCACGCATGAATCCGAAACCGGCGAGCCTGGCGGCTATGCCATCATCAGCGCGCTGATCGAGGATGGGGTCATCGGCGATTTCCGCGCCCCGGACGTGCTGCGCTTCGGCTTCACCCCACTCTATACCCGCTTTGTCGATGTCTGGCACGCGGTCGACCGTCTGGCGACGGTGATGGAGGAACGCCGCTGGGACAGGCCTAAATTCCACACCCGCAAGAAAGTCACCTGATGCCCGCCCATCGCCAGCCGCCTGCCGCCCTCGACTGGGGGCTGCTCGCCCTTCTCGGCGTTGTGTGGGGCGGTGCGTTTCTTGGCGTGGAGCTGGCCCTCGACAGCTTGGCGCCCATCTGGGTGGCGACTGGCCGGATCGCGCTGGCGGCGGCGCTGCTTCTGGCGATCGCGCTGATCTCCGGTGACGGCCTGCCGCCCTTTGCCACCCGCACCGACAGGCGCGTCTGGCTGCACTGTTTCGGCATGGGGATGTTCACCAATGCCATCCCCTTCAGCCTGCTGGCATGGGGACAGCAATATGTGACCTCGAGCTTTGCCGGGATCACCATGGCGGTGGTGCCGCTGCTTGTGCTGCCGATGAGCCACTTTCTGATCCCGGGGGAACAGCTGACCCGCCGCCGGGTCGCCGGTTTCGCCATCGGCTTTGCCGGGGTGGCTCTGCTGATTGCCGGCGAACAGCTTGCGAGCGGCAGGTTAGACCTGACAGGCGATGCCATGCTGGTGGCGCAGCTTGCCTGTGTGTTGGCGAGTTGCTGCTATGCCTGCGGGTCGATCGTCACACGGCTCTGCCCGCCGGTCAGCACGCTCAGCTTCGCTGCCGCCGGCCTTGTCTGCGCGGCGGCTGTGCTGGTGCCGCTGGCGATGATCACCGCCGGGCTGCCGGATTCTGTGAGCCCGACAAGCCTGGGAGGCGTTCTGTATCTGGCGCTGTTTCCCACTGGTGCGGCAACGATCCTGCTGACAGTGATCATCCGGCGCGCCGGACCGCCCTTCCTCTCGCAGGTGAATTACCAGGTGCCGGTCTGGGCGGTGCTGATCGGCGTGGTCGTGCTGTCCGAGGCCATCCCCGGCCATTTCATCACGGCGCTTGTCGTGATCCTGGCCGGTCTGGCGGTGGCGCAGCGCGCCCCACACCTCGCCAGCTGATCCAAAACCGAAGTTCTGCGCTGGACTTTCCCCGGCGGAGTTGGAAAGCTGGCGATGTTCCTCCAGGAATTCGCAGACAGGCACGGGAGCCGGATACAATGGACAAAAGAAACCTCATCGTCATGGTGAAATGCGAGATCGGAAAGACCTATGAGGTGGCGGCAACGCTTGCCGATCTTCCCGAAGGCCCAACCGTCTACTCCACCTCCGGCGACTATGACCTGTTCACCATGTTCCGCCTCGGCAATAATGACGATATTGGCCATTATGTCTGCGAGACCATCCAGAAGATCGATGGCGTGCGCGACACCAACACCATTGTCTGTTTCAACCCGTTCACCAAGGACCGGGGCATCTAGGCCATGGCGCGGAACAGGCTGACCATGGAGGTGCCGGTCGAGCCGCACTGGCAGGACGCCTTTGTCGAACTGTTCGGCTTGTGCCGGGCCAGCGCCGATGAGGAGGTGGTGATTCTGGCGGAAAGCCAGTCACGCCAACTGAACCTGCATCTGGCGCAGGCGGCGCTTGCCGCCATGGCAGTGCCGGCAGAGGTGATCACCGTGCCAGGCAAGCCGGCCATGGCGGGGCCGGTCATCCGCTCCACCGGCGCGTCGAACGCCCTGTCCGGAGAAGAGAAGGTCGTGACCCGGCTGCAGGCGGCGGACCTTGTCATCGACCTCACCGTCGAGGGGCTGATGCATGCGCCGCAGACAGCCTCGATCCTGACGGCCGGCGCGCGAATCATGACCATTTCCAACGAGCACCCCGACATCCTTGCGCGGCTTCGACCCGACCCGGCGATGAAGGATGTGGTGAAGGGCGCTGTCGCCGCCTGCCGCGGCGCCGGCACCATGACCGTCACCTCGCCGGCCGGCACCGACCTGACGGTGGCGATGGCGGACACGGCGACTGTCGGTGTCTGGGGCTGGACAGACCGGCCAGGCACACTGGCGCACTGGCCCGGCGGGCTGGTTGTCAGCTTCCCGCGTGCCGCCAGCTGCAACGGCGTTCTTGTCTTTGCCCCCGGCGATATCAACCTGACCTTCAAACGCTATTTCGAGGGCGAGGTGCGATGCACCATCACCGATGATTTCGTCACCGCCATCGAGGGCAGCGGGCCGGATACGCAGCTGATGCGGCGCTATCTCGAAGGGTTCAACGATCCGCTTGCCTATGCCACCAGCCATGTCGGATGGGGCCTCAATCCGGCGGCGCGCTACGAATCGCTGACCATGTATGACAAGGCCGATCTCAACGGCACGGAACTGCGCGCGCTGGCTGGCAATTTCCTCTATTCAACCGGCGCCAATGAATTTGCCGGCCGCTTCACCGAAGGCCATTTCGACCTGCCGATGATGGGCTGCAGCATCGCCCTCGATGGCGTGCCCGTCGTCCGCGACGGCCTGCCGGTGTAACCCTGAAAATGACAATTCACCTGTGACCATGACCATCACCATCGACAAGCTGACCGCTGCCGGCATCACCTTTCTGGCCGCCGGTTCGCCGACCGGTCCCGGCAAGCCGCCTCTTGTGTGCCTTCACGGCATTGGCGGGGACGCGACAAGTTTCATGCCGCAACTCCGCGGGCTGTCGAAAGGCCGGCGCGTCCTGTCATGGAACATGCCGGGATATGGCGGCTCGGAAGAACTTGCCGAGATGAGTTTCGCCAGCCTGTGCGACAGGCTGTGCGCCGCCCTTGACGCGCTCGGGATCGAACAGGCTGTCATCATCGGCCAGTCGATCGGCGGGATGATCGCGCAGGAAATGGCGATCCGCCACCCGCACCGCGTCGCCGCGCTGGTGCTGGTTGCCACCGTCCCAGCCTTCGGCGGACGCGATGACAGCTTCCGCGACAGCTTCCTTGACGCGCGCCTTTCCCCGCTCGACAGGGGCATGAGCATGGCTGATCTTGCCGCGGATGCGATTCCGGCGGTGCTTTGCCCGGCTGCGGATGACGCCGCCCGCCGCGATGCTATCGCGGCCATGGCATCCATCCCCGAGGCGGCCTACCGCCAGGTGCTTGGCACGCTTGTCACCTTCAACAGGCGCGAGGACCAGCACCGCATCACCTGCCCCTGCTGCCTGATCGCCGGCGCCGCCGATGACAACAGCCCGCCGCAGGTGATGGAGAAAATGGCCAGCAGGCTGGCGCATGCGACCTTCCATATCGTTGAAAATGCCGGACATCTGGTGAATAGTGAGGCAGGTGACGCCTGCAACAGGATCATCGCGGTATTTATCAACGGTATGCATGACCGTGCGGGGGAGCCGTAACAATGGATGATGCCAGCACATCCGCGCTCGACAGCAGACTGATTGACAGGCCGATCTTCGATCCGGCGGACTGGCGGCTGAGCGATTTCGAGGCAGCGCTCTGCGCCGAGACGCGTGCGCTGGCGCAGGCGAAATTCGCGCCCCGCGCCGCCATCATCGACCGCGAGGCCAGGTTCCCGACCGAGAATTACGCCGATCTCCGCGACCATGACCTTCTTGGGATCTGCATCCCTGCCGAGCATGGCGGGCGCGGCGCCGACCTGCGCGCCTACATGCTTGCCGCCGCCGAGATCGGCCGGTATTGCGGGGCGACCGCGCTGACCTTCAACATGCATGTCAGCTCGTGCCTGTGGACCGGGGTGCTGGCGGACGGGGTGGAGATGAGCAGCGACCAGCGCGCCGAGCACGCCGCCATGCGGGCCCGCCATTACCGCCGAATCCTTGATGATGGGGCTGTCTATGCGCAGCCCTTTTCCGAGGGCGGCGACGCGGCCGCCGGCAAGGCCGCCTTCGGCACGACCGCGCTGGTCACCGACGGCGGATGGATTGTGAACGGCAAGAAGATCTTCGCCTCGCTGTCAGGCCATGCCGATTACTACGGCGCGCTCTGCACGGAGCTTGCCACCCCGGATGCGCGACCGTCGCGCGCCAACACCATGTATCTGGCGATCCCGCGCGAGGCCGAGGGCGTGTCCGTCGAGGGCGAGTGGGACCCGCTTGGCATGCGCGGCACTGTCTCGCGCACCCTGATCTTCAAGGATGTCTTCATCCCGCATGCGGACCAGCTGATGCCGCGCGGCGTCTATTTCAACACCGCGAAGCAATGGCCGCACATGTTCATGACATTGACGCCAAGCTATATGGGAATCGCCCAGGCGGCCTATGATTTCACCGTGCGCTATCTTCGCGGCGAAATGCCTGGCACCCCGCCAGTGAAACGCCGGATGTACCCGACCAAGCAGCTTGCCGTCGCGCAGATGAAAATCATGCTGGAACAGACAAAGGCGGTTTGGTTCCAGTCGATTTCCGAGGCCCGTCCGAACCCGGGCAAGGAGGCGCTTCTGCGGGCCTGGGCAGCGCAGCACAGCGTCATGGAAAACGCCAATGCCATCGCGCAGCTGGCCATCCGGACCTGCGGCGGCCAGGCGATGCTGCGCTCGCTCCCCCTGGAACGGCTCTATCGCGACAGCAGATGCGGCGCGCTGATGCTGCCCTGGACGGCGGAGCTCTGCCTCGACATGATCGGCAAGGGCGCGCTCTACGAAACCGGCGAGAGCGACGAGGACTGAGCGCCCGTGCCCGACCCCCGGATCGACAGCCTGATCGCCGGGCGGGCGGTGGCCTCGCCGCAAAGGCCCGCCATCACCTTCAACGGCGCAACTCTCGATTATGGCGGGCTGGAGACAGCGGTGGCAGCGATGGCGGGCTGGCTGCATATGACCGGCATCGCCAGCGGTGAGCGTATCGCCCTCTATGCCCGCAACCACCCGGAGAGCTTCATCACGCTTCTGGCGGCATCGCGTATCGGCGCCATCCTGATGCCGTTGAACTGGCGGCTGTCACAGGCCGAGCTGTCCTGGCAGATGCAGGATGCCGTCCCGTCGCTGCTGCTGTATGGCGACGACTTCGCTGACACGGCCAGGCGAATTGCCGCGCAGGCGGGGTGCCGCGCCATGGCCATCGGCGACGAGCTTGCCACCGCCCGCGCCGCATGTTCGATGCCGGCGGAAAACGGGGCCGGCGGCGCGGATGCCGAGCTGATGCTTGTCTATACATCCGGCACCACCGGCAGGCCAAAGGGCGCTGTGCTGTCGCAGGCGGCGATGCGTGCCAACGCCGAGATGAGCCATCATGCCTATGCGATGACGCCTGAGGATGTGGTGCTGAACATCCTGCCGCTGTTCCATGTCGGCGGGCTGAATATCCAGCCGCTGCCGGCCCTGCTTCTTGGCGGGCATGTGGTGATCCATGACGGGTTCGATCCGGCGGCGGTGTTGGCCGCGATCAGTGACCGGCGGATCACCCAGATCACCGTCGTGCCGACGATCCTCGGCGCGCTGCTGGCGCACCCTTCCTGGCAGGATGCCGACATGTCGTCCCTGCGGATGATGGCCATCGGATCGACCGACGTTCCGGTGGCGCTGATCGAGGCTGTTCATGAGCGCGGCATTGCGGTGGTGCAGATCTACGGCGCCACCGAGACAGCGCCGACAGCCATCTACCAGACAGCCGACATCGCCTTCGGCACGGCCGGGTCGATCGGGCGGGCAGGATGTGCCTGCGAGATCAGGATCGTCGGCGCCGACGGACAGGACATGCCGACCGGCGAAGTGGGCGAGATCTGGGTGCGCGGCGACAACATCCTCACCCGCTACTGGAACAACGAGGCCGCCAGCGCCGCCAGCATCACCGACGGCTGGTTCCATACAGGCGACATGGCGCGGGTGGATTCGGACGGGCTCTATTGGTTCGCCGACAGGCTGAAGCATGTGATCATTTCCGGCGGCGAGAACATTTATCCGGCGGAGCTGGAACGCGTGCTGTCCGATTTCGACGGTCTGGCGGAATTCGCCATTGTCGGGCGCGACGACCCACGCTGGGGCCAGGTGCCGGTGGTGGTCGCGGTGCGCGCCGCCGAAGCCCCAAGTGCGGAGGATGTCCTTGCCCATTTCAGCGGCAGGATCGCGAGCTTCAAGCGGCCGAAGGATGTGGTGTTTGTCGAATCGCTGCCGCGAAACGCCCTTGGCAAGATCGTCGCCGCCGAGGTGCGCGCGCTTCTCTGACCACGCCTGGACTGAGCGTCAGTTCATCATCATCGAGGGCAGGAACAGCGCGATCGACGGCACGCCGGCCAGCAGGATGAGACGGAAGATATCCGCCACCCAGAAGGGCGTCACGCCCTTGAAGATGGTGGTCACCGGCACATCCTTCAGCACCCCTTTCAGCACGAACACATTCAGCCCGATGGGCGGGGTGATCAGGCTGATCTCGGTCACCACCACGACAAGGATGCCGAACCAGATCAGGTCGAAGCCGAGGCTTGCCACCAGCGGCGCGAAGATTGGCACGGTCAGCAGGATCATCGACAGTGATTCGAACACGCATCCCAGCACCACATAGATCAGCAGGATGATGAAGATCACGCCAAGCGGTGACAGATCGAATGTGTTGACGATCCCGATCAGCCCGTCGGGAAGGCCGGCCCGGTTCACAAAATTCGAGAAGATCAGCGCGCCGAACAGGATGAAGAACAGCTTCGCCGTGGTGATCGCCGTCTCCCGCAGCACCTGGAACAGCGCGCCGTCCTTCAGCGCGCCGCGACGCCAGGCGATGGCCAGCGCGCCGGCGGCGCCCATGCCGGATGCCTCGGTCGGGGTGAACATGCCGGCATAGATGCCGCCAATGACGAAGATGAACAGCCCGAGCGTCGTCCAGACATCGCGCAGCGCCATCAGCCGTTCGCCCCAGCCGGTGCGCTCGCCGGCCGGGCCGAGGGCGGGATTGCGCGAGACCACGAAGACCACCGCCAGAAGATAGAAGAGGATGCCAAGAAGCCCCGGAAGCACCCCGGCGATAAACAGCTTGCCAACCGACTGTTCGGTCAGGAAGCCGTAGATCACCAGCATCACGCTTGGCGGGATCAGGATGCCGAGCGTGCCCCCCGCCGCGATCGAGGCTGTCGCCAGCGAATCGTCGTATTTGTAGCGGCGCATCTCCGGCATCGAGACCTTCGACATGGTCGCCGCCGTGGCAAGCGAGGACCCGCAGATGGCCGAGAACATGCCGCATGCCGCGATGGTCGACATGGCAAGCCCGCCGCGCCGGTGCCCGAGAAAGACATAGGCGGCGCGGTACAGCTCGCGCGCCATGCCGCCGCGTTCCACCAGAAGACCCATCAAAATGAACATCGGCAGCACCGACAGCTCGTATTTCTGGCCGGAATCGATCACCAGCCGCGCGGCATTGGCGATGGCGGCGCGTTCCGAGGCCAGCAGCGCAAAGCCGACGCCGCCGACAAGGCCAAGCGCGAGGCCAAGCGGCATCCGCAGAAAAGCGAGGAACAGCAGGGCAGCGAAGCCGATGAGGGATTCAACCATGACCTACTCCGTATAGTCCCGCGCGCCGGTCTCGTCGGGAAGAAGGCGCCCCGGCGCGAAGATCATCCTGATGGCGCGCACGGCCGCGAAGACACCTGACAGATAGATCATGATGGTGATTGTCCAGACGACGAGATAGGTCGGGATCTTCAGATATATGGTCTCGTCGCCATCCTCCCATGCCCGGACGGCGTATCCCGATACCCGGTCGGCGATGATGTAGACGGCGAAGATAGTGGCAAGGGCAAAGGCAAGGCTGACGACCCAGCCGAACCATCCCTTGCGGACAAAGCTGAACAGGTCGACGATCACCTGGTCATCTCGAAGGAACATGGCGGGAAGCGAAAAGAAGATGATTCCGGCCATCGAGATCTGCACGAGCTCGGTAGCCCCGGTGACCGGCGCACGGAAAAAATAGCGCCCGACCACGTCGACACAGGTCAGTCCGACAAGCCAGAGCAGCACCAGGCAGGCGATGAACATGGCGGCATCCGCGATCCAGCTTGCCAGCCTGTTCAGGCCTGCGACAAGCGGATGTTCCCTGAAACTTTCCTGCTGAATGTCCGTCGGCATCGACCGGTTTACCTTCCCCCAGACGGTGCCTGCTCGTTCCTGGCAGGCTTCCGTCTTCACAATCCCTGTTCGCATACTGCGCAAAGCAAGGCTGATTGCCAAGGTCGAATTGCTGTCCCTTCGGGGCATGACAGATCCGCCCGGGACCAGCGTGCTCAGGGCCGGACCCGGGATATTTCGCTTGACTGGTTTCCTGTTCGCCAACAGGCTGACAGTCAAATGTCGGGCAGGTTCAGCGAACATCGGACACGGCTTCGCCCCTGCTAACGAACTGTTTTGGAGGAAGTTCGATGAAAAAGACCCTTGCCGCGCTGGCGGCCCTTGTACCTCTTGCTCTGGCCGGCACCGCTGTCGCTGCTGACAAGACCCTGACCATCAGCTCGTGGGCGGGCCCGGGCCACACCATGAACGCGAATGTGTTCCCGATGATGATTTCCGAGATGGAAAAATGCTCCGGCGGAAGCCTGTCCGGAAAGGTCGAGTTCGGCCTCGCCTCGCCGCCGGCCCAGTATGACACCATCCGTGACGGCGTCGCCGATATCGGCTGGATCGTCTTTGGCTATACCCCGGGCAAGTTCGAGACCACAAAGCTTGCCGAGCTTCCCGGCAACACCGGCAACGCCGAAACGATGTCTGTGGCCTTCCAGAAGACCTATGACAAGTATCTTGCCGCCGCGAAAGAGGCCAAGGGCGTGAAGATCATGGCCAATTTCGTGCATGGACCGGGCAATGTGAACACCACCAAGCCGATCGGCTCCTACAAGGATCTTGTCGGCATGAAGATGCGCGTTGGCGGCGGTGTCGCCAATGATGTCGGAACCGCCCTTGGCGTCGCCGGCGTGAACATGCCTGCCCCAGCCGTGTATGAGGCCATCTCCTCGGGCGTGACCGAGGGTGTCTTCTTCCCGATGGAGACGATGTACGCCTTCAAGATCGCCGAGCTTGCAAAGCACACCTACAGCAACCCGCAGGGCATGTACACGACCGCCTTCGGCCTGATCATCAACAGCGACAGCTATGATGACCTGTCGGACGCGCACAAGGCCTGCGTCGACAAGCTGACCGGCGTCGACATGGCCCGCCGCGTCGGCACCTACTGGGATGAGGCCGACGCGCTTGGCCTCGAGAAGTTCAAGGAGATGGGCGGCAAGCTCACCGTGGCAAGCGCAGAGGACCAGGCCTATTTCGCCGACAAGACCTCCGGCATCGAGGCCAAGGTGGTCGCGGCAGCGTCCGAGCGCGGGATTGATGGCGCAGCGGCGCTTGCCTATTACCGCTCGCAGCTGAACTGACCGTCAGGTGAAAACCGGATCAGGGGCGGCCTGTCACGGGCCGCCCCCTTTTTTTGTGATATTCTCTTCGCTGAAGCCAGCCATTGCGCATTCCATGGGACGCCTGACAGATGACCGATCCTTCGCCTCTCGCCGCCTGCGCGCATCCGATTGCATATCTGCCGCCGGCCGATCTGGACGATGCCTATGAGAACCGCGCCTATATCGCTGACGGGGATTCATGGCTTCAGCGCTGGCCGCGGGCCGCGGCCGCCTTCCGTGACAGCCACCCTGGCGCATCCCTTGACCAGCCCTATGGCGACGGCGCCCGTCAGCGCTTTGACCTGTTCTGCCCCGAAGGCGGGCTGAAGGCGGCAAAGGGAATCCTTGGCATTGTGCATGGCGGATACTGGATGGCGCTTTCGAAGGATGCGTTCTCGCATCTTGCCGCCGGGCCGCTGGCGCGCGGCTGGGCGGTGGCGATGATCGGCTACACGCTGGCCCCGCAGGCCCGGATCGCCGAGATCACAGCCGAGATCACAGCCGCCACGAACGCTGTCGCGACGCTTGGCAGCGGGCCGCTCCGCCTTGCCGGCCATTCCGCCGGCGGACATCTGGTAGCGCGCATGATGTGCGCGGATGTGGCGCTTTCCGACCAGGCCGTCGCCAGGCTCGACCGCGTGGTGTCGGTCAGCGGGCTGCATGATCTTCGTCCGCTGCGACAGCTTGCGAAGAACGAGGTCTGGAAACTGGATGCGGTGGAGGCGGTGGCGGAAAGCCCGGCGCTGTCCACCCCGCGCGAAGGCATAGAGCTTGTCTGCGTCGCTGGCGCCGCCGAACGGCCCGAATTCATCCGTCAGAACGCGCTGCTGCCGCTTGCCTGGCAGGGGCTTGGCGTTCCCGCCTACAGCCAGCTTCTGGCCGGCGACCATCACTTCTCGGTGATCGATCATCTGGCGGAACGGGACAGCCCGGTCTGCAAGCTTGTCGATGCGCCTCTTGGATGAGAGGGCCGGGCCTTTCGGCAAAACGTCCCAAACAACAGAGCCTTCTTAAAATAAAGTAAATAAAACAGGATATTGTACCTTTTCCCTGCTTTTGCTTTACTGGGCGGGAAGGAGTCATTCATGGCCACAGACACGCTGCTGATCCGCAATGCGGACCTTCTCTGCACGATGAACCCGGCCGACGCGGCCGCCGGTCCATCGGGCAAGGGGGGCCGCGCCGGTGACAATGTCGGTGCCGAAATTCGCGGTGGCGGGCTGTTTGCCCGCGGCGGCGTGATCGAGGCTGTCGGTCCGACATCGGACCTGCCGCAGGATGCCGACAGGGTGATCGACATGACCGGGCATATGGTGATCCCCGGCATGGTCAACACCCATCACCACCTGTTCCAGAACCTGACCCGCGCGGTGCCGGGCGGGCAGGACGCCCCTCTGTTTGGCTGGCTGCAGACCCTCTATCCGATCTGGTCGCATATCGGGCCGGAACATATCTACTGGTCGACGGCGCTGGGGCTTGCGGAACTGGCGATGAGCGGCTGCACCACCTCGTCGGACCATCTCTATCTCTATCCGAACGGCGCGCGGCTCGATGATTCGATGGCGGCGGCGGCGGATATCGGGATGCGCTTCCACGGCACGCGCGGGTCGATGAGCATCGGCGAGTCCGGCGGCGGGCTGCCGCCCGACATATTATGCTGGGACGAGGCCGACATCCTCACCGATTGCCAGCGCGTCGTCGAGCAATTCCATGATCCGGCGCGCCATGCCATGCAGCGGGTGGCGCTGGCCCCTTGTTCGCCCTTCTCGGTCTCGATGGATCTGATGCGCGAAAGCGCGACAATGGCAAGAGGGCTCGGCGTCGGGCTTCACACCCATCTGGCGGAAAATGTCGAGGATATCGATTACAGCCTGGCGCAGTTCGGCATGCGGCCCGGCGAATATAT
>JBMHCH010000112.1:0-3449 GCA_049890015.1 Puniceispirillaceae bacterium (SeqCode)
CCGGGCGGTTGGTTCAACAAGGAAATCAACTCGGCTGACGATTTCAGCGGCCTGAAGTTCCGTATGCCCGGCATCGGCGGCAAGGCTCTCGAGCTTACCGGCGCGTCGGTGCAGTCGCTTCCGGGCGGCGAGATCTACCAGGCCCTTGCGTCTGGCGCGATCGACGGTGCCGAGTGGATCGGCCCCTATGCCGACGAAAAGCTGGGCTTCCAGGAAATCTGTAAGTTCTACTACACCGGCGGCTTCCATGAGCCGGGCTCGATCCTGACAGCCTCGTTCAACCGCGACATCTATGACAGCCTGACCCCCGCCCAGCAGGCGGTGATGTTCAACGCTGCCGCTGCCGCGACCATGCATGAGTCGGTCGGTGCAACCGCCAACAACGCGGCTGCTCTCGAGCGCATCATCGCCCAGGGTGTGAAGCCGATGGAATTCCCGGATGATGTCTGGGATCTGTTCGGTGACGCCTCTGCCAAGGCGATGGACGCCTACATGGATGACACGCTTTATGCCGACATCCGCGCCAGCTACAATGCCAGCGTCACGCAGAGCACCAAGTGGCTTGACATGGCCGACCGCACCTTCGTGCGTCAGCGCGCACGCGTGCTCGGCCTCTAATGCCGCACTAAAACAAAGGGTAGAAGCGTCACAAGGCGCTTCTACTCTCATTTTTTGATCCCTTTCGCAGTTCCCAGGATCTCATTATGGATACCGAAAGCAGCAGCGGCCTTCTGTCCGGCATCCTCTGGTTTGTCCAGGGTCTGTTCTACGCCGTGGTGAATCTCTTCACCGCCCTGTCCAACCCGCAGCTCTGGCTCGACTGGTCGGACAAGCAGGCGCTGATGCGCTTTATCTATTACGGCGGTTCGACGGAGCTGTTCTTCGTCTTTCTTCTCTGTTTCATCCTCATTGTCGCGGCCGGCATCGTGAACAGCCGGTTCATGTGGGGATTTGTGCGGGTCACCGAGGGCATCTCCAACACGGTGGGGCGGCTTGTCGCCTGGGCCGGGCTGATCATGGTGATCCAGCAGGTCGTGATCGTCTTTCTGCAGCGGATCTTCGCGCGGCCCGACATCGTCATCGGCTTCGGCATCCCGATCGAATACGGGGTGAGCTGGTTCGCCGAGGAACTGAAGCTCTACAACGCCGCCATCATCTGCCTGTGCATCTCCTACACCTTCGTGCAGCAGGGCCATGTGCGGGTCGACCTGTTCTACGCGCCCGCCTCCTTCCGGAAAAAGAAGATCATCGACATGTGCGGCGCGCTGTTCTTCATGGTTCCGATGGCCGCCCTGATGTGGCTCTACAGCTGGTTCTTCATGTGGCGGCACCTGATCACGCCGAAGGTATCGGCCTCCGACAAGATCGAGCTGATGCTGCGCAAGGCGAAGGTGGTCAAATGGAATGTCGAGACCATCGGCTTCTCCGCCAACGGATTTTCCGCCTATTTCCTGTTCAAGGTGCTGATGGTGACGATGGTCGCCTTCATTTTCCTGCAGGCCGTATCCTTCTTCTGCCGGTCGCTTGCGGAATATCGCGAGGGCGAGAAGAGCGACGGCAAATATCTAGATCTTGACGGCAAGGATACGGCGCCCGTCGCCGGTGCCGAGCCACAGCAGACAAAGTGAGGCGCTAGCTCATGTTCGGTATCGACGGCGTCCTGCTGGCGCTCATCATCACCTTCATCATCCTGTTCGGCGCCATCCTGTCAGGCTTTCCGGTGGCCTTCGCCATCGGCGGCGCGGGCGTGCTGTCCTTCGTGATTGTCGCGCTTCTGGATACGGCAGGGCTGCTGACGCATACGCTTGTCGATGTGTCCTCGCCCGAATACAAGGAGCTCCTGAAACAGGGGATATCCCGCCTCGAGATATCGAAATTCAGTTTCCCTGATCTGCCGCGGGTCACCGAGCCGGTGTTCCCGGGTGGATGGGAGAAGGCCGTCAACCGGACGCTGTCCTTCGTCGTCAACCGGGTCAATGAACGCGTGATCGCCGGCCAGTCGATCGAAACGCTTCTTGCCATCCTGATGTTCGTTCTGATGGGCATCACGCTGGAAAAATCGAACATCGCGAACGACCTGCTCACCTCCATGGCGCGGGTATTTGGCGGTCTTCCGGGCGGCCTTGCCGTGTCGGTCGTCGTTGTCGGCGCGTTTCTCGCCGCCTCCACCGGCATCGTCGGCGCGACGGTTGTCACGATGGGTCTGCTGTCCCTGCCGACCATGCTGCGAAACGGCTATTCGCCAAAGCTGGCGACCGGGGTCATATCGGCGTCAGGCACATTGGGACAGATCATCCCGCCTTCGATCGTCATCATCATCCTTGGCACGCTGGCCGGTGAAATCTACTCGACAGCGCAGGAAGAACGTGCCCGCTCGGTCGGATGCAGCGACGCCCTGACCTATCTTGGCGAGCCTGCCGTGATTTCGGTCGGCACGCTGTTCCAGGCAGCCTTGCTTCCGGGGGTCATGCTGGCGCTTCTCTACGCTCTCTACGCGTTCGGCTACGCCCTCATGCGCCCTGACAGCGCGCCTGCCGTCCCCATGGGAGACAGCGGCGACAGCAGGACGAACAGGCGCAACATCCTGATCTTCGTGGCCGGAGTGCCGGCCGCCCTCGCCGGCGTCTTCCTGCTGATGCAGCAGGGCAATATCGTCGGATCGCAGGATGTGACCGTCGACAGCTATTCCGATATCGGGATCACCGCCTCGCTCCGCACCAATGTGAGCGAGGAATGCCAGGCGTCGATGATCGCGCTTCACGGCCAGGATGCGTGGAACCAGGCAATCTCCGAGGCCGAGGCCATTGCCGCCAAGGGCGGGGTCGAGGCCAGCAAAAAACTGACCGATGAGGAAATGGCCGCCGCGCTTGATGAAAAGCTGGCCGCCGCCGCGCCGATCGGGTTCGGCATTGGCGGCTTCGCGCTTGTCGTGGCGATGCTGATCTCCTTCGCCCGCGGCTCTGACATCGGCCTCAGCCAGCGCCACATGGCTGTCGGTTTCGCCGGCGCCTTCCTGTCGCTGATCTCCGATATCTGGCTTGTCACGCCGCTGACGACGCCGGGCATGACCGTCATCTACATGCTCATTCCCTGGGCCATGGTCTATTGGGGAATCAAACCTGCCATTGTCGCCCTGACAAGGATTGAACTACTTCGCGTGGTCTTCCCGCCGCTTGTCCTGATCGTGGCGGTACTGGGATCGATTCTCGGCGGCATCACCAATCCAACACCGGCCGCAGGGCTTGGCGCGTCGGGCGCGCTGATGCTGGCCGCCTTCCGCAAGCTGAATGACGAGCAGAAATCGACAAAGCTGATCCTGCAGGCCTCCTACGCCGTGGTGATCTGTATCCTGATGGGGGTCAATTTCGACCTCAGGATGAATGTCGAGGGCGTGGATGCGGAACGCTGGATCGCCTTCCTGTTCGCCTATGGCGCCTATCTCTACGCGC
>JBMHCH010000113.1:0-4761 GCA_049890015.1 Puniceispirillaceae bacterium (SeqCode)
ATCCGTTGCCGCCCGGCAGGCGGCAAGGCACCTCTAGTAGCCTTCGCGCTCCATGCGCTTGCGCATCAGCTTGCGGACCCGGCGGGTCGATTCGGCGGCTTCGCGGGCGCGGCGCTCGGACGGCTTTTCGTAGGAGCGGCGATTCTTCATCTCACGGAACACACCCTCGCGCTGCAGCTTCTTTTTCAGAACGCGCAGCGCCTGGTCAACATTGTTGTCTCGTACGGTTACGTACACGGTCGATCACACCTTTCGGTCTGGTTTTCATCGCCACCGCCCCGGCCCGTACCCCGGGCGTTGTTTCGGATTGAAACAGGCGGTGGTGCGATCGCCAAAGCGGCAGATCGCGACAAGACGCGTGTGGTATCATACCTGCGGCGTGAATGTAAAGCCCGAACAGGGGTTTTGACCTGACCGCCAGGCATTGCCGCCGCCGCCTGTGCCCGCATGTCACATGCGGCGGGCGGACGCTGCGTCAGTTTGAGACTGGAAAATCCCGAGGCAGGGTCTATAGTTGAAGTCGTGTGGGAGGTCTAAAACGCCCAAGGTCTGAAAGCGGGGACAGCTGTGACCAGAGACGACGACCCTCATGGTGCCGATAGCCATGTCATAGATGCCACGGCCGCCTCGATCATCGAGGCCGCGCTCGTCCATGTGCCGTTCGACGGCTGGAGCGACGCTGCCCTGCGTGCCGGCGCGGCGGATGCCGGCTGTACCGATGACGATGTCACGCGTCTTTTCCCGGGTGGAGCCCTCGACGCCATCATCATGCATTCCGCCATGGCCGACAGAGCCATGGTCGAGGCGTTCGAGTCGATGGAGGGGCGGCCTGACCGGGTCCATCTGATGATCCGGGCCATGATCCTGATCCGGCTTGAGCAGGCGGCGCCTCACAAAGAGGCGGTGCGGCGCGGGCTGACGGTCCTTGCGGTCCCTGCCAATGCGCTGGCATCGGCGCGGGCGCTCTATGCCACGGTTGATTCGATGTGGCGCGCCGCGGGCCAGCTTGACACTGACATCTCCTTCTACACGAAACGGGCGACGCTTGCGGCAGTCTACAGCGCGACGCTGCTTGCCTGGATTGCCGACACGACCGGCAATCCCGAGGTGATCGAGAGTTTTCTCGACCGGCGGCTTCGTGATGTGGCGCAGATCCCGAAGGCGACCGCACCGATCCGGAGCGTTGTCAATGCCGGCCAGCGGATCGCCGAGGGCATGTTCCAGATGGTCGGCCGGGTCCGCCGCTGACCCGCCGGACCCTTCAATCTTTCCTAATGACTCGCCAAGGGGTGGTTTTTAGCCTGCTGTCTGCGCTATAACCGCCAGCCAACCGGGTGCCACACCCACTGTCCAGACGACGAGACCCGTATGCCAATCAAGGTGCCAGACAATCTGCCTGCTCTCGAAGACCTGCTTGCCGAGCAGGTCGATGTGATGGCGCAGAAACAGGCGCTCCGCCAGGACATCCGCCCGCTGCGGCTGTTGCTGCTGAACCTGATGCCGAAGAAGCAGGAAACCGAGATCCAGTTCGCCCGCCTGTTCGGCAACTCGCCGCTCCAGATCGAGCTCATCCTGATGACGACGGCAAGCTATACCCCCCGCCATACGGAGCCGGGCTATCTTCGCCGCTTCTATCGCAGGCTCGATGATGTGCGCGACGAATTCTTCGATGCGCTGATCGTCACCGGCGCGCCGATCGAAAGGCTTGCGTTCGAGGAGGTTGCCTACTGGAACGAGCTTACCGAGATCATGGACTGGTCGCGAACCCATTGCTTCCGGCGGCTTGGCATCTGCTGGGGCGCGCAGGCGCTTCTCTATCATTTCCACCAGGTGCCAAAGTTCGAGTGCGGGAGGAAGCTGTTCGGTGTCTTCGGGCACCAGCTGAAGCCGCTTCCCGAGCGGCTGATGCGCGGGTTCACGGACAACTTCCCCATGCCGGTGTCGCGCTATACGGAAAACCGGCGCGCCGATCTGGAGGCGGCAGGTATCGAGATCCTCGCGGAAAGCGACGCCTGCGGTATCGGCATGGCGCGCGAGCCGGACAGCGGAGACCTGTTTGTCCTCAATCATCTGGAATATGACGCCGACACGCTTGGCAGCGAATACCACCGCGACAGGGCGCAAGGGCTCGATACAGCACTGCCGCACGGCTATTTCCCGGGGGACGATCCGCAGGCAACACCGGTGAATTTCTGGCGGCCCTACGCGTATCTGTTGATCAGCAACTGGATCAACGATCTTTACCGGGCGACACCCTTCGATCTGGAACGGCTGGCAAAAGGCTGAGGCGTCGGGTCCGGCCTAGTCGCCAAGGCGACGGGTGACGTGACCCATCTTGCGGTCGCGGCGCGCCTCCGGCTTGCCATAGAGGTGAAGATGGGATCCCGGCTGCGCCAGCAATTCCGGCACGGAGTCCATATCCTGGCCAAGCAAATTGTCCATCTGCCAGCGGCCATAGGTTGAGGTATCGCCAAAGCCAAGACCGGCCAGAACCCGCACAAGCTGGGTGAACTGGCTGGTGGCGCAGCCTTCGATGGTCCAGTGGAATGAATTATGCGGGCGCGGCGCCATCTCGTTGAACAGCAGCCTGCCATCGGTGGCGATGAAGAACTCTACCGCCAGCAACCCGACCACATTGATGGATTCGGCAAGCGCCGCTGCGGCTGTCTGTGCCGCTTCGGCGACCGGCGGGATCACCGGCGCCGGGGCAACACTTCGTGCCAGAACGCCGTTCTCATGCCGGTTCTGCGTTGTCGGGAAATGCCGGATCGCCCCATCGGCGGCGCGGGCCAGCAGCGCGCTGATCTCGCCATCGAAGCCGATCAGCTCTTCCAGAATGGTGTCGTCGCTGTCGATCGAGGCCAGCGCCGCGGCAAAGTCGTCACCGGGAGCCAGCCTGACCTGACCCTTTCCATCATATCCCATGCGGCAGGTTTTCAGAATCGCCTTGCCGTCAAGAGCCGCCATCGCCAGCGTCAGATCATCAAGGTTGCGCACCTGCCAGAAACGCGGCGTCGGAATACCAAGTCCGGCGGCAAGCGTCTTTTCGGCGATGCGATGCTGCGCCGCCTGAAGGGCGGCGGCCCCGGGGCTGGCAAGGCAGATCGCGCCGATCACCTCCATCGTCGCTGCCGGCACATTTTCAAACTCGCTGGTCACGGCATCGACGCTTTGTGCGAATGCCCGCAGGGCCCTTGCGTCATCATAGGACGCTGTCGTTGTGGTGGTGGCGACCTGTCCGGCCGGGCTTGTGTCGGCATCGGGTGCGTAGACATGCGTCGCAAGGCCAAGCTGCGCTGCCGCGATTGCAATCATGCGGCCAAGCTGCCCGCTTCCAAGAATGCCGATGGTCGCGGTCATGTCGGCACGTCCGCTACCGAGTCCGTCTGCGCTTGGCGCCAGCTGTGAAGCCGGCCCGCAAGGGCAGCATCGCCAAGCGCCAGAATCTGCGCGGCCATCAATGCAGCGTTGCGCGCACCGGGAATGCCGATCGCAAGGGTGCCAACCGGAACGCCGGCGGGCATCTGCACAATAGAAAGCAGGGAGTCCATGCCCTTCAACGCCTTTGATTCGACAGGAACACCAAGCACCGGCAGATCGGTATGCGCCGCCACCATGCCCGGCAGGTGTGCAGCCCCGCCGGCCCCGGCGATGATTACGCTGAAGCCGGCGTCTGCGGCGCCGCGCGCAAATGCGGACAGGCGGTCAGGGGTGCGGTGCGCAGAGACGATCCTCGCCTCGTAAGACACCTCGAGCATATCGAGCATGTCCGCGGCTTCCCGCATCGTGGCCCAGTCGGACTGGCTTCCCATGCATATGGCAACGGCAGGTCGTGCGGAAGAAGAAGTCGGCATGGTACGGGAACTTTCGTCTCAGGCGGTAATTCTCAGGCGGTAATTCTCAGGCGGCCGTTTTCAGGCAATGATGTCCGGCAGGATCTGACTCCGGAGCAGAATAATCTCATCTTTCAGCACAAGCTTGCGCTTTTTCAAGCGTTGAAGCTTCAGCTGGTCAAACGGAATATCCTCCGCAAGCCTCCCGATCACGTCGTCAAGATCGCGATGCTCGCTTTCCAGCGCCTCAAGTCGTGCCTTCAACAGTTGCTGTTCCTCGATCTCGGTGTCGCTCACCGGTCCTGTTCCCGTATTGCAGCCCCCCTGTCAGCCGTCGAGACTGGTCGGTCAGGGCAGTTCGCTGATATCTGATACCTGTTCCTCGACCTGCGTCGTGCCGCCGGCCTTTTCAATCGCCGCGTCGAGATCGGTCTGCTTGCACAAGCCAAGCATCGCCGGATGCTTTGCCGAGATGTTGCTGATGTTCCAGTGGGTGCGCTCGCGGATTTTCGTGATCGTTTCCTTTGTGGTGCCGATCAGCTTGACGATCTGCGAGTCCTTGAGTTCGGGATGGTGCTTGACAAGCCAGGCGATGCCATCGGGCTTGTCGCCGCGACGGGCCACCGGGACATAGCGCGGTCCCTTTGTGCGGCGATTCGGTGTCGGAAGGTCGGACGTCGCCAGCACCAGCCGCGCGGTCGTGTCGGCTTCGCAGCGATCGACCTCCTCGCGCGTCAGCTGGCCGTTCTGGATCGGGTCGTAGCCCTGAATCCCTATTCCGGTCTCACCATCGGCAATCGACTGCACCTCCAGCGGGTGAAGGCTGCAAAAATCGGCAATCTGGTCAAAGGACAGGGCGGTGTTGTCGATCAGCCAGACCGCGGTCGCCTTTGGCATCAGCAATTGTGTCATCATAACCTGCTTTCTG
>JBMHCH010000114.1:0-5195 GCA_049890015.1 Puniceispirillaceae bacterium (SeqCode)
AAGCGGCTGATCTCCTCGACTAGCCGGCGGACAAGCACAATCCGCCGGTCACCCGCAGCGATGTCCAGGCGGCGCTGTCGGGCCAGGCCTGGGGGCGCGAGGCGTCCGGGCCCGATGACGAGGCGCTGCGGGCTGTCGGCATCGATGCGGGTGACCGGCGGATTGTGCTTGTCCGCCGGCTGGTCGAGGAGATCAGCCGCTTTCCGCGGCATCTGTCACAGCATGTCGGCGGGTTCGTGATCACCCGCGGGCGGCTTGACCATCTGTGCCCGATCAGCCCGGCGGCGATGGAGGGGCGCACCGTCATCGAATGGGACAAGGATGATCTTGACGCGCTTGGCCTGCTGAAGGTCGATGTGCTGGCGCTTGGCATGCTGAGCTGTATCCGCCGCGCCTTCGGGATGCTGCGAACGCATTACGGCAGGCCGCTGACGCTGGCCTCGGTGCCGCCGGAGGATGCCGCCACCTATGACATGTTGTGCGAGGGCAGGTCGGTCGGCGTCTTCCAGGTGGAATCACGGGCGCAGATGGCGATGCTGCCGCGCCTTCAGCCGCGCTGCTTCCACGATCTGGTGGTGCAGGTGGCGATCGTCCGTCCGGGGCCGATCCAGGGCGACATGGTGCATCCCTATATTCGCCTCAGCGCCGGTCTGGAAAAGGTCAGCTACCCGTCAGATGACCTCCGCGGGGTTCTGGAACGTACCCTTGGCGTGCCGCTGTTTCAGGAACAGGCGATGCAGATTGCCATTGTCGGGGCCGGCTTCACCGGAAGCGAGGCGGACCAGCTTCGCCGCGCCATGGCCACCTTCAAGAAACATGGTGATGTCGCCAAATTTCACGACAAGATGATCAGCGGCATGATCAAGCGCGGGTATGAGCCGGATTTCGCCGAGCGCTGCTTCCGCCAGATCGAGGGGTTCGGCACTTACGGATTCCCCGAATCCCACGCCGCCAGCTTCGCGCTGCTTGTCTATGTCTCGGCCTGGATCAAGCGGCATTATCCCGATGTTTTCATCTGTGCGCTTCTCAATGCCCAGCCGATGGGATTCTACTCCCCCTCGCAGCTTGTCGCCGAGGCGCGCCGAAGCGGAATCGCCGTTCGTCCGGCCGATGTGAGCCATTCCGACTGGGACAGCACGCTGGAACCTGATCCCGGCAATCGCGACGGACGGCATGCGGTGCGTCTTGGGCTGCGGCTGGTCAAGGGGCTTGCGGCCGGCGAGGGCGAGCGGATCGCCGCCAGCCGTCAGCCCGCCGACCATGGCACGCCCTATACAGGCCTTGCCGACATCATGCGGCGGGCAGATGTCTCGGCACGGGCGCTCGAGGCGATTGCCAGGGCCGACGGCTTCGCCAGCCTCGGGCTCGACCGGCGACAGGCGCTGTGGCAGGTGCGGGCGCTTGCCGGCCAGCGATGGCAGGAACTGCCGCTGTTCGCCCATGCCACCCGCCGGCATAACGACCTTGCCGGTGCCGAGCCCGATGTCAGTCTTCCGAAAGCCCATCAGGGCGAGGAGGTGGCCGCCGATTACCGCAGTCTTGGATTGTCGCTGAAGGATCATCCTGTCCGCCTGCTGTCGCGCCAGCTTGCCAGCGATGGCTGGCAGACCTGCGCGGTGGCGCATGAGGCGCGCGATGGCCAGCGTATGCGGCTTGCCGGTCTGGTGACGATGCGCCAGCGCCCCGGCACCGCCAAGGGAACGGTGTTCCTGACGCTGGAGGACGGGTTGCATTCGCTGAATGTGATCATCTGGCCAAAGCTCACCGAGACCTATCGCGACGCGATGCTGCGTTCGCAGATTCTGGGCGTTGTCGGCCGCATCCAGCGTGAAAAGGCGGTGCTGCATTTCATCGCCGATCAGCTGTTCAACCTGAATGGCTATCTGCGGCATCTGGACGAGGAGGCGGCGCGCAACCATCGTGGCACCCGCATGCGAAGCCGAGACTTTCGTTAAAGGTGGCGTCAGGGGTGGCGTCAGGGCTGGTCATCACCCGGTTTTTGTGATTAGCGTGCTGGCGACGGATCACATGGTATCAGACAGGGGGAGCACGCCATGGACAGACCCATTCCCGAGACCGAGGGGAAAAGCTTCGAGGGCGGTTGCCATTGCGGGAAAATACGGTTCCGGGCCGAAGGGCCACTCCGGCAGATCCTGATGTGCCATTGCAGCGACTGTCTGAAACTGACCGGCACGAGCTGGGGGGCAAGCGCGGCACAGGCTGACGGTATCACCTGGCTGAGCGAGGCTGAGCCCCGCTGGTACCGGAGTTCGCAATGGGCCGAGCGCGGATTCTGCCCCGATTGCGGCGCCCAGATGTTCTACCGCCGCGATGACCTGCCGCTTGTCAGTATTGCGCCGGGAGCCTTTGACTCCAGCGAAATGCTGACAGTGTCCGGCCAGATCTACCGTGAGTCGCACCCGTCATGGGGCCCGGTTGGAGGCGACATCACGGATCTCGACAAGAGCTACCCCGAGCAGCCGGTATAGCGACAGCTGCCTAGCCCGCGCGGCGCGATGATTCCTCGATCGCCACGCAGGGCCGGCCCTTGGCGAAAAGCACGGCGCAGGCGGATCGCGCCTGTGTTTCATCCAGATTATGGAACCGGACCCGCCAGAGCGGAATGTTGCCGCGCGTGACCATGGTCAGGCGCGCCGGTGTTGATCCCAGAACCGTAACCGCGACGCGGCGGGCCTGCGCGGCCGCCTTGTGGGCGTTGGCGCGTTTGGCAAAGCTGCCGACCTGGACGCTCCATTTGCTTGGGCCGCCACCCTGTTTCAGGTTGGGCGACGGCGGCGCGCCATCTAAATAGCCGGACTCCCCGGCCAGCGCGAGATCAATGCTGCCTTTGCTGGTCTTGCGGGGCGGCGGCGCCACAGGCAGGGTGCCGGGGGAGGGCGGCGGCACCGGCAGACTCCTCGGCAATGTCTTGGGAAGCGCGGTCACCACGCTTGAACTGGCAGCGGCAAGCTGCGTGCGGATATCTCCCGGCTTCACCCGCTTGAAGGATTTATCGAGAATTTCAACCATATGCGCGTCGCGGGTCTTGCCGCTGCGGCCACCGAAGACGACGCCGATCAGGCGCACGCCGCGCCGTTCCACAGTTGCGACAAGATTGAAGCCGGAGGCATCGATATATCCGGTCTTGATCCCATCGGTGCCGGAATAGTTGCTCAGCAGCTTGTTGTGGTTGCCGAATTTCTTGCCGCGCCAGCGAAAGGACTTGGTTTTAAAGAATCCGAAATATTGCGGGAAATCACGGCGCACGGCGATGGCAAGCCGCGCCATGTCGCGCGCTGTCGTGCGTTGCTTGCTGTGCGGCAGGCCGGAAGCGTTGCGGAATGTTGTTCGCGTCATGCCAAGAGCCCGTGCCTTGCGCGTCATGCGCTTGCCGAACGCGCGCTCGGTCCCCGACAGCGCCTCGCCAACCACAGTCGCCACATCATTGGCCGACTTGGTGATCAGGGCGTAGATGGCCTCCTTTACCGTGATGCTCTGCCCGGGCTTCAGATACAGTTTCGAAGGTGACCGGCTGGCCGCCACCCGCGACACCGGCATCTTGGTCTGCATCGACATGCGCCCCGATTCCAGCTCCTCGAACAGCAGATACAGGGTCATGATCTTGGTCAGCGATGCCGGATAGCGCGCCTTGTCGGCATTGCGCGCGAACAGCACGCGGCCGCTTGATTCCTCGATGACAATGGCGGCGTATTTCGCGGCCTGCGCCGGCGCTGCGGTGAATGCCGCGATCGACAGCAGGAGTGGTATCAGCAAGCTTGCAACAGCAAGCATGCGGGGCAGGTCCGGGTGTGATCCGGACTGCTGCGAAAAGCGTCTCCACAGGCCTCTTGCCTGTGCCGAAACGGTGGCGACGCTTTGCTGCATCAACAGAGCTCCAGACGTGATGACCAATCTCCTGCAGATGCCGCCAATCATAGCCTGCCTGATGGTTTCTTCAACACCGGCGGTGCTGTTTTCGGCTGTTGATGCCCCTTTTTGCCGCAGTCGGGAATTTTTCTGCCCCACCCTCTTTCGAAGGGCCACGAAACAGCCAATATCCTTTGTATGATAAAGTGTCTGCCAGCGGGGTTTGCATCGCCGCCGAGTTGATTTCAGCGGTTACTTCAAGAAGAATATGATGCAGGATTCGCAATCAGGCAGCATCTAGTGAAACCGGGCGCAAACCAGAGATGACCGAGAAGAAGACCGACAAGGACGATGGTGGCCAGTCCCAGGTGATACTGGAAACCCGGCCGCGCACGAAAAAGCCCTCGATGTACAAGGTCATCATGCTGAATGATGACTACACGCCGATGGAGTTCGTCGTCTATGTCCTGCAGCGGTTCTTCGGAATGTCGAACAGCCAGGCCACTGCCATCATGCTGAACGTCCATCAGCGCGGGGTCGGCATCTGCGGGATCTACAGCTATGAAGTTGCCGAGGCAAAGGCAACTCAGGTCATGGATTACGCACGCCAGAACGAACACCCTCTTCAGTTGCAGATTGAGAAGGAATAGTCACGATGCTGTCACGCGAGCTTGAAGAAACCCTGCGCCGGGCGATGGGCGTGGCCTCATCGCACAGTCACGAATTCGCCACCCTCGAACATCTGCTCATGGCGCTTACCGAAGACAGCGACGCGCTTGAGGTGCTGTCGGCCTGCAATGTCGATATTGAAGAGCTTCGCGCGCGCCTGTCTGACTATATCGAGAACGAGCTTGCCTCGATTGTCAGCCCGAACAGCGGTGTCGATGTGCAACCGACCGCCAGCTTCCAGCGGGTGATCCAGCGCGCTATCATTCACACGCAGTCCTCCGGCCGCGAGGTGGCCTCCGGCGCCAACGTCCTGGTCGCGATCTTCTCCGAACGCGAAAGCCATGCCGTCTGGTTCCTGAAGTCGATGAATATGACAAGGCTGGACGCCGTGACCTATATCAGCCATGGCGCCGAGGGCAATGGCGGACGCGGATCGCAGGAGACACGCGAGACAGAAGGAGCCGAGCAGGAGGGGCAGGACCCGCTGAGCCTCTATGCCGTCGATCTGATCGGCAAGGCCGCCGCGGGTCGTATCGACCCGCTGATCGGCCGCGACCGCGAGGTTGACCGCACCATCCAGGTGCTGTGCCGCCGCACCAAGAACAACCCGCTTTATGTCGGAGACCCGGGCGTCGGAAAAACCGCCATCGCCGAGGGTC
>JBMHCH010000115.1:0-3227 GCA_049890015.1 Puniceispirillaceae bacterium (SeqCode)
GCGCTGACAAGGCTGAGTTCGGTGCCAGTCGCAACGCACTTGTCTCGCTGATGGGCGGCTGATCATGGCCAGCGGCAAGAGTCTGTTCCATCGCTTTGCGCTGAAGCAGAAGGTGGCGCTTGTTCGCAAGACCAAAGCTGTGAAGACCCTCCAGGACGAACTCGACCGGGTGGCCAATGTCCGCGACCAGCTGGCCGAGATGGCTGGCGGCATGTCAGTGCCGGAAGGTGAGACAACCATCCGTCATCTGCGGTCCGCCAGCTGGTATGGCAATCAGGTTCACGAACAGCTGAAAACCATTTCCAACCGGGCCGAATTCCTTTCGGAAGAGGTTGCGAGCCACCGCCGCGATGCGGCCAGGGCACGGCACCAGCACACGCGCGCTGTCGAACGAAGCGAGGCGGATGACCAGGCCAGCCAGCTTGCCCGCGAGGCCCGCTTCGAGGCTTCCATGCCGCCACGCCGCCGCCGCTGAACTTTGAACAGCGGGTGATTCTGGCACCCTTTTTGCAGCGACCAAGCAGGAATTTCTCTCTTTGCCGATAGGCCCGTGCCTGTCGTCACCAGTGAATGGGGCAAGCTGATGAACACAATGGAAGCGCTGGGCGCCGGTCCGAACCTCTCTCCAAAGGGTGAGACACCGGGATTGAACCTTGGAGCCGATGCCGAAGCCCTGGCGTTGTTTGCCAGCCTGTTCGCGATGATGCAGACGCAACAGCAGAACGGTGCGACGGCAGGCCCGGTCTCCCAGGCCAAGCCGCAGTCCATTGAAAACAAACCGCTGCTTCCGGCGGCCGCCATGCTCATGGCGGAACTGGCACCGAAAGCGCCTATGGGTGACAGGCAACTGCCGCTTGCCGATATGCTGGTGAATAACCCCGAGACAGGTGAGGGTGAACCGGGTGATACTGCCGGTTTGCTGAAACTGCTGTTGGCAGCCCATGACATTGCCGCGCCGGACCATCAGCCCATGATGCCGGCCGCGTCCAGCGACGATAATGTCACTGCGGCAGCCCCGACCAGAACAGCGACAGAAATGCTGACTAGCGCAATCGAGATCCTGAAGTCGCTTGAGGCGGGCGCCACGCCGTCTGGTCCAATAAAGGAGACCCCGGATCAGATTTCGACACCGCCGGCATCGGCCATGGTGCTACAGGCTGATCCGAATTTTATTGGTCCGATGCCAGCGGTAGCCGTGCCGCCGGCACAATCTGCACCGGCAGTGGTCATGCTGGCTGATCAAGATTTCGTCGGTCCGATGCCAGCGGCAGCCGTGCCGCCGACACAATCTGCACCGGCAGTGGTCATGCTGGCTGATCCGGATTTCGTCGGTCCGATGCCGGCTATAACGCCTCCGGCTACCCTGTTGGAGTATGCCGTTATTCTGCCGGCGGAGCCCGATTTCATCGGTCCGATGCCGGTCATAAAATCTGCTTCCACCGTAAAGACAGCCGACGCATCTTATGCGGCATTGAACGACGTGGGGCCAGCGCCTGCTGGATCTCGGTTAGCGGCACCGGTAACCAAAACTACCGAATCGGTGCCGAATATGGCCACCATCGGCGCAGCTTCAGTCACAGCGACCCAGATAGAGACATCACCGGAGACTGCTAGACTTTCGGCGAGTGCTGCTGGTCCTTCGACAGTGCCGAATTCCAGTTCGACGCCCGCCCCGCCTAATGCTCCGAGCCAAGGCCCGGCTCATAGCGCTGTTCATGGACCGAATCCTGATCTGCATCCCGAGCCGGAGCAGCTCGTGAAATCTGGCCTGCCGAAGCGATCCACCTCCGAAAAAGGTGCTGACAAGGATGATGGATTTATCTCGCGCCGCGCGGGAAAAGTAACAGCCGGCAAGGACATGAATGAGAAAATGGCAATCCAGCAGAAGGCCGCAGAAATCCAGGCCAAGGGCGCACGCATGATGTCCAAGGCAAACGATCTTTTACAAGGCTCGGCGGCATCGGCATCCACATCCGTTCAGGCGCTTGCCCAGCAGACAGCCGTTACCTCACAGGCTGGCAATATGATGTCTTCCGCCAGCGCTTCGGACATCACACAGAATGTGGCGGTAGGTGCGGCTGGTGGTCAGTCTGGCGGTCAATCAGGGTCCCAGCAGCCTGGTCAGCATTTGACAGATGGCGGTATGGCACGCGGCACGGCTGACCGCACATTGCTGCACCGGCTGAACATCGACAATGCTGGCTGGTCTGAGTCCTTGGTCAAGCGCCTGACAGCTGACTTGCGCTCTGGCGTGCAGAATGTGCGTATCATCCTGGAACCACGACAGTTGGGCAGACTAAATGTAGAACTTGGTCTTCGTAATGGTCAGGCGTCGATCCGGATCGCTGCCGAAACACAGGAAGCGGCAAAGCTCTTGTCAGGTGCGCGCGGTCAACTCGGCCAAATGTTGGAGAGCGCTGGCCTGCGGCTTGCCGGTTTCCAGGCGACAGGCTCGCAGGCCGGTGACACAGGCCTTGATACCGGTCAGGGATCTCAAGGTCGTGGTGGTGAGGAGGCCAGTGACAACGCCGGTCGTAATAACGCTGGCCGTGATAAAGACTTTTCTAATAAAATGGCTTCGGAGTCGGATGATAAAGCAAAAGATTTGGCAGACGGAGATGCCGCTCTTCGAGAAGGTGAAACCGCGGTCTTAAGCATTTTGGCATAGACAATGCATTGTATGGGATCGGGGTATTGCTCTGATCCAAATACTGATGAGCGGCGCCGCGAGTGTTCTGGGTTTCTGGAACAGCTCTGCAGCGCGGCGAGGAAGGAAGAGATAAATGGCTGAAAATGATGCAGAACCAAAGGCAGGCAGCGGTCTTGTCAAGAAACTGCTGATTTTTGGTGGCGGTGGCCTGTTGCTGATTGCAATCGGTCTTGGCGCCGGCTTTCTGATTTTTGGCAGTGCCCAGCCCGATCCTTCCGAGGAGATCGAAGAGATTATCGAGCGCAAGATGCAGGAGCGCGAGGCTGCTGAGCTTGAAGAGTCTGACAACTCTACGCCGCAGAAGCTGTCCAAGGATACGCCTGAGGAAGAAGTATTCGAGACCATCTATCACGAATTCCCTGGTACAATCACCACCAACCTTGCTGGATCTCGTAAGATGCTTCAAGTCGGCGTTGGTGTCTCGACCCAATATGATGATACTGTGATGATGAATGTGGAGTCGCATCAACTAGCCCTGCGGTCGGTTATTCTCGGTGTGATTAGTGATTTCACTGAG
>JBMHCH010000116.1:0-25414 GCA_049890015.1 Puniceispirillaceae bacterium (SeqCode)
TCCTTCGGATGCACGACCCTTGGTCAGCTCCAGTCGGTTAACTGTGGTTTTAATGGCGTCAACCATCTTCAAACCCTCCTCGGGAATGTTAACGACGCAGCGGCGTCATTTTTTAGCAATCACCCTGACTTTTTTTTCACCGGTGATCTTGCCGCGGACGGTCTTGCCGCTGCTGGCGTTTTCCACGCCGATCCATTCGCCAATCTGTCCATTTTCAAGGGCATAGCCTACCATATCGACACTGATGCCACCAGCATAACTGCTGATCAGCACCTCGTTTCCCTCCTCCACCAGATAGTCGGGCTGAAGGTGGCGCGCCATCACCGGCTGGTTTGCCCCAAGTCCCATTTTCATCCGCCGCCCGACAACATCCGCCGGGGTGAAGAAAGCACCCATGGCATTGCGCTGCGAAACGGGCACCATCACGAGGTCTGCGGCGCCAATCATGTCATTGCGGGACACGCTGCGGGCAAGCGCCACAACCTCGATCTCGTCAACAACCACCTGTGGCGCGCCCACGCCGGCCACTGCGCGCTCTATCCCTGTGCCATCTGTGCCAGGCTTCCTGTCGGCATGTGGCCGGAAATCGCGGATCGGAACCGGCGCGGCGCGGCTGCTCAGGTTGGTGCGGATGATGAAACGCCACCCAGACCCCGCCTTGCAGCGCACAGCCACGCTGTTCCAGCCGCCAAACATGGGCTCGATCTCGGGCGTGTCTTCGCAAGTCGGAAACAGACGCTCAGCCTTGATGCTCGGTGCGCCGTCAAGTCCCTGTCCGGCAAGCTTTTCAGTGATCAGGCGCGAAATATCGGCACCGGAAAACACCTTCGCCTCCACTTCGGCGGCCACCGCCGGGATGGCCAGGGTCAGCGCCAGGGGAATGCCGAGGGCGGCAATGCCAGCACGGAGGGGGCCAGTCATTTGACGCGATGCGGCCATGACATCATCCCCCGATGAAGAAGATTTCATTCTGCATGCCACCACGGTCATCCGGTGCCTCATGCGACTTTGATCCCAGAACCAGATTCTTCATCTCGTTCAGTGACGGCAGATGCAGCATCTTGTCGGCATACAGAAAATTGGGATTGCCGCGGACAAAGGCTGACTTGTTCTTCTTCACGATCGCCATCTGCACGATCGACAGGTCAAGACCGCTTCCGGCGTAGTAGGCCGTGATGATATGCGACAGCGTCTCGTCAGGCTGCACCCGGTGCGATGCCGTATGATCAGGGTCATAGACAAACGCATTGTCCTGGTTCAGGCCCGGTGTCGAGTCACTGGCATACCCGGGATATTCCAGCACCACGATCGGCCCTTGTGCGGTGACCGTCTGTGGCATCATCAGGCAGGCCATGGCGCCAAGTCCAAAAACGAGCTTCCCGAGGACGGGTTTCCCGAAGACAAGCTTTCTCATTGTGGTACCTCCATGAACTCTGCGGTTCTGCCAGCAAGCGCGGCGATGTCGCGCTTGTCGTTCAGCGGCGTCAGCACCGATGACATCGGTGCGACTGATGTCACGCGCATGATCTGCCATGGCGTATCCGTGCCGCTTGCCACAGCAAGGGCATTCTGGCGCATTCCGTGATAGCTGCCAATCGGCACGCTGAGCCTGCCATCTACAACAGCCATCGTCGCGGTCAGCGGCGCGCATTGCAGCTTGGCTGCCATGTTGTCGACAAGAGCGGCGACCGGGGCGCGCATCGCGTCAAGAATGGCCGGACGACGCGGCTGGCCAAGGATATTGATGGTCCGAAGGGGCGAGCGAAGCTTTGTGGTGATCCGCTGTTCGACGGCGAAACGGTCGACAGGCGCGTAGCTTTCGCCGGCGAACAGATGCATCTCGATGCTGACAAGCATCTCGTCATGCCTGTCCAGACCGTTGCGGACGCGTTTGCCGGTCAGGGTGATTTCGGGGATCAGCGCGAAATCGCCGCGCCGCACCCGGGTAATTCCCGTGGTCAGCGCGCGATAGTCGAACTGATCGGTCGTGCGGGCAAGGCGCGCCGGGTCCAGAACCGTGTCAGTGGCGCGAGTGGCATTGACGCCCGGGTGCGACTCAATGGCCTCGACCAAGGCCGTGATCACCTGTGGGGCCATGGGGCCAGCCTCGGCAATCACCGCCTTTCCATGGGTGATCTTCGGGGCGAAGACGGTCAGATTGACATCGCGGCGATGAAGGCAGCTTCCCTTTGGAAGATCTCCCACGGCAGCGCGGATGCTGACCTCATAGTGCAGGTCGTCAATCACCTCGTTGGTGATGGTGTAATCGAGAATCCGGCTAGCCGGCCGGATGACGAAATGGTCCTCGAGGCTGGAGTCCGTCATCACAGCCGAAAACCCGTCAATGCGCGCGCCGCCTTCAAGGGCGGCTAGATAAAGCGCGTCCTCAAGCGCCGTCATGCGGGCTTCCTGCTCCATCGAAGCATCGATGATGACGGCGCGTCCGGTGGTCTCGGTAAACCGCATGCCGGCAGCATGTCCAGCGGTCGCGCCAAGGACAAAGCAGGCGAATGCCAGCATCATCACAACCGGCAGCCTGGCCAGGTCAAGCCAGCGCCGCCGTTCGAGTCGTGCATAGAGATCGAGGATCACGATGACCTCCGCCTTGCTGTTGTCCGTCGCCCTAGACCAGGCCGCGCGCGGTGCCGATCAGATAGCTGATCATGTCGCGGTCGATCTCGAGAACGATTTCATAGGTGTCGGACCCGGTCGGGTTGATGCGCACAGTGCGCGCCCCCCGGATGGTGCCTGAGACAACACCGCGGAAGGTGTCGTTCTGGACCATCAGGTCGATCACGGTTGTCGACGAGTCCACCTGCAGGCCGTGGATCTGTTCGGCAAGATCGCGCATCGCCGCCATGCGGGCGGAGCGGATCGCCATCAGGCGCTTCTGCGAATCCGAACGGCCGGGCTGCGAGGACACGACGGCATAGCCGACCGCTGTCAGGGTCGGAACCTGCTCGGCGCTGGCATCAAACACTTCCTGCACCGCGGCAAGCTGCGCCGAGGCGGATGCGTTCGGCTTTGACGCGGCGGCAGAGTCAGCGGAAGATCCGCCAAGGGTCTGGCATGCAGAAACGGCAAGCGTCGCTGCGCAAATCATGCCGAAGGTGGCAATCCGCTTCGGCAGGGTGGCAATAACTGTACGTGACATGGCCCGTATCATCCTTTCGACCTGTTACGCCCTGGCGGTTCCGCCGGGACAGATGACTGTGCGCCGTCAGATGCAGATTTCGTGCCATCACGGCCTGAAACCGCCAGGATCAGCTGCCTGATGTGGTTAGAAATCTGTAATTAAACAGTTTTCAACGAGTGGCACGGTTTTTGCCTCACCTATATAACGCCCGGGTGCGAGGGCCGCCGGCAAGTGCCGAGACGGACCCCTCCAAATTCCGGGTCCGAGATTTTATTGGCAAGGAAAACAGATGCTTGACCTTACATACCCATGGCAGAAACCGGTTTCCGGCGCGGCGCGTCGGCGCTGGAATTTTGACGCTTCCGCCATGATGTCCGGTCAGCAGGGGATGTGCGCGTCATGGAAATGACACTTCAGCGGCTTGGCCTCGAGACTTACCGCCCTCTTATAAAGGGAATGGTGATGCCGATCGGCATTCTGGCGCTTGTGGCGATGATGGTTCTGCCCCTTCCGGTATTCCTTCTGGACACCTTCTTTGTATCGAACATTCTTGTCTCGCTTCTCGTGCTGATGGTCGCCATCAACACGCAGCGTCCACTGGACTTCTCCTCCTTCCCCAGCCTGGTGCTGATCGCCACTGTCCTGAGGCTTGGCCTGAACGTGGCCTCGACCCGCATCGTGCTGAGCGAGGGGCACACGGGGCCGGACGCTGCCGGAAAAGTCATCGAAGCCTTCGGCAATTTTGTTATTTCCGGCAATTACGCCGTCGGCCTGTTTGTCTTCCTGATCCTGATCATCATCAATCTTGTCGTTGTCACCCGCGGTGCCGGCCGCGTGTCCGAGGTATCTGCGCGCTTCACTCTTGACGCGATGCCCGGCAAGCAGATGGCCATCGACGCCGACCTCAACGCCGGCGTCCTGACCAATGAGGAGGCCAAGATCCGGCGCGAGGAGATCGCCGAGGAGGCTGATTTCTATGGCGCGATGGACGGTGCCTCGAAATTCGTCAAGGGCGATGCCATCGCCTCGATACTGATCCTGGTGATCAATATTGTCGGCGGGCTGATTATCGGCCTGTCACAGCATGATCTTCCCATTGGCGTGGCCGCCGAGACCTATGTATTGCTATCGGTCGGCGACGGTCTTGTGGCTCAGATCCCGTCGCTGCTCCTGGCGATCTCAACCGCGATCATCGTCACCCGTGTCTCCTCGAAGCATGACATGGCCGAGAACATCGGCCGCCAGGTCAGCATCTCGAGTGCCTGGATCCCGGTATCCGGCGTGCTGCTGCTCATCGGTTTTGTGCCCGGCATGCCGAACATCATGTTCCTTGCGGCCGCACTGATCGCCGGCGGCGCAGGCTACTGGTCGCTGATGCGCGAGAAATTTGCCAGGGCTGGAGACGGCGCTTCGGATACCGCCGAGGATGAGGATGAGTCCCGTCCGGACCAGATCGAGCTTGACGAGATTGCCGATAACGCGCCGATCTCCATCCAGCTTGGCTTTGCCCTGATCAATCTTGTGTCCGAGGATGGCGGCGGGACGCTCACAGGCCGGGTCACCGGCATCCGCCGCCAGGTCTCGCGCGCCCTCGGCTTTGTCATTCCGCCTGTCCGCATCCGTGATGACCTGACGCTGGACGGCAACAGCTACCGGATCCGTGTCGGCTCAACAATCGTCGGCGAGGACAAGATCTATGCTGACCGGAGGCTCGCCATCGCCGGCGATGAAAGCCGGGTGAAGCTTGACGGCATTGCCGTCAAGGACCCGTCCTTCGGCATGGACGCCGTCTGGATCAAGCCGCAGACCGTTGCCGAGGCCGAGGCGCACGGCTATGTCGTGGTCAATCCGGAGTCGGTGATGGCAACGCATCTCTCGCAGGTGCTTCACAAATATGCAAGCCAGCTGATCGGTCAGGATGATGTCCAGGGTCTCCTCGACAACCTTGGCCAGACAGCCCCGCATCTGGTGGAGTCGGTAGTGCCGAAGCTGGTACCGCTTCACAGCCTGACCGCGGTGCTTCGCGTTCTTCTGGAAGAAGGCGTTCCGATCAGCGACCTTCGAAGCATCCTCGAGGATCTGCCCCCGCTTGCCGCGCGCAATCTGGGAGCCATAGACACCGCCGAGGCGCTTCGTCCGCGCCTGGCGCCACTGCTGATCCAGCAGATCGCGCCGCTGAACCAGCCGCTCCCGGTGATGACGCTCGACACCGAGCTTGAGCATATGCTGATCACCATGGTGCGGCAAAGCGGAGAGGAAGGTCTGATCCTCGACAATTCGCTTGCCGAGCAGCTTCTCAGGAAGATTTCCGAGACCTCGGAGAAAGTCAGTGCCAGGGGCGACCAGGCCGTGATGGTGGTATCGCCCGCCATCCGCCGCCAGTTCGCCCAGCTGGTTCGCCAGCATATCGAAGACCTGAACGTGCTCGCCTTCACCGAGCTTCCGGACAGCCGGAAGATTGAAGTCGTGGCCACCATCAGCGGCGAGGCCGGCTAGGCCGACCCCGTCACCGGACAAAGAGGGAGTTTGTCATGACCACCATCACCGTCACCGCCGCCGACACCGCGCAGGCGATGGACAAGATCGTCGAACGGCTTGGCGAGGATGCGCTGATCCTTGAGACCGTGAAGCGCAATGGCAGGATCGAGATGATCGCCACTGACAGCGTCGAGGAACCCGAGGCCCCGGCCGCGGCAGCAGCCACGCCGCGCCAACCCGACGAGGGGCTCGCCGGACTGAATATCGAGATCGGCGGCGGCGGCTTCACCGACCTATTCGACCAGCAGATGATCAATACGGTGCGCGAGCGCGAAAGATCCGCTACCAGCACTGTCGACCATCTTGTCGGTCGTGCCATCGAGGCCTCCGATAATCTGGATGTGCTGACCGAGCTTCGCAGCATCAGACAGATGCTGAACGGGATGATGATCACCCGTCCGGAAGGGCTGGATGTCACGCTTGGCCATGCCGCACCGGTGCGGCTTCACCAGGCCGGCTTCTCGTCGAAAGCCATCCAGGAACTGCATGAGCATATGGTCGGTCTTGATGATGATGACGCTGTCGTGTCCTTCATCAACGCTCTTGCCGACCGGGTGATTCACCGCGACGCCGAATCCGTCTTCGATTCCCGTGTCGTCTTTGTCATCGGCAGCTCCGGCACGGGCAAGACCACACTTGCCACAAAAATCGCCGCCTATTTCAAGGAACATGGCATTTCCGACAGGATGATGCTTGCCGCGGCGGCGGGTCCCGGGATCAGCGCCAGCGAGGACATCAAGTCCTATGCCAGACTGCTGAACATGCGTGCCGCCCAGATCGGCATCGGCGAGGTGTCGACAGCCGTGCAGGAAACCAGCAACCGCATGATCATCGATGTGAATGCGACGCCGGAAGATGCAATCACCGCCATCCGCGAGGTGATGAAGCGTCTTGGCAGTGGCAAGGTCACCGTCGTACAGGCCGTCCCAGGGGGCAGCAGCGCCACCATGATCGGCCATCAGTGCCGGCTCTACCGCAAACTGACTCCGATGATCGCGCTGACAAAGCTTGACGAGTGCGAGGCCATGCCAGCCGAGCTCTCTGCGCTCGCACTCGAGGGAACAGGGGTTGGTCTGCTGACCGGCACCAAGTCCATTGTCGGCGGAATTGCGATTGCGACAATGCCGATCCTGGCGCAATATTTACAGGAAAATGCCGCCCGCTAGTCACCGGCTTTCCGGCTTGGAAGACTCGTTAAAAATGCAAGGGAATCAGGCTGATATGGCAAGTTCAATAGTGGTAGCGAGTGGCAAGGGCGGGGTTGGCAAGACAAGCCTTGCGGTCAATCTCGGCCTGACGCTGGCACGCCAGGGTCGCCGCACTGTTCTGCTTGATGCCGATTTTGGCATGGCAAATGCACATATCCTGATTGGCGCGAACCCGCAGCGCTTCGTCATGGACGCGATCCAGGGCGATGCCAGCATGGCAGATGTGCTGTGTGACGCGCCGCATGGTATGAAATTCATTTCCGGTGGTAGCGGATTGCTCGAGATGCTGAACCTCGAACAGACAACGAGATACCAGACAATCCGGATGGTCGACGAGCTTCGCGACCAGACAGAGATCCTTATTGCCGATGTTCCGGCGGGCGCATCGGACAGTTCCATCGCCTTCGTCGCCGCCGCCGACCGCGTCGTCGTTGTTCTTGTCGGCGAGCCGACAAGCTTCCTCGATGCCTATTCGCTGATCAAGGCCGCCAATCTCGAGGCGGATGTCCGTCATTTCTCGATTGTCGTGAACATGGCGCGGTCAGGTGCGGAGGCAAAGGCCCATTTCGAGAAATTCAAGGCCACCGCGACGCGTTTCCTGGATGTCACCCTTACCTATGCAGGTCATCTGCCGCTGTCAGAGAGGATGCGCCGGTCTGTCGTCGCGCGCCGTCCGATCAGCATGGATCAGCCGGAACTGCCTGAAAACCAGGCCTTTATGACGATATCGAAATCCGTGCTTGAGGCCCCGGTGAATGATCATGGCGGCATCCGGTTCTTCTCATCCGGCGAGGTAGCCGCGACGGGGCCCGGATGATGCGCAATCAGTATCTGGAACAGAAACCTGATGTCGAGGAGCTGATTACCAGCCATATGGAGCTGGTGCGCCAGATCGCCTGGCATATGCATGGGCGTGTGCATTCCTCGATCGAGATCGAGGATCTGATCCAGATCGGCTATTTCGGCCTCGTCACCGCAGCGCAGAACTACACGCTGCGCGAAGGCGCCACTTTCGCCAGCTATGCCGGCATTCGCATCCGCGGTGCCATTGTTGACCATTTGCGCAAGAGCTCCAACCTCTGCCGCACCACAATCGAAATGCAGAAGAAGGCCAATGTCGCCGGCCGCGAGCTTCGCAGCCGTCTCGGCCGCGAGCCGACATCGGCGGAAATGGCAGCGCATATGGACATCTCCGAAGACGAGATGCATGGATGGCAGCACGCCTTCCAGGCGAACGTCCATCAGTCGCTTGACAGCGTCTATGACGATTTTTCGGTCTGGTTCGAGTCGCCTGAAAACACGCCCGAGGAAAACATCAATGAGGAAGAGCTTCGCACTCTGCTGAAGGATGCGTTGCGCACCCTTCCCGAACGCGAGGCGCTTGTCATCCAGCTCTATTATGTCGAGGAGTTGAATGTCTATGAGATCGCCGAGGTGCTGGAAGTGACCACCGGCCGGGTCTCGCAGATCAAGAAGTCGGCCATCGGCTCGCTGCGCCACTTCCTTGGAGAGCGCGAGGCGCTCATTCTGAAAGGGTGAATGCGCCTGATGCATGATGACTGGCAGCAAACCGACCAGATCGTGATGTCCGTACAGACAGCCGAGCTGCGCCATGCCGGCATCGCAGAGAAACCAAGCCTCAATCTGTCATGCAGCCTTGTGAACATTGCGCGTGGCCAGTGCATGCTTGAGATCTTCGCCAACGCGTCCGGGCCCGCTGCGTCCGGGCCCACTGCACCCGCACATGGCGAACCCGGCGAACCCCTTGGCAATCTGGTGATCGAGATTGACAGGCCAGTCATGCGGGGAGCCATCGCCATCCCCCAGCAGCTTTATGATTCCGTGCTGGCCTGCCTTGCCAGCGCACCGCCGAGGCCGGTGTCTCTCAACCTCACGATCGGCACGAAACTGGCGGTAAGTCTGGAAGGCGATCTGCGGATCAATGATGTGACCGAGGTCAGCGTCATCGACCTGTCCGCCACACTCCCCCTGAAATGACCCGGCCCTGAAATGACCCGGCCCTGAAATGGCCTGATCATGGACGCACCGGGGACGCGCATGAATACGGCATGGGATAGGGCGGCAGCCATTATGGCTGCCAGGCAGGCGCGCTGTCAGCTTGTCAGGCGCTTTGACATTTCCACAGCGGACTGCAGCAGGCGCGAGGAGCCGGCATAGGCCTGCTGCGCGCGCATGAGCTTGACCAGCTCATCGGCAATTACCGCGTTCGACGATTCCAGATGACCCTGGATGATCTGCCCATAGCCATCGCCCATCGGCACGCCGACAATCGCCGGGCCGGATTTTTCGGTGATGACGAACTGGGCATTTCCGGACGGCCTCAGACCGGCGATGTTGCCGAACCTGGCAAGGCCGATATTCCCTTTATCAACGATCGAGCCATCGCCATAGGCAAGCCTGATGGCGCCGCGATTGTTGATCTGGATGCTGTCGAGAAGCGAAAGGTTGCCGTCCTCGTCGACACGCTGCGGCGGGATGATGATCCGCTCGCCGGTCTCGCTGAGGACAAGCCGCTTGTCGGTGGTGGTCAACACTCCTTCCTGATCAATCAGGAACGATCCGTCGCGTGTGTAGCTGATGCCGCCATCATCCTGGTTGGCGGTGATGAACATTCCGACGCCGCTGACGGCGAGATCCAGTGAATTGTTGGTGACCTTCAGGGCGCCCTGCTTGTTGTCCGAGCGCCGCGGCACCTCGTGCACGACACCGAAACCGATATTCTTGCCCGGGACCGGAATATCCTCGGCATAGGAATGCAGGAAATTGCCATCGCTGCGCTTGAACCCGGTCGAGCCGGCATTCGCGATATTGTTGGTGACAATATTGAGCTCGGATGTCGCCATCTTCAGCGCGTTGCGTATGGTCGGAATCATGGTGCCCTCATCAGATAACCTGTGAAGGCGGTTACAAATTTCATGCCAAAAGCACAGCTTCGGCCCAGAGAATGCTTAGCTGTTGCGATTCTTCGGGAAAATGGCACTATATCACCAAGTTCTAAACTATTTTGTCGCTTTCATTGACCGGGTGATCTGCATGAGCCAGACCACGAAAAACGCACTGGTTCCCGTGAAGCCGAAAAAACTGCCGGCGCGGCGCGCAGGCGAGCCGCGCTACAACCTTGTGTCGGACAAGGTGACCTTCACCTCGCGCGAGGAGGTCAGGGAGCGTCTTCCCGACATTCTTGGAAAGGCGCTGGCGCTGATCTGGATCGACCGGGAATTCGCCGATGTCTTTGCGCGCGACCCCCAGGGAACGCTTGAGGCGGAGGGGATCATGCTGCCGGACAACATGGTTATCGAATTCCATAAGCCGGGCACCGACCGACCGCGGATCGTTGTCTATGAACGCCGGCCGAATTCGAATTTCAAGCTGCGTGTCCTGTATCTGCAGCTGGTGATGATGGCGGGTCGCTGATTCGATGACTGAGAGCCGATCGAGAACGGGGGCCGCGGCGAAGGCGGCTTTGCTGGCTCTGGCCCTCACAGTTATGGCCATCACGGTCATGCCGCCGTCATCAGCCACAGCACAGATCGACAGCAGCGACGCCACCTTCAACGAGGCGGTCCAGGCGGTGAAGGACAAGAATTTCCGGCATGCGGTCAAGCTGTTCACCGTCCAGGCGCAGAATGACCAGCATGACGCGCAGTACAATCTGGCGCTGCTGCTTGAGGCCGGCAAGGGAGCGCCACAGAACTTCACCCGCGCCCTGACCTGGGCGTGGTCCGCCCAGCTTGGCGGCATCGAGGCCGCCGAAGAGCTTGCCGAGGATCTGGCAGGCTATCTTCCTGAAAAGGCCATCGAGGGCGTGCGCGGCGAGGTGCAGGAGCGACTTCGTGCCCGTATCGACGAAGGTCAGGCGGCAGCCGTACCGCAGTTTGCGACCTTCCATCTGCTGATGCTGGAGGAGCCGGATTACGAGACGGCCTATGTGTGGTTCTCCATCAGTGCGGCGCTCGGGCTTGAGGGCGGGCTCGAGGCACGCGATGATGCCCGCGAAAATGTTGATGACGAGAAGCTTGTCGATCTTCAACGCGAGGCTGGCACGATTTATGAAAGCCTCGAGATCATCATCGACTAGCGCATGGGAGACTTGCGATGAAAGTTAAGGTTCACTGGATTATCGACGGCGTTGCCGAACTTGAGATGGACACGCTCGAAGCCGCCGAGGCGCATGTCGACGAGCAGCTTCGCGATCTCATCGGCAACAATCCCATGCTGGTCGAGAAGCTTGGTGCCCGCGCCCTTCAGGGCAAGGCCTATCTTCCCGGGTCGGAGGACGATATTGACGTTGAAAGCGAATAGCCGCCGACATTTCCTGACGATGATCAGCGGTGCCGCGGCATGTATGGCGGCAGCGCCGGTGCTTGCCGCCGGCCGCACCTACAAGTCGATGAAGGAAGATGACAACCCACGGCTGGAGTTGTGCCGGCTTCGGCGGCGCGAATATGTCGATGGCGGCACGAACTGCTTCTACAAGCGGCAAAGTGGCGGCAAGGACGCCCTCATCCGGGTGGATGACCAGAAGGTCCGCTGCCAGTCCGAATATCAGTGCAAGCGGATCAAGTGACGTGGCGCCGGCAGATGCCGGCTAGCGCCCGCTGCAGTCAATCCCGTTGAAGTCCCCGAGATCATCCAGACTGTCGACATAGGTCAGGCCGGCCGCCTCCAGACGCGCTCGCATATCATACAGATCAAGTCCCATCTCGCCGGCGGCGAGACGCTGGCGCTTCGCCTCTTCGGCGTCGAGCCTGGCCTGGGTCCTTTCCATCACCGATTCCGCGGCGTCGCGGGCGACAACCGTCACACCGTCATCATCGGCAGCAATCACGTCGCCGGGAAACACCAGCTGTCCGGCGCAGACCACCGGCACATTGACCGCGCCAAGTGTGTTCTTCACCGTTCCCATGGATGACACCGCCCGCGACCAGACCGGAAAACCCATCTCCTGAAGATCGGCGACATCACGCACGCCGGCGTCGCTGATCAGCCCCTTGACCCCGCGCGCCTGCGCCGAGGTCGCCAGCAGATCGCCGAAATAGCCGTCCGTGTTCGGCGAGGTGGTGGCCAGCACCAGAACATCGCCGGGCTGGCACAGTTCGATGGCCACATGCACCATCCAGTTGTCGCCGGGAGGCGCCAGGATGGTCACCGCGGTTCCGCCGATCCTTGCCCCCGGATAGATCGGGCGGAGCACCGGATCCATAAGCCCGGTCCGGCCCTGCGCCTCGTGAACAGTCGAGGCGCCTGCAGCGCCAAGCCGTTCAGCAAGCGCAGCATCGGTGCGGACAATGTTTCTGACAGCCACATTCTTCATAGAGTCACTCCTGCGGCAGACCTGCCGTCTCTGGCCATTCAGGCATTTTCAAGGATGATGGCACCATAGGCGGTGGCTGAAACCGGAATGTGGTACAGCCGGTAGATTTCGCGCACATTCTCGTCAAGCGCCCCGCGCATGACGTTCCACATGATCATCTCGATGCCTTCGGAGCCCGCCTCGCGGATGAAATCCGTGTGCGTCAGCCCGGCATTCGCCGCCGGGTTGCTGACCAGATTGTCGAGAAAACGCTTGTCGAACTCGGGATTGACCACACCGGCCCGTTCGCCGCCAAGCTGATGGGACAGGCCGCCGGTTCCCCAGATGCCGACCGTGATATCTTCATCGAAACTTTCAACGGCACGGCGTATTGCCTGGCCAAGCTTGTAACAGCGCATGGCCGTCGGCTGCGGGTACTGGATGACATTCACGCATAGGGGAATGACCTTTGTCGGCCATGCCGCAGGCTTGTCATAGGCGATCGACAGCGGCACCGTCAGCCCGTGATCAACATCGAAGTCGGCCGTGACAGCCATATCGAATTCATCAAGGATCAGGCTCTCGACAAGGTGCCAGGCCAGTTCCGGATGCCCCTCGACGACCGGCACCTTGCGTGGGCCCCAGCCTTCATCGGCGGGCTGGAACCTTTCGGCGACCCCCATCATGAATGTCGAATAGTGGTTCAGCGCCATCGAGGTGGCGTGGTCGTTGAAGACAACGATAGTGACATCTGGAACATTCTCGGCATGCCAGGCACGCAACGGCTCGAACCCTTTGAAAAGCTCGACCCAGTAATCCTCATGCGTCTTGTCATTGTCCATCGCCGCGCCGACACCCGGCACATGCGAGGTTCCCATTCCGGCAATAATCCTGGCCATTTCAACCCTCCGTCTTTGAGCGGTTGCCGTCAATCGGACGTCCGCCATTGATCATCATTTCCTGGAATTCATCGAACGTCATCGGCGGCGCCGACATCTTGCCATACATCACCTGAGGCGGCTGCCTGTCATGGCTTACGATCTTGAAGGTGTAGTAGACATTCGCGCCAAGTTTCAGCAGCCGGATATAGTCGCGATCAAGGACCGCCTGGCGCTGATCTTCTGTCATCGGGAATTTCTGCAGATAGGCCATCTCGTCGCGGGCGAACTCCTCGCGGCATTCCGCCTTGTTCAGCGACATGCAGAACATGTTCAGATGATACCCTTTCCGGTAGCTCCGGCTGTCCAGAACATAGGTTCCCGGCACATCATCGTAATCGCGGGCGTCTTTGCTGCCTGTCATGTATCCCTCCTGCCGTGGCTGCCGCCACGATTGTGGCCCGGGCGCTGGGCCTTCGCCTCTCGGCAAAGGCGGTTCACTACGGCGGACCGTTTCGGCAAAGCCACCTGTTACGTTGCTGTCGAAAAGGATAGCTGATACCATATTCGGAACATACATATATTTTCTGGACATATCGTTCATGTATTGGAACGTTGATCATCTTCCAGCCTTTGTCGCCGTTGCCGATCACGGGGGCATCTCGGCGGCGGCCCGCCAGCTCGGGGCGCCCAAATCCACGGTAAGCCGGGCTGTGGCGCGGCTGGAGGAGGATGTCGGCCTGCAGCTGTTTGTGCGCGGTGCCCGTTCGCTGCGCCTCACGCATGACGGCAGCCAGTTCTACCAGCATGCTATCCGGATACTGGAACAGGTCGAGGCGGCCAGCGCCGAGCTCGCAGGCCTCAGCGAGTCGCCGCGAGGCCGTCTTACGGTGGCGTTGCCAATGGCCTTTGGACGGGAGATTGTCGGCCCGCAGCTGACATCATTCCGCGCGGCGCATCCTGACATCCGGCTCGATATCAGGATTGGCAGCGGCGCGCCGGACCTGCTGCGCGACGCCATCGACCTTGCGGTGGTTGTCGGCACCGTGGCCAGTTCCGACCTTGTCCAGCAGAAACTGATCGAAACGCCCTTGATCTGGATCGCCAGTCCGCAGGTAGCCTCCACCCTGCCCCAGACCCCCGACCCGGACCAGCTTGCATCCATGGTCGGCATTATCGAGAGCCGCTATGCCGAAGCCCTGCTCATCATTCGGGACGGTCGCAGCGGCATCGCGCACGAGGTCACGTTGGACACATCAAGACTGACCCAGGTGAACGACCCTATCCTTGTCCGCGACATGGTGCGCGCCGGCGGCGGCCTGTCCTTTGCGCCGGACATCTATTGCCGCGCCGGACTTGCTGACGGGTCTCTCGTTCAGATCTATCCGCAGGTCGGGATCGAGCATCAGTCAGGCCTGCTGCTTCTCTATCCCGGACGGCGTCTGCTGCCGAAAAAGACAAGGGTCTTCATAGAATTCCTGCATGAGCTCTGCACGAGGCAGCGTCATGCCGGCCATTCAGCCGGCAAGGGTCACAGATAGTCATGCTGCCGCAGCCAGTCGATGACAGCATCGGCGGCGGCCTCGGCGTCCATCTGCGTGGTCGGCAACGTGATTTCCGGCGATGAAGGAGCCTCATAGGGGCTGTCGATGCCGGTGAAATTCTTCAGCTCGCCAGCGCGGGCCTTTTTATACAGCCCCTTCACATCCCGGCGCTCAGCTTCTTCCAGCGGGGTGTCGACGAAAATCTCGACAAACGCGCCATCCTCCAGCATGTCGCGCGCCATCTGGCGCTCGGCCGCAAAGGGCGAGATGAAGGAGACAAGGGTGATCAGACCGGCCTCTACCATCAGCTTCGAGACTTCCGAGACGCGGCGGATATTCTCCACGCGGTCGGCATCAGTGAAGCCGAGGTCACGGTTCAGCCCGTGACGCACATTGTCACCGTCAAGCAGCATGGTGTGATGCGCCATGGCATGAAGCTTCTTCTCGAGGATATTGGCGATGGTCGATTTTCCGGACCCTGACAGGCCGGTGAACCACAGCACACAGGCACGCTGGTTCTTTGCTGCGGCGCGTTGCTCAGCATTGATATCAAGCGCCTGCCAATGGATATTCTGGCTGCGCCTCAGCGCAAATTCGATCATGCCCGCTCCGGCTGTGGCGTTGGTCTCGGGGTCAATCAGTATAAAGGAACCGGTCGATCTGTTGTCGGCATAGGCATCAAAGGCGATCCGCCGGTCAAGCGACAGGTTGCAGCTGCCTATATCGTTCAGAGCCAGCGTGTCGGCAGGCGCGCTTTCATAGTCGTTCACATTTACCCGGTAGCGCGGCTTTGCCAGTTTCGCAGTACAGCTCGCCGTTTCGGTCTTCAATATATAGGTGCGGCCAGGCAGCATCTCCGCATCCTGCATCCAGATGATGCTGGCCCGAAACTGGTCGGCGATCTCGGTGGGAGATTCGGCGTCAACAATCATGTCACCACGAGAAATGTCGAACTCGCCGCCCACGGTGACCACGACCGACTGGCCGGAAACGGCGGTGTCAACCTCCTCCATACCGATCAGAATGCGTTCAATCTTCGTCGTCTTGCCAGAGGGCAGGATCCTGACAGCCTGACCACAGTGCAGTGCGCCGCCGCCGACCCGCCCGGCATATCCTCGAAAGTCCTGATTTGGGCGTATCACATACTGCACAGGAAGGCGGAGCGGGCCCTGTCCCTCGTCATCGACGGCGACCGTCTCGAGATGATCAAGCAGCGCAGGCCCCTCATACCAGGACATGCTGTCAGATCTTGCGACAATATTGTCGCCATGAAGCGCCGACATCGGGATTGGCATGATGCCCGTGAAGCCAAGCCTGTCATTGAGCGCCATGAAACCGGCGACGATCTCGTCGAACCTGTCCTTGGCATGGCCGACAAGGTCCATCTTGTTGATGGCCAGCACGACATGCCGGATGCCGAGAAGGGACGCGATGAAGGCATGCCGCCTCGTCTGGTCAAGCACCCCCTTGCGCGCATCCACCATGATGATCGCCAGCGAGGCGGTCGAAGCTCCCGTCGCCATGTTGCGGGTATATTGCTCATGGCCCGGGGTGTCGGCGACGATGAATTTCCGACGGTCAGTGGTGAAATAGCGGTAGGCGACATCAATGGTGATGCCCTGCTCGCGCTCGGCCGACAGGCCGTCGACAAGAAGCGCGAAATCAAGCCCGCCACCCTGGGTGCCGAATTTACGGCTGTCCGTGTCAAGCGAGTCCAGCTGGTCATCGAAGATCATCTTCGACTCATAGAGAAGCCGGCCGATCAATGTGGACTTGCCATCATCCACGGATCCGCAGGTGATGAATCGCAGCGTATCCTTTGCTGCCTGCCTTGCCAGATAGTCGGCGAGATTGCCGGCAGTCACTTCAGGGGCCTTCATCAGAAATACCCCGCCTGTTTCTTGTCTTCCATCGATGCGCCACTGTCCTTGTCGATGATGCGACCCTGGCGTTCCGATGTGGTGGACACCAGCATCTCGGCGACAATGGCCGGCAGGGTTGTCGCCTCGGACCGGATGGCGCCGGTCAGCGGATAACAGCCCAGGGTGCGGAATCTGACCATCTCCATGCGCGGCACTTCGCCCTCGGCAAGCGGCAGACGGTCATCATCGACCATGATCAGGATGCCGTCGCGCTCGACAACCGGGCGCTCGGCAGCCAGATAGAGCGACGGGATCGGGATGTTCTCGCTCAGGACATACTGCCAGATATCGAGCTCGGTCCAGTTGGACAGCGGGAAGACGCGAATGCTCTCGCCTGGGTGCTTTCGCGTGCTGTAGATCGACCATAGCTCCGGACGCTGGTTCTTCGGATCCCAGCGATGATCACGCGTGCGGAACGAGAAAATACGCTCCTTGGCGCGGGACTTTTCCTCGTCACGCCGCGCGCCGCCAAAGGCAACATCGAATCCGTGCTTGTCCAGCGCCTGCTTCAGAGCTTCGGTTTTCATCACCTCGGTATGACGCGCCGAACCATGGGTGAAAGGCCCGACCCCCGCGGCAAGTCCATCCGAATTGGTATGGACAATCACATCAAGTCCGAGGTCAGCCATGCGCTGGTCACGGAATTCGATCATCTCGCGAAATTTCCATGTCGTATCCACGTGAAGGAACCGAAACGGAGGCTTTGCCGGATGGAAGGCCTTCATCGCCAGATGCAGCATGACCGCGCTGTCCTTGCCAACAGAATAGAGGAACACCGGATTGTCCGCCTCGGCCGCCACCTCACGGAAAATCTGCATCGCTTCCGCCTCAAGCTGGCGGAGGTTCGTGATTCTAGATTGGCTGGCCATGCCTGATCCCCAAAAAAAACTGTCAGTGGCTTACCACCGTCCTGCCGAGGAATTGACCACCAGCAGACAACTATTTAGCTCTCACTATCACAATTCGTGCTACTGTGATTCATCTCTCGGCGTTTCGCAAGCATGCTGTCTCGCCAGCATTTCATATTCCATAATGGCAGCCATATATGCGTATCAAACCAGTTGTATTATCAGGGGGATCAGGTACGCGTCTATGGCCAGCAAGCCGGAAATCCCTACCAAAACAGTTCATCGAGTTTCCCGGGATGGGAAGCCTTTTCACGCGCACGCTTGAGCGTGCTTCCGCCATTCCCGGCGCCGCCGCACCCCTGGTCATTTCCTCGCGTCAGCACGGGTTTTTGTGCCGCAGGGCCGCACAGACCCAAGACATAGAGGCGCATTACATCCTTGAGGAAACAGGGCGGAACACGGCACCTGCCATCTTCTTCGCAGCCCTCGCCTGTGATCCCGGGGATATTTTGCTTATCATGCCCTCTGATCATTGGATCGAGGATGCAGACAAGTTCGCCGGCCTGGTGACGCGGGGGGCAGAGGCATGCCGGACGGATGTCTGGGTAACCTTCGGGATCACCCCTGACGCGCCGGCAACGGGGTATGGCTATATCGAGTGCGCCCCCGGAGCCGCCGAGCTGATGGATGTGAGGTCCTTCACCGAGAAGCCGGACCTTGCCACCGCCAAGACGTATCTCGCCTCAGGCACGCATTACTGGAATTCCGGCATCTTCATGGTCCAGGCGCAAACCTGCCTTGACAGTTTTCACCGTCATCAGCCAGATCTTGCTCATGCCGCTGGGGCCTGTTGGGACAGCCGGACGCAGCGCGCCGACGAGGATATTCTGGCGAAGCCGGCGTTGGAGGCTGTGCCCGCCATCTCTGTCGACTATGCCATCATGGAAAAGGAGGACAGGATTGCGCTGATCCCCTTCGACGGAGGCTGGAGCGATGTTGGAAGCTGGGACAGCCTGTCGAACCTTATCACATCAACGGCACTGGACAGGGAAACCGGTTCCATACTCGTGGATTCAACAGGTGTTTTCGTCCATGGGAGTGGTCGCACCATCGCCGGCGTGGGCATCGAGGATCTGATCGTCATAGATGACGATGACGCCACGCTGATCGTACGCAAGGGACATACGGAAAAGGTGAAGCAGGTCATTGAGCAGCTTGCCGCCACCGGCAACAGCAGGGCCACGGAGCACAGTTTCGAATATCGGCCGTGGGGCATGTTCGAAAACCTGCTGGACAGCGCTGTATGCAAGGTCAAGCGCCTGACGGTCGATCCCGGGCAGCATCTCTCGCTGCAATATCATCACCAACGATCCGAACACTGGGTTGTCGTCGCCGGCACCGCCACGGTACAGCTTGACGGCAGGACCCTGACGCTCGAGGCAGGCGACTCCATCAATATTCCGCTCGGCGCGCACCATGCGCTCGGCAATGACACCGATGCGCCGGTCATCATCATCGAGGTGCAGATGGGAAGCTATTTCGGCGAGGATGACATCGTCAGGGTCAGCGACCCCTATGACAGATAGCCCCTCATGGTGAAGGGTCAACCTACCCTTTCGCTTTGTCTCGCTCCGGGCAGGTGGTAAACCTGCTGCTCGTCATGTTACTCGGGGCCGAAGATGTTCAATCCAGCAATTTCCAAATTGACCGCACCGCCTGTGTCGGTGGTGCAGGACTGGCGCGCGTCATATGGAGGAGACAAAGGCGCGCTGATAGATATGAGCCAGGCTGTACCCGGTTATGCCGCGCATCCGGCAATGATCGCCGCCCTTGAGGCCGCGGCGGCCGATCCGGACAGCACGAAATATGGACGGGTCGAGGGGGACTGGGACCTTCGCTGCGCCTATGCCGGACATCTTGGCAACGTCTATGGTGCCGAGATCGCGCCTGCCGAGATTCACATCACTTCAGGATGCAATCAGGCTTTTGTGGCCGCCTCGCTTGCCGTCGCCGGTCAGGGTGATGAAATCCTGATGACGCGCCCCTGCTATTTCAATCATGAATCGACGCTTGGCATGCTTGGCATCGGCATCGGCTATGTCGATTGCGAGGCGCGCAACGGCATGCTTCCCGCGATTGAGGGTCTGGCAGCAGCGATCGGGCCGCGCACACGCGCCATCGCCATTGTCTCGCCGAACAATCCCTGCGGATCGATTTACCCGCCAGCGCTGCTTGCGTCGATTTTCGCCCTGTGCCGCGCGCGCGGCGTCTGGATGATTCTCGACGAGACCTATCGCGATTTTCTGCCCCTTGGCGAGGCAAGGCCGCATGATCTGCTGTCGCAAGACGGCTGGCAGGACACGCTCGTGCAGCTCTACAGCTTTTCCAAATCCTACTGCATGCCGGGGCACCGGCTTGGCGCGGTGACAGCGGGAAGCGCCTTTATCGACGAGCTTGCCAAGATCATCGACAATATCCAGATCTGCGCGCCGCGCACGCCGCAGATGGCGGTCACGCCCATGTTGGCCGAGCTTGCCGACTGGCGGCAGCAGAACCGCGAGAAGATGGCCGCGCGCTCGGCGTTGTTCGCCGAGGTGATGACAGCGCTTCCGGGCTGGCAGCTGCTCAGCACCGGCGCCTATTTCGGCTATGTGAAACACCCGTTTGAAGGGGAGGGATCGCTGGATGTCGCGAGGCGGATGGCGCGTGACGTCGGCGTGTTGACGATCCCGGGAACCTTCTTCGGCGATGGCCAGGAAAAGTTTCTCAGGTTCGCCTTTGCCAATGCCTGGCGCGACGTCATCGCCGAACTGCCGGACAGGCTGGCGGCGCTTTAGGCCGCCTCAGCTCTTCCAGGACGGATCTATCCGGTCCAGCATCCGCCAGAAGGCCGGCCATTCCGGATGACGGACGGTGGCGCCAGCCTGTGCGGCTCCGCCTTCGAACTGCTCGCGCGTATGGCGCATGATCTCGTCGGGAATATAGGTGATCTGCGCCCCTGAAGACATGGTGCGAAGCATGATCTCGGCGTTGCGGATGAACAGCTGGTGCCGCACGAAGGCCCAGGCGACATTCGGCCCGGCGGTCAGCAGCCCGTGGTTCTTCAGCACCAGCGTATGGTTCTTCTTTCCCATCGCGCCGGTCAGCGCCTGCTGCTCGGTCTCGTCGAGGACAATGCCGTTGAAATCGTGATAGCCTATCCGCTCGAACAGCTGACAGCCTTCCTGCATCATCGGCACCACCTCCACATCAAGGGCGGCGATTGACTGGCTGAAGGGCTCATGCGTGTGCATCACACAGTGAAGGTCATCCGGGCGCGCCTTGTGAATGGCGGCATGGATCACATAGCCGGCGCGGTTCACCGGCCAGGCGTCATCCGACACCTTGTTGCCGTCAAGATCGACGCGGGTCAGGTTCGAGGCGGTAATCTCGTCATAGGTCAGGCCGAAGGGATTGATCAGGAAGGTGTCGGTTCCGGGCACCCGCAGGGTGATGTGGTTATAGACAACGCTTGTCCAGCCATAGTGATGCGTTAGCCGGTAGGCCGCGGCGAGATCGACGCGGGCGTGCCATTCGGCATCGCTCATTCCCCTTGGCGTATCGGGATAGCTGATTTCAAGCGGTATCGGCGTGGTCTGGCTGGTCATCTCCGCCCTCCTCAATCTCCAGTATAGTCTGCCTCGCGGCCATGGATCAGCGCAAGCAGCGTCTGGTTGCGCGGTGTGGGCACACCAAGCCGCGCTCCGGTCGCGACGACCGCGCCGTTCAGCGCGTCAATTTCGGTGCGACGGCGGTTCTCGACATCGACAAGCATCGACGGCTTGTGGTCCCGATGCTCGCGATGCACCATTTCGATGGTGGCACGCAGTCCTTCGCGATCCACCTCTACCCCGGCGGCGCTGGCGACATCGCACGCTTCCATGATCGTCGCCATGACAAGCGCCTTCATCTCGTCATCATCCAGAAGCGGCCCGGGCGTTCTGCCAAGAAGCGCACACAGGCTGTTCATCGCACAGTTGAAAGCCACCTTCGCCCAGATCACACGGTCGACATCCGGATTGACCCGTGTCTCCAGACCAGCGCCATTCAGCCTCGCGGCGAGATCCTCGGCCATGGCTGCCGTCTTCGCATCTTCACCTGCGGCACAGAACTGCGTGACATGCGGGCCATGCGTGCTGACAACACCCGGGGCGATGATATCGCCAGGCGCCATCGTCGTCCCATAGATCACCCGCGCCATCGGCACAAAGGCGGCAAGCGCCTCGGCGTTGCCAAGCCCGTTCTGCACGCTGACAAGCCGCGTGGCCTCGCCGATCACAGGCCTTGCATCTTCCAGCGCTGCCTGTGTTGCGCCAGTCTTTGTGAAGACGAGAATGATGTCGGCGGTTCCGGCTTCGCCGGCAGATTCGGAATCGACCACGGTCACCGGAATGCGCGCCTCGACACCGTCACGATGCAGGATCAGGCCATGTTCGCGGATGGCGGCGCGATGCGCCCTGTTCCTGACCAGAAGAGTGACATCATGGCCGGCCTCGGCAAGCGCGCCACCGAAATAGGAACCAAGCGCCCCGACGCCAACAACCATGATCCGCATGAAGATCTCCCTTCACGCGACAGTCTTTCCCAACACGCACCGCCGGGCAAGCCGAAATCAGTCGTCAGAAGACCGAACCAAGCCTGCAAGCCGGGAAAGACCGGTACCCGCCGCCGCCGCCGACCCGTTGATGCCTGATGTGAGATTGCTCTTCGCCGGCATTCCTCTGCTGGGCTGCCTGCTATGGCGGCGCAGCCATCATCCTTATCTGTCATCTGCGGAAGTCGGACCGACGACTACATCGACACCTCGTGGATCTCGGCCACCTCGACCGTACCATCGCCGATGATCGGACAGGCATTCGCCAGCGCGACGGCCCTGTCCATGCTCTCGGCATGAATGATGGTGTAGCCGGACAGCGGATTGGCGCCGCCACCATCGACCACGCCGTCCACCGACACCGTCTTCGACATGCCGACAGGATTGCCGGGATCGACAATGGTGGGTCCGATCTCGTCAAACCATTGCCGCCAGCGGCTGATCTCGACCTCGGTCTGCTCGGGTGTGTCAGGGGTTTTGCCGCCGTGATAGGCGAAAAGAAAGTGGGGCATATCGGCGTCCATCCTCATATGGTTCGGATTGTCAGGGAATGGGGCCCGCCGGTGCGATCAGAGCATCGAGACGGTCAAGCGACGATGACCAACCTTCCCGATGAAGGCGGGCTGACTCGGCATCGGCAAGGTCGGTCTGCTGCATGGTCAGGATGGTGCCGCCGGCGCCGTCATCAAGGACGGACAGCCGCACCCGGCTTTCATGCCCGCGCTTGCCGGTCTCGCGGTCATGCCAGGCCCAGCTGATCTCCACCGCCTCGCCCTCGGAGACCGACAGCACCTCGCCGGATACACGGTGCCAGCCTGCCTCGGCCTCGATCATCACCGAGAACCAGGGACCGGTCCTGGTGAAATCAAGATCATGCTCACCAAGGGTGATGCCGTGAGGCCCCCACCAGAACGGCAGATATTCCGGACGCGTCACCAGGTCAAAGGCGCGCGCCGGGACAAGCCGCAGCGGCTTCTGAATGGTCAGGTCTGTTCCGGTCATCGGCGTCTCGCAGGCATGCACCCATGCAACGCAGGAATGGTGACCGCAATTAAGCCATCGCCTGAAATGACAAAACCGTGAGGCAGCCAACCTGCCTGAGCGCCCGAAGACGCATCTTCCCGCCTCTATCAGCCAGCGGGCGTCCGCGGCTTGCGAAGGCGGCGCATCACGAGGCGCAGCCCCGGAAGAAGGATCAGGATGATCGCGATGACGGTGATCGGGCCGGCGATGGGACGGGTGAAGAATACCGTGAAGGTCTCATACTGCAGCAGCGTCTGGCGAAGCGTCGGCTCGGCGATCGGGCCAAGCACAATGGCAAGCACCGCCGGCGCCACCGGGTAGTCGAGAAGACGCATGAAGAACCCGCCAATGCCGACAAACACCATCAGCCACACATCGAACATGTTCATGTAGGCAGCGTAGGTTCCGACAAGCGACAGCACGAAGACAAGCGGCACGAGAATCGTGAAGGGCATGCGCAGCATCCACAGGAACAGCGGGATGAAGGCGATATTCACAAGGACCGCGACAAGGTTGGAGACATAGAAGGACCCGATCAGAGGCCAGACGAAATCCGGCTGTTCGGCAAACAGCAGTGGTCCTGGCTCGAGGCCCCATATCACCATGCCGGCAAGCAGCACCGCGGTGGTCGGGGATCCCGGAATGCCAAGCGTCATCATCGGCAGCATCGCGCCGGTCGAGGCCGAGTTGTTGGCGGCCTCCGGCGCGGCGACGCCATCGATCGAGCCTTTGCCATAGGCGTCCTGGTCGCGCGACGTCATCTTTGTCACCCCATAGGCCATCAGCGATGCCGGGGTGGCTCCGGCGGCAGGAAGAATACCGACGAAAAAGCCGAGCACCGAGCCGATCAGCGTGCCGCGCCAGGCTTCCCGGAAACGGACAAGCGCATAGGTCATGCTGGCGAAGCCGACCTCGACCTTCGACATGGAGGATTCGCCGCGCGAGCTGTTCATCGTCCACAGCATTTCGGCGATGCCATAGATGCCAATGGCCAGAACAAGAAAGCGGATGCCATGGGAGAATCCCTGGATGTCGAAGAAGATCAGGCGCGGCTCGCCGGAGATGATGTCAAAACCGACAGCGGACAGCGCCAGACCGAAACAGATCGAGAAGATCGTCTTCGGGAAATCATCCCCGCCAAGACCGGCAAAGGTGGCAAAGGCCAGAAGCATCAGCGCGAAGATCTCAGGATTGCCGAAATTCAGCGCCACAGAGGCCAGCATCGGCGCGAAGGCGGTGAACATCACATTGGACACGGTGGCACCGGCGAAGGAGGCCAGCGCCGCCGCCATCAGGGCGATATGCGCGCGCCCCTGAAGCGCCAGCGGCCGCCCGTCAAAGGTTGTCGCCACCGCGGTCGATGCCCCGGGGATGCCAAGCGCGACCGACGAGATCGCGCCGCCATACATGGCCCCGTAATAGACAGCCGCCAGGAAGATCATCGGCGATGTGGCGCCGCCGCTGATCGACTGGATGACGAAGGTGAAGGGAAGCAGGATCGCAACCCCGTTGACCGATCCCAGCCCCGGCATCGCGCCGACGAACAGCCCGACCACCACGCCAAGAATGGCAAGGCCGAGATTCATCGGCTGCAGTGCGATGAGAATGCCGTCAAAAAGCGAGAACAGGATATCCATTGAAGACTCTCCGGGGTGGATCCGGGGCGGTTACAGGAACATCGCGTAAAGCGGGATGAAGAGCGGCTCGAGATAGCCTTTCGGCAGCACGATCCGCATGGCGATATCGAAGAAGAAGAAACAGATGACGGGAACGCCGATGGCGATGGGCAGGGTGACAGCCCAGCTGTGGCGCCCCAGGAAACGGATGTAATAGACAAGGAAGACAAGCATCCCGCCATAGAAGCCGGCAAGCTCGATCAGCACCAGAAACCCGATCAGGCCGCCGCCGACGGTCAGCAGCATCTTCTTGCCGTAGCTGTCGAGGAACGGGGCGCCGGATACCGATGCCGGGGTCAGGCGAAGCGCCCAGTTCACACCGGTCCACACGCAGCTGCCAAGCATGATGACACCAAGCCAGAAGGGCCAGAACCCGCTTCCGGGCGCGCCGGACTCATCGAATCCGATATTGTCGAAGCGGGCGGCGTCGGGATTCCAGGCCGGCGGCTCGCCGCTCTTCCACATGAGATAGATCGAAAAAAGGCCAAGGATGAAGGCGGTGACGATCTCTGCCCGTCGCATCTGCGTGATTCCTGTGCCAGATGAAGAAATGACCTGCCCAGTATGCGGGCGGTTCCCGGAGAAGGAAAGGGCGCCCCCCCCCGCCGGCGCCCCGGGAGGGGTTTGGGCAAGCCGGGGCGGTTTGGTTGCGCCCCCCGCCCCCACGGTGGTTTGGGGAATTGTTGGCTGGGGC
>JBMHCH010000117.1:0-49206 GCA_049890015.1 Puniceispirillaceae bacterium (SeqCode)
TTCGGTATCCCGGGCGCTGTATTTCTACGTCAAGCATGCCCATGTTGGCGTTGTCCCGGGCATCAAGGAATATATGGCCGAGTGGGTGAAGCACTGGGATGAGGACGGCGTGCTGTCCGATGCCGGCATGATCCCGATGCCACAGTCCGAGCGTGAGCAGTACCTGGCCGCGATGCAGGACCTGCCGAAGCTTACCGCAGACATGCTGAAGTAAGTCTGGCTGAAACAGGTCTGGCAAAAATGTCGAGGGCCGGGTAAAACCCGGCTCTCATTCGTGTTGAATTGAATGTCCGGAGGCTCCGGTGAGCAGCATCTCTCTCGCGATAGCGGTTCTCCTGATCAGCTCGGGCTATTTCTTTCTTGGCACCCGCGCCGCCGGTGCCAGCCGCATCGCCGGTGCTAGGCTCCATTCCCTGCCGCATTATTACGGCCTCTTCGCCGGTCTGATCGCCGCGCTTCCCGCGCTGGCGCTTCTGGCTGTTCTGGCGATCGGCGATGACATCGTCTTCAACCAGCTTGCGCTTGGCCTTGTCCCGGACGAGGTCAAGGCCGGTGAAAACTACACCGAAGTCATTGTCCTTGCGCAGATATCAAATGTGGTCAGCGGCATAAATTTCGGCGAACAGCCGGACTGGGTCTATGACGCCGCCGAGGCCTGGGCCGGCTGGCAGGCCACCTCCACGACCCTGAAAACGTTTACTGTGCTGGCGCTGTCGCTTCTTGGCGGGTTGTTCGCCTACCGGCAGCTGAACCCGTCCTTCCGCTCGCGCAACGCGGTGGAGCGGATCCTGATGACGGTGCTGGCGGCAAGTTCGGCCATCGCCATCCTGACCACCATCGGCATCGTTTTTTCGGTGATTTTCGAATCGCTGCGATTCTTCGCGCTGGTGCCGGTATCCGAATTCCTGTTCGGGCTGACCTGGAACCCGCAGTTCGAAGGGGCCGAGCGCGCCGGCTCCGGCCAGATGGGTCTTGCCACATACGGATCGGTGCCTCTGTTCGTCGGCACCTTCCTGATTTCGGTGGTGGCGCTGTCGGTATCGGTGCCGGTCGGCCTGTTCAGCGCCATCTACCTGTCCGAATATGCCTCGCCGCGGGTGCGCGCCGTGGTGAAACCGCTGATGGAGCTTCTGGCCGGTGTGCCGACCGTTGTCTATGGCTTCTTCGCGGCGCTGACCGTTGCTCCCTTCATCCGTTCGACGGGCATGAGCCTGGGTCTGGATGTGGCGTCGGAATCGGCGCTTGCCGCCGGCCTTGTGATGGGAATCATGATCATTCCGTTTGTCTCGTCCCTGTCGGATGATGTGATCAACGCGGTGCCGCAGGCGCTTCGCGACGCCGCTTACGGGCTTGGCAGCACGCGAAGCGAGACGGTCCGGCAGGTGGTCCTTCCCGCGGCGCTCCCCGGCATTGTCGCCTCGATTCTGCTGGCGGTGTCGCGGGCGGGCGGCGAGACGATGATCGTGGTGATGGCCGCCGGCCTCGCTGCCAACCTGTCGCTGAACCCGCTGGATGCGGTCACCACCGTGACCTCGCAGATCGTCACCATCCTGGTCGGCGACCAGGAGTTCGAGTCGGCGAAGACCCTGTCGGCCTTCGCTCTGGCCCTCACACTGATCGTGATCACGCTGGGGCTGAATTTCATCGCCCTGCAGGTCGTGAAGAAATACCGAGAGCAATATGACTGATCCCCGCCGTGAAATGATTTCGCCAGCTATGGCCGCGGACCGTGTGGCCGCCGGCCTTGCCGCGCGCCGCACGCGCGAGAAGCGCTTCCAGCTCTATGGCCGTATCGCCATCGGCATCGCGCTGGCCTTTCTGGTGACGCTGTTCGCCTCGATTTTCTCCAAGGGCATTCCGGGCTTCTTCCAGCATTATGTGACGCTTGAAGTCACCCTTGAGCGGGCGAAGCTCGATCCGGCCGGCGATCTGTCGGTGCAGTCGCTCTATGACGGGGATGCGCGCGGGGTGATCCGCAAGGCCCTCTATGAGGCCACTGGCGCATCCGGCCGATCGGGGCGCAAGGCGGCAGGCAAGCTGATCTCACAGGGTGCCGAGCAGCGCCTTCGCAAGGCGGTTCTTGGCGATCCGTCGATCCTCGACACAACACAGACGATGACTTTCGCGCTCGATGATGATGTCGATTCCTTCCTTCGCGGATTCATCAAGCGTGAAACGCCGGAAAAGGACCGCCGCCTCAACGACAAGGCGATCGGCTATATCGACACGCTGACTGAAAAAGGTCTGATCAGCCTCCAGTTCAGCGACTATCTGATCTTCGGCAGCGCGTCGCGGAATGCGGAAATGGCCGGCATCTACGGCGCGCTGATCGGCTCGATTCTGACCCTTGCGGTATGTCTTGTGCTGTCCTTTCCGATCGGCGTGGCGACAGCTGTCTATCTCGAGGAATTCGCGCCGAAGAACCGGATCACCGAGATCATCGAGATCAACATCAACAATCTGGCGGCCGTGCCGTCGGTGGTCTTCGGCATTCTGGGCCTTGCCATCTTTATCGGCGTCTTCGGCATGCCGCGTTCGATCCCGCTGATCGGCGGTGTGGTGCTGGCGCTGATGACGCTGCCGACCATCATCATATCCTCGCGCGCGGCGATCCGCGCGGTGCCACCAAGCATCCGCGACGCGGCGCTTGGCGTCGGGGCGTCGCGGGTTCAGACCATGCTGCACCATGTGGTGCCGCTGGCGATGCCCGGCATGCTGACCGGCACCATCATCGGCATGGCGCAGGCGCTTGGCGAGACCGCGCCGCTTCTGATGATCGGCATGGTGGCCTTCATCGTCGACGTGCCGGGAAGCGTCACCGACCCGGGAACGGTGCTTCCGGTGCAGATCTTCATGTGGGCCGATTTCGCCGAGCGCATGTTCATCCAGAAGACAAGCGCCGCCATCATGGTTCTGCTGACCTTCCTGATCGTGATGAACGCGGCGGCGATTTTTATTCGCAAGAAACTTGAGCGGCGGTGGTAGGCTTGCCGGCAAAGGACAGGGAAATGGACACGCAGGTCATGAATATCATCGAACAGACCGCCAATCTTGAAAGCGCAAACCTGCCGGACGAAACCGTCGGCAATGTCTATGTCGACCGGCCGCGGATGACCGCGCGCAACGTCAATGTCTTCTATGGCGACAAGCAGGCGATCGACAATGTCACGCTCGACATCGCCGAAAAGCAGGTGATTTCCTTCATCGGCCCGTCGGGATGCGGCAAGTCGACCTTTCTGCGCTGCCTGAACCGGATGAATGACACCATCGACATCTGCCGGATCGAGTGCGAGATCGCGATGGATGGCAAGAACATCTACGCGCCGGACGTCGATGTGGTGCCGCTTCGCGCCCGCGTCGGCATGGTTTTCCAGAAGCCGAATCCGTTCCCGAAATCGATCTTCGACAATGTCGCCTATGGCCCGCGGATCCACGGCATCGCCACAAGCCGCGCAGAGCTTGACGATATCGTCGAATCCTCGCTGGAGCGCGCCGGCCTGTGGAACGAGGTGAAGGACCGGCTGACGCAGCCCGGCACCGGCCTGTCGGGTGGCCAGCAGCAGCGCCTGTGCATCGCCCGCACCATTGCGGTCAGCCCGGAAGTGATTCTGATGGACGAGCCATGCTCGGCCCTCGACCCGATCGCCACGGCGAAGATCGAGGAGCTGATTGCCGAACTCAGCAGCGAATTCACCATCGTCATCGTGACCCACTCGATGCAGCAGGCGGCCCGCGTCTCGCAGCGCACCGCCTATTTCCATCTTGGAAAACTTGTCGAGGTCGGTGACACCGAAACGCTGTTCACCAAGCCGCAGCATGAGATGACCAACAACTACATCACCGGTCGCTTTGGCTAGGATTTTGGCCAGTGCGGCGCTTTGCTCTATAAATGCAGGGTGCCGGCAAATTTCACGGCATGTGACGGGACGGGTGACGGTCACACCAGAACGGGACGGATAGATGAACCAGATCGAACACACCAGCTCGGCATTTGAACAGGATCTTGCCGATCTCAACATGGCGCTGACCCGCCTCGGCATGCTGGCAAGCCGGCAGTTGAATGCCTGTCTGCGCGCCATGTCCGATTTTCAGGCAAGCCGCGTCGACATGCTGATCGAGCAGGACGTCGAGCTTGACAAGCTTGAGGCCGAGGTCAACGACCGGGTGCTGATGCTGATCACCGTGCGCGCCCCGCGCTCGGACGATCTGCGGCGGGTGCTGGCGACCTCGAACGCCGCCCACAGCCTCGAGCGCATCGGCGACTACGCCCGCAACACCGCGAAACGCACCAAGGCGGTCATGGCCACCGGTCCGGGGGATCTTCCCTGGGACCAGCTGATCGAGATCGGCACCATGGTGGTCTCGATGATCGATGATGTGCTTGTCGCCAACACCGAAGGCGATGTCGAGACAGCGCGGGCCATCCGCAATTCCGATGTCCATGTCGACAAGCTCCATACCGCATTTTTCACCTCCATCATCGACATGATGGACAAGGGCGAGCTTTCGCCGCTGATCGGCACGCATCTCCTGTTCATGGGCAAGAATCTCGAGCGGATGGGCGATCTGACGACAACCATCGCCGAACAGGTTCTGTTCATCGAAACCGGCGAGGCGGTGGACAACAGCCGTCCGAAGGCGGACCGCACAAGCTTTATGATCGAGAATGGCTGACAGCCGGGCCCGGCTGTCAGATGGAGTGATCCGGGAGACTGACCATGGCCGTGGCCGACGACAATGAGCTTGTGACCGCAGAATGCGACGCCGACGGGATCCTCCGGCTGACCCTGAACGCGCCGGCATCCCGCAACGCCCTGTCCGAGGCGATGATGGGCGCGCTTGCCGCCGCGCTGGACGTTGCTGCCAACGACCCCGCTGTGCGGGTGATTGTTATCGCCGCCAACGGACCGGTCTTCTGCGCCGGTCACAATCTGAAGGAAATGACAGCGGCACGCCGGGACCCGGCCAATGCGGGGGATCGAGGCCGCGCCTATTTCACCAAGGTCATGAAGCAATGTTCGGCCCTGATGGCGTCGATCCCGGCGCATCCGCGCCCGGTCATCGCCGAGGTCGCCGCCACCGCCACCGCCGCCGGGTGCCAGCTTGTCGCCAGCTGCGACCTTGCCTTCGCCGCCGAGACGGCGCATTTCGCCACGCCGGGGGTGAATATCGGCCTGTTCTGCTCGACCCCGATGGTGGCTCTCTCTCGCAAGGTGGCGCCGAAACATGCCATGGAAATGCTGTTGACGGGCGAGCCCTGCAGCGCGCCGCGCGCCGCCGAGATCGGCCTGGTCAACCGCGCGGTGCCTGCCGATGAATTGACGGAAACGGTCATGGACACGGCACGCCGCATCGCCGCGAAATCGACAGCCACGGTCGCTTTCGGCAAGCCGACCTTCTATCAGCAGGCCGAACGTCCCCTGTCAGAGGCCTATGACCATGCGGCGGCTGTGATGGTCGAGAACATGCTGGCGAATGACGCCGAAGAGGGCATCGCCGCCTTTATCGAGAAGCGCGCCCCGAACTGGAGCGACAGCTAGACCCTCGCGGCAAGCGTCACCGGATGGCCGTGCGGCGTCGCCAGATAGGCTTCGGTCCAGGCCGCCATCATGGCGCTGATATCGTCATCACCGGCAATGCCTTTTGTCGCCAGCATTCTCTGAAGCGCGACGAGCCAGGCTGTGTAATAGTCATCCCCGCCATCAAGTTGTCCGGCAGATCCCTCACTGGCAAGCGCATCGGCCAGCTGATCGGCCCATTCGGTCCAGCTGAACAGGCCGCGATCATGTAGATGCACGGTCAGCGCGAAGGCGGCGGCGTGCCAGGGCTGTTCGAAGGGCTTTTCGGGACGGCGCGCGGTCTGGCTCATGCCGGTTCCAGATAGTCTTCCCACAGATCCAGCCGCACCTCGTCATGCGGGGATTCGGCATGCTGCCACAGATCGCCCGCAGCGAAGCTGACGGTATAGAGATGCTGCGGGGACTCGCCGCTGAAATGGGCGTTGCTGTCGGGAAAGACATGCGCGCCATGATGCAGCATGACGGTCCCGACGCGGCCGGCGGCATAGGCGGGAAGGCGGGTATGGCCGCCATTCCGCGCCTGGTTTCCGGCAATAGCGCGGGTGCGCACCCGCACCCCGATGGCAAAGGCGGGGGCCGCATCGCTGTCGCGCGCAGACGGCCCGCCACTGCGAAGCACTGGAACGACCCGCGCGGCCTCAAGGCGGCGCGCGGCAAGATCGTCGGGGGCCGGACCGGAACTTCGCCCGGCGGCGATTTCATCGGTGCTGGCGATGCCGTGTTCGACGAGAAGATTGGCAAGGCCGGCAAGCCATTTCTCGTAATAGCCGAACCTGGCGTAATCGGCTGGCGGCAGGCATTCGCGCATATGGCGCGAGGCATCGATGTTCCATTTGCCAAGCGCCCCTGCCGCCACCGTCAGCGCCAGCGCGCGCCCATGCCAGTCCTGTGCGAAGGTGCGGGTCTCGTCCTCCTCGCGCGGGACCGGGCCGTCGCCGAAGCGTCCGCCCATGTCGTGAATGCGGGTCATTCCGGGGAACCGTCAAGCTGCGGCAGGCCTGTGCCGATCATTGAGTCGCGGGTGACGATCCCGGCAAGCGCGGCCTCGTCCATATGATCGCTTCCCGCGGGCCGCATCGGCAGCACCAGATAGCGGATCTCGGCTGTCGAATCCCAGACCCGCACCGTGGTGTCCTCGGCAAGGCAGACGCCGAATTCGGCCAGAACGGCGCGCGGCTCCCGCACCGCACGGGCGCGGTAGGAATCGGATTTGTACCATCCCGGCGGAATGCCGAGCAGCGGCCAGGGGTAACAGCTGCACAGCGTGCAGACGACAAGATTGTGGGTATCGGGCGTGTTTTCCACCACCACAACATGCTCGCCCTGGCGCCCGCCATGGCCAAGCTCGGTGATCACCCTGTCGGCATCGGTCAGCAGCGCCGCGCGGAACAGCGGGTCAACCCAGGCGCGGGCCACAAGGCTGGCCCCGATCTGCGGGCCGATATCGCGCTCATAGAGATCGATGATGGCGTCGAGCGCGGCCGGATCGACCAGCCCCTTTTCAACAAGGATTGATTCCAGCGCCTTGACCCGAAGCGCGGGCTCGGGCGGCAGAAGGCTGTGCGGGCTGTCATCATGGTGGTCATGCGGCATGGCGATATCCTGCGATGATTTGCCAGCAGCTGTCCAGAGGGCGGCGGTCGCTGTAAAATGGGCATTGCCTTCCCCGGGCGGGAGGCCAAAGATAGGGTCATGGCCATCGATGACAGAGTGATGTGACAGATGCCGCTTGCCGACATGCTGAACGGCCGCCTCCGGCTGCCGCTGATCGCCGCGCCGATGTTCCTTGCCTCCGGGCCGGAACTGGTTCTGGCATGCTGCCGCGCCGGCATCATCGGCAGCTTTCCGGCGAAGAACCAGCGCACCCGCGACGGGCTTGACGCATGGCTGACCGGGATCGGCGAGGGGCTTGCCGCCATCGAGGCCGAGACCGGCCATACGCCGCCACCCTATGCCGTCAATCTGATCGTGCACCGCAGCAATGCCGATCTGGAAGACGAGATCGAGATGGTGGTCCGCCACCAGGTGCCGATCGTCATCACCTCGCTTGGCGCGGTGCCGGAACTTGTCGCGCGGGTGCATGGCTATGGCGGGATTGTCTTCCATGATGTGATCAATCTGCGGCATGCGCGAAAGGCCATCGGGGCCGGGGTGGACGGGCTGATCGCCGTTGCCGCCGGGGCCGGCGGCCATACGGGCCGGGCCAGCCCCTTTGCCCTGGTCAACGAGATCAGGCAGGCGTTCGACGGCATGCTTATGCTGTCGGGGGCGATGTCTTCCGGTGGCGACATTGCCGCCGCGCAGGTCATGGGGGCCGACCTTGCCTATTTCGGGACGCGTTTCATCGGCACTGCCGAATGCCGCTCGCCGGAGGATTACAAGAGGATGCTTGTGGACAGCCAGCTTGGCGACATTGTCGAGACCGACATGGTGTCCGGCATCAACGCGAATTTCATCGCGGCCAGCCTTGCGGCGGCAGGCTACAGCGCCGATGGCGCGCCGCCGGATGCCGATATCGCCGGAGAGCTTGCCGAGGCGCATGACGCGGACCGCAACATGCCGACCGCCTGGCGCGATATCTGGTCAGCCGGCCACGGAGTCGGCGGAATCACCGATATTCCGACAGTGGCGCGGCTTGTCGACAGGCTGGAGCGTGAATATCACGCCGCGCTGGCGGCACAGCAGGACCGGGTGGCCGCGCTGGCGGCACAGCAGGACCGGGTGGCCGCGCTGGCGACAGGGGCAGGGTCGCGATGAGCCGCCTTCAGCCAAGCCGTCGCGCCGACTATCCCTTCGTCACCAGGCTGGCGACCCGCTGGGACGACAATGACATCTATGGCCATCTCAACAATACCGTCCATTACAAGCTGATGGACACGGCGGTGAATGGCTGGCTTCTCCAGGCCGGTCTTCTCGACCCGCATCACGGCGCGACGGTGTATCTGGTGGTCGAGACAGGATGCAGCTATTTCGCCGAGCTCGGCTATCCGGCGCCGGTCGATGTCGGGCTGCGGATCACGCGGCTCGGCGGGTCATCGGTGACCTATGACATCGGGCTGTTCGCGCCGGATGCCGACAGCGCCGCCGCGCGCGGCCGCTTCATCCATGTCCATGTGGCCCGCGACACACACAGGCCGGTCGCTGTCGGGGCCCATGCCAGAGCCGCCTTCGCCAGGCTGGTGGCGGACAGCGCGCCAGACAGCGCGCCAGACAGCGTGCCGGACTAGAGGCTGCGCTGAAGCTGTTTCAGCGCCGATGACAGCGGCGCCGCCTTGGTTTCATGAAAGGCCTCGTGATTGGTCTCGACCACCTCGAGGTCATACAGATAGTTCACCATCAGCCCGCCGGACTGCGCCATCGCCTTGTCCGACCTGTCGGCACCGTAGTTCAGCTGTTCGAGTATCGCCCCATTGCCAAGATGGAACCGCGCTACCGGATCATTCGGCCAGCCGTCAGCCCTGTCGGAAACCGTGAAATAGCGGATCGCCGCTGCCAGAAAGGGCTTTTCCTTCGCAGGCGCGGTGGTGTCCCAGAAGCCGGCATCGGCTGCCTCGAATGCGGCGGCAAGGTCGGGATTCGCGCCGCGAAGCCAGCGCATCAGCCCCGGTACCGGCGACAGGGTGACGAAGCGTTTCAGCTCGGGGAATTCCTGTTTCAGCTCCTGCGCGACGCGTTTGATCAGGAAATTGCCGAAGGAAATTCCGGCGAGACCGGCCTGGCAGTTGGAGATCGAGTAGAACACTGCGGTGCTTGCCTCGTGCGCGGCAAGCGCCTCGCGGTCGATCCGCAGCACCGGATCAATGGCCCGCGGAATGTCCTTGGTGAGCGCGACCTCGACAAAGATAAGAGGCTCCTCGGGCATTGACGGGTGGAAGAAGGCAAAGCAGCGGCGGTCCTCCGGCGCGAGGCGCGCGCGAAGGTCATCCCAGGAGGAGATGGCGTGGACAGCCTCATAGGCGATGATCTTTTCCAGGATATTGGCCGGGGTCGACCAGTCGATGGGCTGCAGGATCAGGAAGCCGGGGTTGAACCACATCCGCAGAAGTGATTTCAGCCCTTCCTCGAGCCGCCGCGCCGCGGCATCCTCCCGGCCAAGCTGCAACAGACGCCGGCGAAGCCTGACAAGGCGGACGGTGCCGCCCGATGTCGCGTTCAGCCGCCGGAACAGCTCGATCCAGCGCGGCTCGGCAAGGCTGGCAATGGCGGCAAGGCTGTCCGCGTCACGATCCTTGCCGTAACGTCCTGCTGCTTGCGACAGCGCCGCCGCATCAAGATCATAGCGTCCCGCGACATGCGCCAGCAGCGTCATAAGCTCGTCATCCTCCATCGCCTCGACCCTGTCGAGAAGAATCGCGGCATAGACAAGCGATGACACCTCGCCGGTGGCCGACAGCACAGCCTCGACAAGTGATTCGGCGGTGTCGTCATCAAGCCCGGCAAAGGGGCGCCATCCCAGAACACCGATCCTGGTCGGCGCCGTGACGAGCGCTGTCAACATCGATTGCAGAATGCGCATGCTCTCTCTCCTGCGGCTGCCATGACAGTATGCCACATGTCCGGTGATCCGCTCGGCAAAATTCGCCGGCATGATGACGCCAGCTTGCCAAGCCTGCTGACCAAACCTGCCACAGGCGCTAAGCTTGTCCATCACATTGCGCATCTGGCAGCACGGGAGTACGGGTGATGGAGATCGGGTTCATCGGACTTGGCAATATGGGCGCGCCGATGGCGGCCAATCTGGCGGCGGCAGGCCATCATGTGACCGGGTTCGATCTGATCCCTGCGGAGATTGACGGCGTGACGGCGGCCGCGAGCGCCGGCGAAGCGGCGTGCGGCCGCGAGGTGGTGATCACCATGCTTCCCGATGGCGCTGCGCTGCGGGCGGTGGCGGATGACATCCTGGCGGTGATGACGCCAGGCTGCGGATTCGTCGATTGCTCGACCGTTGATGTGGCCTCGGCGCGGGCGGTGGCGGCACAGGCCGTGTCCGCCGGCATGCTGCCGGTCGACGCGCCTGTTTCCGGCGGGGTTGGCGGGGCAGAGGGCGGCACGCTGACCTTCATGGCCGGCGGGTCCGTGGACGCCTTCATGCTGGCCGAACCGCTGTTCGCCGTGATGGGCCAGAAAGCGGTGCATTGCGGGCAGAGCGGTGCCGGACAGGCAGCGAAAATCTGCAACAACATGATCCTCGGCGCGACGATGATCGTGACCTGCGAGGCCTTTGCCCTTGCCGACGGCCTTGGGCTTGACCGGCAGAAGATGTTCGATGTGGTCAGCACCTCATCTGGATACAGCTGGACGATGAACGCCTACTGCCCGGCAGCCGGGGTCGGGCCGGCAAGCCCGGCCGATAATGACTACACGCCCGGATTTGCCGCCGATCTGATGCTGAAAGATCTTCGTCTTGCGCAGCAGGCGGCTGTCGACGCTGGTGCCGACACGCCGCTCGGCGCTGCGGCGGCGGCGCTCTACGCCCGGTTTGTCGAGGATGAGGACGGTTCCGGCAAGGATTTCTCCGCCATGCTGCAAAGGTTTGAAAAACGCCGTCGCTCCCCCTAGGATGCGACGGGCGGCACGGGCCCGGACGATGCGGGCCCGGAACGTGATGCGGAACGGATCTGGAGGGGACGCGGATGCCAGAGGCAGCAGCTAATGATATCGTGATCGCAGGTGCCGCGCGCACCCCGATGGGGGGATTCCAGGGCGATCTCGCGCCGATGACGGCGCCGCAGCTTGGCGGCGCGGCTGTCCGCGCGGCAATCGCCGATTCGGGTGCTGATGACAGCGCCGTCGACGAGCTGGTCATGGGATGCGTATTGCCGGCCGGACTTGGCCAGGCGCCGGCCCGCCAGGCCGGCTTCGCGGCTGGCCTTCCTGAGGATGTGCCGGCTTCGACCCTGAACAAGGTCTGCGGATCAGGCATGAAGACGGTGATGATGGCGCATGACCTTGTGCGCGCCGGAAGCGCCGGTCTTGTTGTTGCCGGCGGCATGGAAAGCATGACCAACGCGCCCTACCTGTCGCCGCAGACCCGCGGCGGGGCGCGGCTTGGCCATCAGACCCTCCAGGACCACATGTTTCTTGATGGTCTCGAGGATGCCTATGACAACAACAGGCTGATGGGCAGCCTTGCCGAGGATTGCGCCTCGCGCTACCAGTTCTCGCGCACGGCGCAGGATGAGTTCGCGCTTCGGTCGCTGGAACTCGCGCTGGAGGCCCAGAAGACGAACGCGTTCGCCGGCGAGATCGCGCCGGTCACTGTGACCACACGCAAGGCTGAAACGGTGGTCAGCGCGGATGAACAGCCCGGCAAGGCCCGCCCGGAAAAAATCCCCCAGCTGAAACCGGCTTTCGCGAAGGACGGCACGGTGACGGCGGCGAATTCCTCGTCGATCTCCGACGGGGCGGCGGCGCTGGTGGTGACGAGCGCGGGGCAAGCTGACGCTGGCGGGATGAAGGCGCGGGCCCGCATCCTCGGCCATGCAAGCCATTCGCACGACCCGCAATGGTTCACCACCGCGCCGGTCCCGGCAGCGCAGAAGCTGATGGCGCGGCTTGGATGGGGACCGGATGATGTCGATCTGTGGGAGGTGAACGAGGCCTTTGCCGTCGTGCCGATGGCCTTCATGCACGAGATGGGACTGTCTGCCGAGCGGGTGAATGTGAATGGCGGCGCCTGCGCGCTTGGCCATCCGATCGGGGCCTCGGGAAGCCGGATCATCGTGACATTGCTGAACGCTCTCGAGACGCGCGGCCTGTCACGCGGCATCGCCGCCATCTGCATTGGCGGCGGCGAGGGCACTGCCATCGCCATCGAGCGGCTCTAGCCATGGAGGGGCGCGCAGACAGCCCGGCCATCGCCGATGTGAGCAGGGCCGGCCGCGATGCTCCGATTGCCGTCATCGACATCGGCTCGAACTCGATCCGGCTGGTGATCTATGCCAGCGGTGGACGCTATCCCTTCCCGCTGTTCAATGAACGCTCCAACTGCCGGCTTGGTGAAGGACTCGGGGCCGACAACATGCTCCAGCCCGACCGCATCGAGGTGGCGCTGGCGGCGATGTCGCGCTTCTCGAAAATCATGACCGCGATGGGGGTCATCACCATCCATGCTGTTGCCACGGCGGCGGTGCGGCGGGCGCATAATGGTGAGGCCTTTACCGCCCCGGCCGAAGCGATACTCGGTCAGCCCATCCAGGTGCTGAGCCAGCAGGAGGAAGCGCATTATGTCTCGCGCGGGCTGACGCTGAACATCGCCGAAGCCAGCGGCCTTGTCGCCGATCTCGGCGGCGGCAGCCTCGAGGTGGTGGCGCTGCATCAGGGCGAGGTGCAGCATTCGACAAGTTTCAATTTCGGCCATCTGTCCGATATCGACGAGGACGCCATCACCCGCGCGCTCGCGGACACGCCCTGGATCGCGCAGGCGAGCGGGGGTCGTATCTACGGGGTCGGCGGGTCGTTCCGTGCGCTTGGCCTTGCCTATATCGAACAGACCGGCTACCCGCTGCCGGTTCTTCACGGCCTTCGCATCCCGGGAGATGATGCGTACCAGCTGCTCAGCGCCTTCTGTCGCGAATCGCCTGATCTGGCCGGCGTGCCCCTTGGCCGTCAGAGAACCATGCCGATGGCGGCGCGGATCATGCGCGCGCTGCTGCGCCACAGCGGCGCGTCACGGATCACCGTCAGCGGCACCAGTATCCGCGACGGGCTGATCGCCGACCGCGAGCTTGGCGCCAGCGACCGAAATGATTTCCTGCAGGTCGTCTGCCAGGAGATTTCACTCACCTCGCACCGGTTCGCCGGCGTTCCGGAGGCGTTGATGACGCTGTTGCGGCCGCTCTTCACGAATCGCAAGGGCGGCGGCGAGGAGGATGCCGTTCGTGACCGCGCCAAGTTCGAGCGGCTTCTCGAGGCGGCGTGCTACCTGTCGGACATGTGCTGGACCGAGCATGAGGATGTGCGCGGCGATCTTGGTGCGCGGCGTGTGCTTGGCCTGCCGGTGAACTGCGTCACGCACAAGGAACGCATCTGGCTGGCCACCGCCATCTATCACCGCTATGTGGGGCGCAAGACCAACAAGTCGCGGCCGCCGGAGCTGTCCTCCATCCTGAGCCGCCGCCGCCGCGCCGAGGCAACCACCATCGGACTTGGCCTGCGGTTCGCCCTCGCGTTTTCCGGCGGAACGGCGCTTAACCTGCAGAAGCTTCGGCTCAGCCATGACAATGAGACCCTGACGCTTCATGTTGATGCCGGCAGCGCGGCGCTTGTCGACAGCCACACCAGGCGTCGCTTTCAGCAGCTGGCGCAAAGCGCAGGCATGGCGGCCTGCATTGAGGGCGCCTGACATGCCGGACAGACGCGGCCCAGCCGCGATGGGACAGACATGAATCCACCCGACAACATCACACCGGTCACGGGGCCCGGCGTCCTTGCCGAGGTCGGCAGAATGCTTGATGACGGGCTTCTTGTGGCTGACCGGCAGGGCGCCATCCTGTCCGCCAACAGCGCCGCCGTGCGCCTTCTCGGGGAAGGGCTGGTCGGAAAGACTCTGACCGAGGTGATTGACCGGGATGATGTGGCCGAAATTCTGGCAGGTCGCGAGAACAGCTGCACGCTTGTTCATTCCTCGCAGGCCAGTGTTGCCATGGAGTTCAACGTCCGCATCCAGCGCCTTGATGACGGCTTGATCATGGTGCTTCTTCTGGACATGACCCTGCAGCGCAACCTTGAAAAGGTGCGCCGCGACTTTGTCGCCAATGTCAGCCATGAGCTCCGCTCGCCGCTGACAAGCCTGGCCGGCTTCATCGAGACGATTCTGATGAACGAGGTGCGCGACTGGCCCACGCAGCAGCGCTTTCTGCGGATCATGGAGGAGGAGGCCGGACGCATGTCGCGGCTGATCGACGATCTGCTGTCATTGTCGCGGGTCGAGGTGGATGAGCATATTGTCCCGGACGAGACGGTGCCGGTGATGGAAGTGGTGAAATCGGTCATTGCCAGTCTGGAGACCCGCGCCGCGCGGCGGCAGATGACCATCAGGCTGACCGATAACCGTGCGGAGGGCGCAGCAAGGCTGGTGATGCACGGCTTCGCCGACGAGATCAACGAGGTGTTCCACAACCTGATCGAGAATGCGGTGAAGTACGGTTTCGAGAAAAGCGAGATCGGAATCGAGGTGCTGCAGCCGCGGAACGACCGTGTCGTGATCTCGGTCACCAACCGGGGAGAGCCCATCGCCGAGAAGCATCTTGGCCGGCTGACCGAGCGGTTCTACCGTGTGGACAAGGCCCGTTCGCGCCAGATCGGCGGCACCGGGCTCGGCCTTGCCATCGTCAAGCATATCGTCAACCGTCACCGGGGCACGCTTGACGTCAGCAGCTCGGCCGAAGGCGTCACACGCTTCGCGGTGTCGCTTCCCCTCCTGATCGAGGGGTAGCTGCTACATAAAACCGTAATGATTCTGTGCCATTTGCAGAATCCTGGCACGGCAGAGAAGGGACAGGGCCACCATGTCGATCAGGATACTCGTAGCCGATGACGAGCCGAACCAGCTCGAGCTTCTGACCTACAACCTGACCCAGGCCGATTACGAGGTGATCCGCGCCGAGGATGGCCAGCAGGCGCTGGATATGATCGAGGAACACCGCCCGGACCTTGCGATCATCGACTGGATGATGCCCGAGATGTCGGGGATCGATCTGTGCCGCACCCTTCGCTCCCGGTCCGAAACCAAGCGGCTCCCGATCATCATCCTCAGCGCACGCGGCGAGGAGGGAGACCGCACCCTTGGCCTTGATATCGGCGCGGACGACTATATCTCCAAACCCTTCTCGCCGCGCGAGATGATCAGCCGGGTCCGCGCCCTGCTGCGCCGCGCGCATCCGGCGCTTGCCGATGAGATCCTGGAATTCCACGATCTGCGCTTCAACCAGACGACGATGGAAATCACCCGCGGTGGCGAGAGTGTAGCGCTCGGGCCGAAGGAAAGCCGGCTCCTTGCCATTCTGATGGAGCGCCCGGGACGGGTCTTCAGCCGGGCCCAGCTTCTCGACCTTGTCTGGGGGCATGGTGTGTTTGTCGAGGAGCGCACCGTGGATGTGCATCTCTCGCGCCTCCGCAAGGCAATCAACGCACCGGTCTTTGACGGTGCCAACGCCCCTAACCTGATCCATTCGGTGCGGGGCAGCGGCTATGCACTTCGCCCGCCGTCCGAGAGACATTAGGGCCCGCCGGCAGGACCGGCGCCGTGGCAAAGATCGCTGGATTGCGGGCGGTGAAGCTGGCACAGTGCGCCGGCTGCATCACAAGAGGATTCCCGCAGATGGCCGCGACGTCTGATCCCGTTTCCACGCATTTCGTGCCGCTGTCCGTGATCATGGCGGATCATGGCGGCGATCTTGGCGCCTATATGGCCGGCAACGGCACACGCGATGTCACCGTCACCATGGCTGTGGAGATGGAGGTGGCAGGCAGGGGCGGGAAGAAATTCTTCGTCGCTGTCGCGGTGACCTGGAATTTCGACAGCGCCGAGCCGCTGGAGGATGCCGCTGCCGCGGATTGTCCGGCCGGGCATCAGCTTGTCTTCGCCTGGGTGCCGGCGCACAGCTACGGCACCGATGCGTTCGGGATCTATTTCGAGGATGCCGGGATCGGCGCGACGCTGCAGAACGGGTTGATTGCCGAGATCATCGAGAAGGCCGGGGTCGAGGCGCTTGTCGCCGGCGGCGCATGAGGCCGGCTAGGAGGCCGGCTTGCCGCGCTGTCCGGCGCAGCGTTTCGAGCAGTAGCGCACCTGTTCCCAGTCGCGCTCCCACTTCTTGCGCCAGGTGAAGGGCCGCCCGCAGCTTGCGCAGATCTTGCTGGGAAGATCCCGCTTCTGTAACCTTTTTGTCATGATCGCATCGTAATTGTTTGCGATTGTGAGATGCCCACAGGTGTGCCTGATGACAAGTCCCCGCAATGTTCTTTTTCCCCGCAAGGTGCTTTTCCTGTGCACCGGCAATTCGGCGCGCTCCATTCTTGCCGAGGCCATCCTGCGCCATCATGGCGACGGCCGGTATCACGCCTTTTCCGCCGGGTCGATGCCCGCCGGCGCGCCGAACCCGGCCGCCATTGCCACGCTGGAGTCACGCAGGATTGACCACAGTTTCGCGCGCTCGAAAAGCTGGGATGAATTCGCCGGCGATGACGCCCCGTCCATGGATCTGATCATCACGGTCTGCGCCAATGCCGCCGGCGAGGTCTGCCCGGTCTGGCCGGGGCATCCGCACACCGCGCATTGGGGGGTCGAAGACCCGGCGGCCGTCACCGGGCGCCGGGACGAGATCATGGCTGCCTTTGCTGTAACCTATGACCAGATGATGGCGCGCGTCGCGGCGCTCCTTGCGCTGGATGACGCGCCGCTTGCCGACCTGATGCCGCGGATCCGGGCCATTGGAGAGATGACATGATCAGCGCCGACACCGCCCGCAGGCTGACGGCCGAATTTGCCGGCACCATGCTGCTTCTCGCCACGGTCATCGGCTCCGGCATCATGGCGGAGCGGCTTGCCGGCGGCAACATGGCCATTGCCCTTCTTGGCAACACCATTCCCACCGGCGCGATCCTTTATGTGCTGATCACCATCTTCGGGCCGGTGTCGGGGGCGCATTTCAACCCGGCGGTGACGCTTGCCTTTCTGCTGCGGCGCGAGATCAGCTTTCCGCGTGCCGCGCAATTCATGTTTGTCCAGACCTTCGGGGCCATCTGCGGGGCGATGCTGGCGCATGTGATGTTCGAGATGCCTGTCCTGCAGCTTGCGCAGAATATCCGCAGCGGTCCGGCGCAGTGGGTTTCGGAATTTGTTGCCACCTTCGGGCTGCTGACGGTGATCTTCGGCGGGCTGCGCTGGCGCCCCGAGGCGGTTCCCGGCCTTGTCGGGTTCTACATCACGGCGGCCTACTGGTTCACCGCCTCGACAAGCTTCGCCAATCCGGCGGTGACCTTCGCCCGCGCCCTGACCGACAGTTTTTCCGGGATCCTGCCGGCCGACGCCCCGCCCTTCATCATCGTGCAGCTGGCGGCGGCGGTGGTGGCAGGCCTCACCCTGCAATGGCTGTTTCCGGAAAAAGAGGGCTAGGGCCGGTCCGGCACGGCGAAGACTCCGGTATCGCGGATGACATTGCCGCGAGGCTTCTCTACTATCCGCGCGCGACACAAGCCCACAAGCGAGGACAGCCGTGACCGACGACCAGATCCACACCTATGACAAAGCCGCGATCGCCAGATCGGTGGCGCGGATGCTTCTCGAGATCGAGGCCGTGCTGTTCCGCGCCGACGAGCCCTTCACCCTGACATCGGGGATGAAGAGCCCGGTCTATATCGACTGCCGCAAGATCATCGCGTTTCCGCGAATGCGCGCGCAGATGATGGATTATGGCCGCACGGTGATCATGAACGACATCGGCTATGAGAGCCTCGACGCTGTTGCCGGCGGCGAGACGGCCGGCATTCCGTTCGCCGCCTGGCTTGCCGAGCGCACCGGCCTGCCGATGCATTATGTCCGCAAGAAGCCCAAGGGGTTTGGCCGCGACGCCCGTATCGAAGGCGATATCAGGGACGGCCAGCGCGTGCTTCTGGTCGAGGATCTGGCCACCGATGGCGGCAGCAAGCTGAGCTTTGTCGAGGCCATCCGGACCGCCGGCGCCGAGATCGGGCACACCTTCGTGATTTTCTATTACGACATCTTCACCGACGCCGAGGCGCAGCTGGCAGAAGAAGGAATCAAGCTTCACTACCTGTCGACATGGTGGGATGTGCTTGCGGCAAGCCGCGCGACGGGGAGCTTTGATGAGGCCACCCTTGCCGCCGTCGAGGCCTTTCTGCATGACCCGCGCGGCTGGTCGAAGGCGCATGGTGGGGCCTGACGGAATTTTTCCGGGTTGCAAGAGTTTCAAGAGGTTCAAAGGGGGATGATTTCATGGTGATCGATATTGCGAATTTCACGCCGGTTGCCTCGCTGGTCGGCGGGGTGATGATCGGGCTGGCAGCGCTGCTGCTGATGCTCTCGCACGGGCGTGTGATGGGGATCAGCGGCATTCTCGGCGGCATTGTCCAGCCGTCCGGCAGATCCGATGTGTCATGGCGGCTGTTGTTTGTGGCCGGCATGCTGATCGGGCCCTTCGCGCTCATGTATCTTCTTGGCCGGCCGGTCGAGATCGTGCCGAACACGACGGGGCTGCTGCTTCCGGTGGCAGGCTTCATCGTCGGTCTTGGAACCGCGATCGGGTCCGGATGCACCTCCGGCCACGGCATCTGCGGCCTTGCCAGGCTGTCGGTGCGATCGGCAGTCGCTGTCGGCACCTTCATGCTGACCGCGGTGATCACCGTCTATGTCGTCCGGCATGTCGTCTGAGGGGGAAAGGTCATGATGCGTCACATCTCGCTTGTTCTCGTCGGGGCGCTGTTCGGTGCCGGTCTTGCCCTGTCGGGCATGCTGAACCCGTCCAAGGTCGCCGGATTTCATGACCTCTTCGGCGTCTGGGACCCGTCGCTTGCCTTTGTCATGGGCGGCGGCGTGGTTGCCAATTTCATCGGCCACAGGATTGTTGTCCGCCGCGCCGCGCCGCTCTACGGCTCCAGCTTCAGCCTGCCGACCGGCCAGGGAATTGATGCAAGGCTGCTGACCGGTGCCGGTCTGTTCGGGATTGGCTGGGGGCTTGGCGGGCTGTGCCCGGGGCCGGCCATATCCTCGCTTCTTTTGGTGCCTGGCGATGCGGTGCTGTTCGTGATGATGATGCTGGCAGGCCTTGCCGTCGGCAGGATGCTGACAAGCGGCCCTGCGGCGCGCCCGGCCCCGACGGGGCAATAATCGCCCCGCGTGAACGTTGTCTGGCGGCCATAGTGTCCGGCGACAATAGTATCCGGCGACGGGCCGCGGCGCTTTACAGCATCACGCGGCGTCGGCAGGATTCACCGCATGACTGCCGCGCCGCGTTTCGATTTCGACATGGACGCCTTCTGGCGGGACCCCTATCCGACGCTGGCGCGCCTTCGGGCCGCTACGCCTGTCGCCTATGTCCCGCAGCTTGACGGCATTGTCATCACCCGCCGCGACGATATCGACATCTGGGAAAAGCGGACCGACATCTTCAGCTCGGAACAGCCCGGCGGGCTGATGACCAGGCTGATGGGCCAGAACATGATGCGCTGCGACGGTGACTCCCACCAGATCCAGCGGCGGGCGATGCAGCCTGCCGTGTCGCCGCGCACTGTCGCGCGGCACTGGCGCGCGGCGTTTCACAGCGCTGCGGCGGCCATCCTTGACGATCTGGCGCCGCGCGGCGCGGGTGATATCTGCATTGATTACGCGATGCCGCTGTCCGGCGAGGCGCTGCGCCTGATCACCGGGCTGGACAGCATCACCGCCGCCGAGATGGATGCGCATTCGCAGGCGATGATCGACGGTATCTCGAATTATGCCGGTGATGCGGCGATCGAGGCGCGCTGCCGCGCCGCGGTGTCCGCGCTTGATGCCGCCATCGATGGCAGGCTGGAGATGTTCGCCGCGCACCCGCCGGACGCCGATACGCTGGAAGGCCTGTCGGTCATCGCCGTGCTGCAGCGCGCCGGCGCGCCGCGCGACCAGATCCTTGCCAATACCAAGCTTGTCATCAGCGGCGGTCAGAACGAGCCGCGCGATGCCATTGCCGGGGCTGTCTGGGCCATGCTGACCCATCCTGATCAGCTTGCGCTGCTTCTGGATGGCAGCATCGGCTGGGGCCGCGCCTTTGATGAATATGTGCGCTGGATGGCCCCGATCGGCATGTCGCCGCGCCGCCTGGCCGGCACCGCCACCATCGGCGGGGTAGATATCGGGCCTGAGGGGCGCGCCTTTTTCATGTTCGGGGCGGCCAACCGCGATCCGGCGCATTTCGACGATCCAGACCGGTTCGACATCCGGCGCGACACCCGCAAGCAGATCGCCTTCGGCGCCGGGCCGCATTTCTGCGCCGGAGCCTTCGCCGCGCGGGCGCTTGTCGCCGACGTCGCCCTGCCGATGCTGTTCGACCGTTTTCCCGGACTGCGGCTGGAGGTCGGCGCCGAGGTGATGTTCCGTGGCTGGGCCTTTCGCGGCCCGCTTCGCGTTCCGGTCCGCTGGGACTGACGCTGACGGCGGGCGACGTCGGCGACGCCGCGCCTGTGCCGGTAAGCGGCGTATCAAGAACATCCGACAGCCTTTGCCGCGCTGAAGAATAGAGGCGGGTATGACGGGGGCGGCCGGTGCGCGAATTTGACTATATCATCGTCGGTGCCGGATCGGCCGGCTGTGTTCTGGCCGAAAGGCTGACCGCCAGTGGCAGGCATCAGGTGCTGCTTCTTGAGGCCGGACCGTCCGATCGCCGCTTCTGGGTCCAGGTGCCGATCGGCTACGGGATCCTGTTCCACCAGAAGGCGGTGAACTGGATGTACACCACCGAACCGGAGCCCGAACTGGACGGGCGCAGCATCTATCATCCGCGCGGCAAGGTTCTCGGCGGGTCGAGCTCGATCAACGCCCTTGTCTATCATCGCGGTCATGCCGGCGACTATGATGACTGGGCCGCCGCCGGCAACAGGGGGTGGGGCTACAGCGATCTTGCCGCCATGTTCGAGGATGTCGAGACGGACCCGGTGGATGGCGCCGCCGCCTTCATGCGGGTGACGGATACCAGCGCCGATCACCACGATCTGTGTCAATCCTTTGCCGACATATGCCGCGAGGCGCAGGTGCCATGCAGCGATATCCCGCTTCGTGAGGGCGATGGAGTCAGCTCCTATCTGACAACAACCCATGAGGGGCGGCGCTGGTCCAGTGCCGCCGCGTTCCTCAAGCCGGCGATGGCGCGCCCGAACCTGACGGTGGTCACCGGCGCGCATGTCACCTCCATCGGCTTTCAGGGCCGCCGCGCGCGCAGCGTCCGCTACCGGCATCGCGGCGCCAGCCATGAGGCGTGGGCGAATGGCGAAATCTTGCTGACGGCAGGCGCTGTCGGCTCGCCGCAGCTGCTGCAGCTGAGCGGGGTTGGCGAGGCGGCGCATCTGCGCAGGCTCGGGATCGAGATGGTGCATGACCAGCCTGTTGTCGGGCGCCATCTTCAGGATCATTTCGGCGTCAACTACATCTTCAAGGCGAACCGCAGGACGCTGAATGATGTGTTCGGCAGCTGGATGGGACGCATGTATGCCGGCATGCAGTATCTGGCGACGCGGCGTGGCCCGCTGTCCCTCAGCGTCAATCAGTTCGGCGGCCTGGTGAAAACCCGCCCCGAGCTTTCCAGGCCGGATATGCAGATCTATCTGAACCCTCTCAGCTATCAGAGCCTTCACCGGGGGAAGCGCAAGCTGATGCGCCCAGACAGGTTTTCGGGTTTCATCATCGGTTTCAACAGCTGCCGCCCGAAAAGCGAGGGCAGCATCAGCATTACCAGCCGGGATCCCGCCGCGTCCCCCGCGATCCGGCCGAATTACCTGCAGCATGAGGATGACTGCGCTGAGGCGCTTGCCATGGCGCGCTTTGTCGAACGGCTTCAGGACACGCCGACGCTGTCCGGGCTTCTGGCCGACCTGCCGCTGACGCCGCTCGAGGCCATGAGCGATGACGAGGTTCTGGACGATTTCAAGACGCGTGGCGGCACGGTGTTCCACCTGTGCGGCACCTGCCGCATGGGACCGCGCGCCGAAAGCGCGGTTGTCGATCCCCAGCTTCGTGTTCACGGGCTGGAAGGGCTTCGGGTCTGTGATGCCTCGGTGTTTCCGAACATCACCTCGGCCAACACCAACGCGCCGACGCTGATGCTTGCCAACAAGGCGGCCAGACTGGTGCTGGCGGATGCCGGATAGTCCGGAAATCGCCTTTTCGTGATATCCGAAACCCAAGCCTGAGCTTGTCGAAAATCCCTTCCGCGACTATATAACGCGCAAGTGAGACATGAGCTCGGCGATTGATTTATGAAATTCAGGACCTCCTATATCTGGGCAGCTCTGGTGGCGCTTGGCGTCGCCGGCTGGATGGCGTCAGGACAGTTTGCCAGCGCCCCGTCACAAGATGCGCAACCGTCCGCCACCGGCGCGCCTGCGGCAGCGGCGGCTGAGTCCCGGCTGGCAACAGCCTCCAGCGTTGCCGACAGCCCGATCATTTCCGCCGTGACCGTAGAGAACAGCGCCGTGCGCCGCACCGTGCGGGCCAGCGGCGTGACGCAGCCGAAGGCGGTGATCACCGTTTCCGCGGAAATCGGCGGCACCGCCATAAAGGTGCCCGCCGCCGAGGGCCGCGCTGTCGAGAAGGGTGAGGTCCTGATCAGGCTCGACACCACCACCCTGCCGGCTCGGATCGAGGCGGCGAAGGCCGAGATCGAGGCCGCGACAAGCGCCTATGACAGCGCGGTGGCGCAGTCGGAAGGCACCTATGCCGAACAGCGCGCCGCCGCCGTTGCCAATCTCGAGGTTGCGCGCCAGCGTCTGGAGATCGCCCGGAAGCTGGCCACACAGAATTTCAGCGCGCCGGTCGAACAGGCCCAGCTGAAGGCGAATTACGAGAATGCCCGCATGGCGCTGGCGCAGATCGATCTGGCCAAGAACCTTCGCGCGGAGGTCGAGATTTCGCAGAGCCGGGCCCGCCTCGCCACGGCGAAATCGAACTTGGCCGTACTGCGCGACCAGCTGAGGAAATCTACCATAAAGGCGCCGGCCGACGGCTGGCTCGAGACCATGCATCTTGAGGCTGGCGAGCAGATCGCCGCCGGCGCCGCCGCCGCGACAATCCTGGATATGGCCGAAGTGACGGTCATCGTGGCCGTGCCGCAGACGAATATCGGCCAGGTGTCGGTCGGCGATCCGGTCCGCATCGATGTGGCTGGCGTCGGGGTTCGCACGGGAGCGGTGTCGAAAATCGCCTCGATCACCAGTTCGACCACCCGCACCTTCGATGTCGAGGTGAGTGTGCCGAATGAGGCTCGCGCGTTGCGCGCCGGCATGACGGTCGAGGCCAGCATCGATGTCGGCTTCCAGCCGGCCTTCGGCATGTCGCCGGCGCATCTGTCGGTGGCGGGTGACGGATCGCTGACAGCCAAGATCGATGATGGCGGCATGGTCCGCGTCGTGCCGGTGGAGCTTGTGCGCTCGGGTGCCGAACAGGTGTTTGTCTCCGGACTTGCCGATGGTGCCAGGCTGCTGACCTTCGGGCAGGCCTTTGTCGAGGATGGTGACGACGTCCGCGTCGCGACGGTGCCGGCAACATGACCGGCGTGATCGGTGCTGCCTTTTCCCGTACCGGCGCGGTATTTATCGCGCTGCTGGTGCTGTGCGGCTTCGGCTATGTGTCCTTTCTCGACATTCCCAAGGAAGCGACGCCGGATGTCGATATTCCGGTGGCTTACGTCTCGGTCGGATATGACGGTATTTCGCCGGAGGATTCCGAAAGGCTTCTGGCAAAGCCCCTGGAGAAACATCTGCGTTCTGTTCAGGGTCTCGACAAGATGTCGTCGGTGGCGTCCGAGGGCTACGCCTCGGTATCGCTGGAGTTTGACGCTGGTGAGGATATCGACCGCATTCTCGATGATGTGCGCCAGGCCGTGGATGACGCGCGGCCGGATCTTCCCGGCGAGGCGGACGAGCCGAAGGTGACCGAGGTCAACCTGTCGCTGTTCCCGATCCTGACAGCGGCGCTGTATGGCCCGGTGTCGGAGCGCGAGATGGTTCTTGCGGCGCGCGAGATCAAGGACAAGGTGGAAGCGCTTGAGGGCGTGCTTGAAGTGACGATCGGCGGCGACCGCGAGGAGGTTCTGGAAATCCTGCTGGATGCGGCCGCGATCGAAGCCTACGGGCTTGATCCCTCGGCGGTGATCCGGCTGGTCAGCGGCAACAACCAGCTGGTGACGGCTGGTGCCATCGATGATGGCGGCGGCCGCCTGACAGTGAAGGTTCCGGGTGTCATCGAATCGATCGATGATCTGGTGAAGATGCCGGTGCAGGCGCGCGACGGCACAGCCATCACCTTTGGCGACATCGCCGTGGTGCGGCGGGCCTTCCGCGAGGCGGAGGGCTGGTCGCGGGTGAATGGCGAGCCGGCGGTGGTTCTTGATGTCAGCAAGCGGGTCGGCTCCAATATCATCGATGTCGTCGAGGCGGCGCGCGCCGTGATCGAAGAGGAAGCTCCGAAAATCGGCGAGGGTGTAAAGGTCACCTATCTGTTCGATGACTCCAAGGACGTCCGCAACCTTCTCAGCGACCTAGGCAACAATGTCGGTGCGGCGGTGATCATTGTCATGGTCGTGGTGCTGGCGGTTCTCGGAATCCGCAATGCCACCCTTGTCGGGCTTGCCATCCCGGGAAGCTTCCTGATCGGCATCTCGGTCCTCAATCTGATGGGCGTGACGATGAATATCGTCGTGCTGTTCTCGCTGATCCTGGTGGCCGGCATGCTTGTCGACGGGGTCATTGTCACCACCGAATATGCCGACAGGCGGATCGCCATGGGCGCAAGCCGCCGGGAGGCCTATCTGCAAGGCGCGCAGCGCATGTCATGGCCGATCATCTCGTCGACGGTGACAACGCTGATGGTCTTCCTGCCGCTGCTGTTCTGGCCCGGGATCGTCGGCCAGTTCATGAAATATCTGCCGATCACGGTGATGAGCGTGCTGATCGCATCGCTGTTCATGGCGCTGATCTTCATCCCTGTGCTTGGCGGCATCATCGGCAAGAAATCGGTGCCGAAGGGCATGATTTCCGCCACTGCGCCGCGAAGCTATCGCTGGACCCTCAAACAGGCCATCCGGTTCCCGTTCCTGACCATGGTCGTGGTCATCAGCATCATCATTGCCAGCTTCACCGGCTATTTCATGGCCGGCTACGGGGCGGCGTTCTTCCCCGATATCGAACCAGACCAGGCAAGCGTCCAAGTGCTGGCGCGCGGTGATCTGTCGGCGAAGGAGCGCGACGCGCTGGTCAACACCGCCGAGACCTCGATCCTGCCTGTCTCGGGCGTTCAGGATTTCTACGCCCGCTCCTTCCGCCCGGGAAGCGGCGGGCATCAGGTGCCGCGCGACTCCGTGGGCACCATCCGCACGGTCTTCTCCGACTGGGACAAGCGCGATCCGGCCGCCACGCTGATGGATGAGATGCGGGGCATGATCGCCGGTCTTGCCGGCGCCGATTTCAGCATCACCAAGCAGCAGGAAGGGCCTGGCGGGGCGCTGCCGATCCGGATCGAGATCATGGGTGAGAATCTTGACGAGATCGCCGCTGCCACCGACGCGGTTGTGGCCCGCATGGGGGAGCTTGGCGGTTTTGTCGATATTGCCGACAACAGGCCGCTTCCCGGCCTCGAATGGACGCTTGTCACCGACCGCGAGGCGGCAAGCCGCCACGGCGTCTCCATTTCCGGCCTTGGCACGATGATCAAGATGCTGACCCGCGGCGTGCGCATTTCCGATTTCCGTCCCGATGACTCAGAGGACGAGCTCGATGTCGTCATGCGGTTCATGGGCGACCAGCGGAATCTTGACAGGCTGAGCGAGCTTCGCGTGCCGGCATCCGACGGCACCTACGTGCCGCTGTCGGTCTTCGCCAGGCTGCAGCCGCGCCAGAAGGGGGGCGATATCGAGCGCAAGGATGGCGACCGCTACATGTATATCAACGCCGACGTGGCGACTGACAGGCTGCCGGCGGAGCGGGTCGAGGCCCTTCAGTCCTCGCTTGCCGAGACGCCGCTGCCACAGGATGTCAGTCTTGTCTTCGCTGGCGAGAACGAGGATATGGCGGAAACCGGCGCCTTTCTTGGCCAGGCCTTCTCGCTGTCGCTTCTGCTCATGCTTGTCGTGCTGATGGTGCAGTTCAATTCAGGCTGGCAGGCCTTTGTCACCATGTCGGCGATCCTGCTGTCGACCGGCGGCGTGATGCTTGGCCTGTGGGCGACGGCCCAGCCTTTCGGCATCGTGATGAGCGGCCTTGGCGTGATCGCCCTTGCCGGCATCGTGGTGAACAACAACATCGTCCTGATCGACACCTTCAATGAATACAGGTCCCGCGGCTATGGCGCGCGCGACGCCGCCTTCCGCGCCGGCCTTGTGCGTTTCCGCCCGGTCCTGCTGACGGCGGTGACCACCATTCTGGGACTGCTGCCGATGGTCTTCCAGCTGACGATCAAGATCACCGAACGCAACATCCTCGTCGGCGCGCCCTCATCGCAATGGTGGACGCAGCTGTCCAGCACCATTGCCGGCGGCCTTGCCTTCGCCACGGTGCTGACGCTGGTGGCGACGCCGGCGATGCTGGTGATCGGCGACAGGCTGGGACGTTTCTTCGGCTTCCTGTCAGGCAGGCTTGGCGGCCTTGTCAGGCTCCGCCGGAATCGGGGCATTGCGCCTGCTGAATAGCGCGGTTACCCGCTCATCCTCATCCCCGCACAAGGGACTCGACGCCGGCGGCGATGGCCAGCAGGCGGCGGTCGTGATGGCGTGACCCGATCAGCGACAGCCCAACAGGCGCGCTCCCTGGCGCATGGCAGGGGATGGTCACCGTCGGCCGGTCCAGATAGTTCGACAAAGCGGTGTTGCGAAGCGCGCGGGCGCTTCCCTTCATCTTGGCCTCGATGGTATCGAGATCGGCGATCTTCAGCGGCACCGTCGGCGAGGTTGGCACCAGCAGGGCGTCAAACGGGCGGGTGACGGACTGGACGGCAGCGCAGGTCGCATCGCGTTCGCGGTGCATGGCGATATAGTCCGCCGCCAGTATATCCCTGCCGCCGTCAAGGCGGGTGGCGACATAGGGATCATAGCCGTCACGCCGCTGTGCCAGCATGCCCCTGTGGATTTCATGCGCCTCGGCGGACACGATGCTCTGTGGCCGGTTCGCCGGGCGGAGCTCTTCAAGGATATCGAGCCTGATATCGGTGATCAGCGCGCCGGCGGATGACAGCCGCGCAAGCGCGCCGTCGAAGCCTGACGCAACGTCGGGGTCGAGCTCCTCGAACAGATAGCCGCGCGGAACGGCAAGCCGCAGCCCGGCGACCGGGAACGCGGCCTCGGCGCGGCCGGGCCCGCCTGCCATGATGTCGTCCATGATGGCGCAGCATTCGGCGCTGTGACCCATCGGTCCGGCGGCATCGAAGGAGGTGGACAGCGGATAGACGCCGGCTGACGGCATCCGGCGGGCTGTCGGCTTCATCCCGACAATGCCGCAGAAGGCGGCCGGCGTGCGGGTCGACCCGCCGGTGTCCGACCCGATGGTGGCGGCCGCCATGCCATCGGCGATCGATACCGCGCTTCCCGATGACGATCCGCCGGCGACGCGCCCGCCGTCATTATCGCGGTCCCAGGGGCTGCGCGGGTCGCCGTAATGCGGGTTCATGCCGATCCCGGAATAGGCGAATTCGGTCATGTTGGTGCGCCCGATGATCAGGAAGCCCGCGGCCCGGAGCCGTGCCACGACGTCGGCGTCGCGGTCCGCCGGCGCGGCGTCGGCAAGCACGGTCGATCCGGCGCGGGTCACCTCGCCGGCCATGTCGAACAGATCCTTGACCGACAGGGTCACCCCGGCAAAGGGCGGCAGCGGCCGGCCGGCGGCGCGCGCGGCATCGATGCGGTCGGCCTCGGCGCGGGCGGCGTCAGTGTTCACGGTGATGAAGGCCCGCCTGCCATCCTCGCTGTCGATTGCGGCAAGGCAGGTCTCGAGATGCTGGCGGGCGGTGAGGCGGCCGGCGGCAAGCCCGCCAGCGATCTTGAAAATCGACATGGACATGATCAGACTATGGCGCGCATCCCCCGAAAAATCATCCTGAAAATTGCCGTGCTTGACGGCTACGGCGCGGCTCCCGATAGTGGCGCTATGGATGGGGATTACGACTATATCATTATCGGATCGGGCTCGGCGGGAAGCGCGCTTGCCTACCGGCTTGGCGAAGACGGGACAAAACGTGTCCTGGTGCTGGAATTCGGTGGCAGTGATGCCGGCCCGCTGATCCAGATGCCGGCGGCACTCTCCTATCCGATGAACATGAAACGCTATGACTGGGGCTATCTTGCCGAGCCGGAACCGGCGCTTGGCGGGCGCCGGCTTGTCTGTCCGCGTGGCAAGGTGATCGGCGGGTCGAGCTCGATCAACGGCATGATCTATGTTCGCGGCCATGCCGGCGACTACGCGCATTGGGAGGAGTCCGGCGCCGCCGGATGGGGCTATGCCGATGTGCTTCCCTATTTCCGGCGGATGGAGCATTCGCATGGCGGCGAAGCGCCCTGGCGCGGCAGGTCAGGCCCGCTTCATGTCACCCGTGGCCCGCGCGACAACCCGCTCCATGACGCTTTTGTCAGATCCGCCGAGGCGGCTGGCTACGCCGCCACCCCCGACTATAACGGCTATCGGCAGGAAGGGTTCGGCCCTGCCGACATGACGGTGTGGAAGGGACGGCGCTGGTCCGCGGCAAACGCCTATCTGAAGCCGGCGATGAAGCGCGGCAATCTGCGGCTGGTCACCGGCGCGATGGTGGAGCGCATCCTGTTCGAGGGACGCCGTGCCGTCGGTGTCGCCTATCATCGCGGCGGTGTGCGGCATGAGGCGCGCGCCAGCGCCGAGGTGGTGCTGTCGGCCGGCGCCATCAACTCGCCGGCAATCCTGCAGCGCTCCGGCATTGGCTCCGGGCCGGTTCTCCAGGCCGCCGGGATCACCCCGCTCGCCGAACGGAACGGCGTCGGGGCGAACCTGCAGGACCATCTCGAGGTCTATTTCCAGATTGCCTGCCTGCAGCCGATCACCCTCTACAGCCATCTCGGTCTGCTGGCCAAGGCCCGCATCGGGGCGGAATGGCTGTTCTTCAAGACCGGGCTCGGCGCGTCCAACCAGTTCGAGACGCTGGGATTCATCCGGTCCGCCGCCGGCATCGCCTATCCCGACATCCAGTATCATTTCCTGCCGGTTGCAATCAGCTATGACGGCACCGCGCCGGCTGCGGGGCATGGCTTCCAGCTTCATGTCGGGCCGATGCGCTCGAAATCGCGCGGCCATGTCCATATCCGCGATGCCGGCGCGGCGACGCCGCCGGAGATCCGTTTCAACTATATGAGCCATCCTGACGACTGGGAGGAATTCCGGCGCTGTATCAGGCTGAGCCGCGAGATCATCCGGCAGGCGCCGATGGACCCCTATCGCGGGGCGGAAATCCAGCCAGGCGAGGCGGCCACGTCCGACGCCGATATCGACGCCTTCATCCGCGACCATGCCGAAAGCGCCTATCACCCCTGCGGCACGGTGCGGATGGGATCCGCCGACGATCCGATGGCGGTTGTCGACCCGCACTGCCGGGTGATCGGGGTGGAGGGGCTTCGCGTCGCCGATTCCTCGATCTTCCCGCGGATCACCAATGGCAACCTGAACGCCCCCTCGATCATGACCGGCGAGAAGGCGGCGGACCATATCCTTGGCCGCACCCCGCTGGCGCGCGCCAACGACACGCCATTCTTCCATCCCGGCTGGCAATCCGAACAACGCTGAAGACCCTGCCGCCGGCAGGCAAATCAGCTTGTGCGCGCCGGGCCGTCATGCCATCGTGAGCGCAGATAACAGCAGAGCTGCCCCGGGCAAACCGGGGAGGGAGGAAGAAGATGAAGACCCGTGCCGCAGTCGCCGTGGAAGCCGGCAAGCCGCTTGAAATCATGGAGGTCGATCTCGATGGCCCGCGCGCTGGCGAGGTGCTTGTCGAGATCATGGCCACCGGCATCTGCCACACCGACGCCTTCACCCTGTCGGGCGCTGATCCGGAGGGCATGTTCCCGGCCATTCTGGGACATGAGGGCGCCGGCATCGTGCGCGAGGTCGGCCCCGGGGTCACCAGCCTTGCGCCCGGCGACCATGTCATCCCCCTCTACACGCCGGAATGCCGTGAATGCGAATACTGCCTTCACCCGAAGACCAACCTGTGCCAGTCGATCCGCACCACCCAGGGCCAGGGCGTGATGCCGGACGGCACCAGCCGGTTCTCGCTGAATGGCAAGCCGATCCTTCATTACATGGGCACCTCGACCTTCGCCAATTTCACCGTCCTGCCGGAGATCTCGCTTGCCAAGGTCAACAAGGACGCGCCGTTCGACAAGATCTGCTATATCGGCTGCGGGGTGACCACCGGCATCGGCGCGGTGATCAATACCGCGAAGGCCGAGGCGGGATGCAATGCTGTGGTCTTCGGGCTTGGCGGCATTGGCCTGAATGTCATACAGGGGCTGCGCATGATCGGCGCGAACATGATCGTCGGCGTCGATCTGAACAATGACAAGAAGGAATGGGGCGAACGCTTCGGCACGACCCATTTCGTCAACCCGGCCGATCATGGCGATGATCTTGTCGGCCATCTTGTCGAGCTGCCAGGCGGCGGCGCCGCCTATTCCTTCGAATGCATCGGCAACCCCACGGTGATGCGTCAGGCGCTGGAATGCGCGCACAAGGGATGGGGTGAATCCATCATCATCGGCGTCGCCGGCGCCGGCCAGGAGATCTCCACCCGCCCGTTCCAGCTTGTCACCGGCCGCAGCTGGCGCGGCACCGCCTTCGGCGGCGCGCGCGGCCGCACCGATGTGCCGAAGATCGTCGACTGGTACATGGATGGCAAGATCGAGATCGATCCGATGATCACCCACACGCTCAGCCTCGAGGAGATCAACAAGGGCTTCGATCTGATGCATGAGGGCGAATCCATCCGCTCCGTCGTCGTCTATTAGGGCGCGCAGACATGGAAACGCTGTCAACTGACAAATCCTTTGGCGGCGTCCAGGGGGTTTACCGCCACAGCTCGTCCGTCACCGGATGCGACATGACTTTCGCCGTCTATCTGCCGCCGCAGGCGGAAGCGGTGCCGGTGCCGGTGCTGTGGTATCTGTCCGGGCTGACCTGCACCCATGCCAATGTCATGGAGAAGGGCGAGTATCGCCGCGCTGCCGCCGAGCTTGGCATCGCTGTCATCTGTCCGGATACCAGCCCGCGCGGGCCGGATGTTCCGGATGAGGATGACTGGCAGTTCGGGAGCGGCGCCGGCTTCTATGTCGATGCCACCGAAGCGCCCTTCGACACCCATTACCGGATGTACAGCTATGTGCTCGAGGAGCTGCCAGAGCTTGTCGGCGCGCATTTTCCGCTTCGCATGGACCGTCAGGGGATCTTCGGACATTCGATGGGCGGGCATGGCGCGCTGGTCATGGCCCTTCGCAATGCCGACCGGTTCCACAGCTGTTCCGCCTTCGCCCCGATCGTCAATCCCATGACGGCGGAGATGGCAGCCAAGGGGTTCTCGCGCTATCTAGGCGCGGACCAGTCCGCCTGGCGCGCCTATGACGCGGTGGCGCTGGTCGAGGATGGCCGCGGGTTTCCCGAAATCCTCATCGACCAGGGCGACGCCGATGTCTTTCTTGATGATGGGCTGCGCCCATGGCTGCTGGAAGAGGCCTGCAAGGGCGGGCTGACCGAGCTGCAGCTCCGCATGCAGCCGGGATACGGCCATGCCTATTATTTTGTCTCGACCTTCATGGAAGACCATCTGCGCTGGCACGCGGCGCGGTTGTGCGATGATGGCTAGGAGTCTCCGCAATGGATGACGACACTTCCGATCTTCCGCAGCCGCTCGGCGGCAACGAGATGCCCCGCTTCGCCGGACCGGGAACGATGATGCGGCTGCCGCCGGTGGACAGCGCTGCCGGCATGGATGTGGTCTTCATCGGCATTCCGCTCGATATCGGCACCTCGAACAGGTCCGGAACACGCTTCGGGCCGAAGCAGATTCGGGCCGAATCCGTGCTGATGCGACCCTATAACATGTGGACCCGCGCCGCGCCCTTCGACTCGCTTCGCGTCGGCGATCTTGGGGATGTGCCGATCAACACCTTCGATCTGAAGGATTCGGTGGCGCGGATCACGGATTTCTACAATGGCGTGCTGGTGCATGACGTGATCCCGCTGACCCTTGGCGGCGACCATACGCTGACGCTGCCGGTGCTTCGCGCAATGGCGGCGAAGCACGGGCCGGTCGGGTTGATCCATGTCGACGCGCATGCCGATATCAATGATCACATGTTTGGCGAGTCCATCGCCCATGGCACGCCCTTTCGCCGGGCTGTGGAGGAAGGGCTGATCGACCCGCACCGCACCTGGCAGATCGGCTTGCGGGGCACCGGCTATACGGCCGAGGATTTCGACTGGGTCCGCGACCGCGGCTTCACCGTGGTGCAGGCCGAGGAGCTGTGGCACCGCTCGGCGGCACCGCTGATCGAGCAGGCGCGCGCCGCGCTGGGCGCCGGGCCGGTCTATCTGAGCTTTGACATCGATTCTCTCGATCCGGGATTCGCGCCGGGAACCGGCACGCCTGAAATCGGCGGACTGACTCCGATCCAGGCGCTCGAGATCATCCGCGGCTGCCGCGGGCTGAACCTTGTCGGGGCCGATCTTGTCGAGGTCTCACCGCCCTATGACCCGCAGGGCAATACCGCGCTGCTGGCGGCGAACCTTCTCTACGAGATGCTGTGCGTCTGCCCCGGGGTCGCCTATCGCGAGACGGAGTAGGGCGATGGCACCGGCCTTCACCAAAGCCGAGTATGACGGCCGCCTTGCGCGGGTGCGCGCCGAAATGGCGGCCCGCGGCCTCGACGCCATGGTCATCGGCGATGCTGACAACATCAACTGGCTGACAGGCTATGACGCCTGGTCCTTCTACACGCCGCAGATGATGCTGGTCGACATGCAGGACGGCCCGTTCTGGATGGGACGGCTGATGGATGCCGGCGCGGCCAGCTTCACCACCCATCTGACGCCGGCGCAGATCGTTCCCTATCCCGAAAATCTGGTGCAGCGCGCCGACACGCATCCGATGGCCTATCTCGCCGGATGGATGGCGGATCACGGATTCGCGCGGGCGCGGATCGGCTATGAAAGCGACAGCTATCACTTCACGCCAAAGGGGCTTGCGACGCTCCGGTCCGGATTGCCGGACGCCAGCTTCATTGATGCCGATCTTCTGGTGAACTGGCAGCGGCTTGTCAAAAGCGAGGCCGAAATCCTGGTGATGCGGGACGCCGCGCGCATTGCCGAGGCGGCGATGCGCACAGCCTGGGACGGGGCCCGTCCGGGGGTCCGCCAGTGCGATCTGATGGCCGATGTCACCGCGACGCAGATCAGGGGCCTTCCGGATGCTGGCGGCGACATGCCGGCCCTGCACCCGCTGATCCTTGCCGGCGAGTCGGCGAAGACAGCGCACCCGCTATGGACCGACGCCCCTCTCGAGGACGGGCAGACCATCGCCTTCGAGCTTGGGGCTTGCCGCAAGCGCTATAATGTCGGGCTGGCGCGAACCGTGCATCTTGGTACGCCGACAGATGATCTTCGCCGCACCGCCGAGGCGGTCGAGGAGGGCATGGCAGCGGTGATGGCAAACCTGAAGGCTGGCGTCATCGCAGGTGATGTCCATGCCGCCTGGCAGACGGTTCTGGACCGCTACGGGCTGGAGAAGCCAAGCCGCATCGGCTATTCCATCGGGGTCGGCTACGCCCCCGACTGGGGCGAGCGCACCCTGTCCTTCCGGCCGCAGGAAGCGACGGTGGTTCCTGAAAATGCCGTGGTTCATGTGATCCTCGGCATGTGGATGGATGACTGGGGGATGGAGCTCAGCGAGACGCTTCATGTGCGCCGTGATGACTGCGCGCGGCTGTGCGACTTCCCGCAGCATGTCCATGTGGTTGGCGGATGAACGCCGCGCCGCATCCGCTTCGCGAGCGCGCCATCGCCATCCTTGCCGATCTTGTCGGTTTCCCCAGTGTCAGTCTTCGTCCGAATGACGGCATTGTCACCTTCATCGAATCCTGGCTTGGCGATCATGGCATCAGCTGCTGGCGCGACGCGCATGAGGATGGCGAGAGGTTCAACCTGCTGGCGCGGATCGGCCCGCAGCAGGGGCCGGGGGCGCAGGGCGGCATCCTGCTGTCCGGGCATCTCGATGTGGTGCCTGCCGATGCTGCCGGGTGGCGCGCGGATCCCTGGCGGCTGCGGCGCGAGGGTGGGCGGCTCCATGGGCGCGGCACTGTTGATATGAAAGGGTTTCTCGCCATGGCGCTGGCGCAGGCGCCTGAATTCCAGGCGCGTGCAGACTCCCTGTCCGAACCACTTTGGCTTGCTTTCACCTTCGATGAGGAAATCGGCTCTTTCGGAGCGGAGCGGATGCCGGCCTTCCTGGCCGCCAGCGGCGCCGCGCCGCGGATCGCGATCATCGGCGAGCCCACCGGCATGGCGCCTGTCAGCGGCCATAAGGGCGGCATGGAGCTTGTCACCCATATCCATGGGGCGGCCGGCCATGCCTCGAAACCGGCAGAGGGTGCGAACGCCATTTTCGCTGCTGCCAGAATGATCACCTTCATCGAAGCGCTGGCGCGGAACTGCGCCGCTGCCCCGCATCAGGGATCACCGTTCGATCCGCCCTGTTCGACGCTGTCGGTGGGAACAATCCGTGGCGGCGAGGCCCGCAACGTGATCCCGGACAGTTGCAGCTTTGACTGGGAGATCAGGGCGCATCCCGGCGAGGACCCGCACCGGCTCCGCCGCCGGGTCGAGGAGTTTGTGGCGGCGGATGTGCTGCCGGCCCTTCGCGCGGTCGATCCTGACTGCGATGTGGTGACCGAAATGCTGTGCGATGTCCCGCCGCTGAAGGCGCGCGAGACGTCGCCCGCTTCTGACCTGGTGGCGCGGCTCTGGACCAACAAGGAGCCAGGCGTGGTCTCCTTCGGCACTGACGGGCCCTATTTTCAGGCCGCCGGGCTCGACACCATCATCATCGGCCCTGGCGGAATGGCGCAGATGCACCAGCCCGACGAATACATCACCGAGGACGCCATCGACGAGGGGCTGACATTTCTCGACCGCCTCCTCGACGAGATGGGCGGCCGTGCCGGATGACGCCGCGGCACCTTCTTGTGGCGCTGCTGGTGCCGATGACATGGGGGTTCGGCTTTGCCCTCGCCAAGGCAGGGCTTTCATATTTTCCGCCGCTGCTGCTGATGGGGATGCGCTTCGGGATGGCTGCCGCTCTTCTTGTCTGGTTCGTGCCGCTGCCGCATGGCCACTGGCGCGCCCTGACGGTGATCGCGCTGGTCTCGGCGACCTTCCAGTACGGGCTCAGCTTCACCGGCCTGTCTCTTCTCGATGCCACGCCGGCCATCCTTCTGGTGCAGTCCGAGGTGGTGTTCGGAACGGTCATCGCGGCGGTGATGCTGAAGGAAATGCCGACAAGCCGCCAGTTGGCCGGCACCTGCGTCGCGCTTGCCGGCATTGTCACCATCGTCGGCGCCCCCTCGCTTGCCGGTCAGATGCTTGGCGTGGCGCTGATCCTGTCGGGATGCCTGTTCTGGGCCATCGGCCAGGTGATGGTGCGCAGGCTTGGCGACGCCCTGAGCGGGTTCCAGCTGACAGCCTGGATCGGCATGATCGCCGCGCCGCAGATGCTTCTTGCCTCGGTGGTGATCGAGGGCAATCCGTTGCCGGCCCTGATGGCGGCCCCGGCCTTCGCCTGGTGGACGGTGCTCTATCTCGGCATCGTGATGACGGTGGTCGGCTATTCGGCGTGGTTCTTCCTGTTGTCGAAATATCCGGTGCCGATGGTGATGCCGGTTCTTCTGCTTCTTCCTGTATCGACCATTCTGGGGGCGGTCACCTTTCTTGGCGAGACACCCGATCCGCGCGTCATGCTTGGCGGCGCGATCGTCATTGGCGGTGTGGCGGCGGTGATTGTCGAGCCGGCGCAGCTTCGCCGGCTGTTCGGCGCTTCCGGCAGCTAGGCCGGCGTTGCGATGACCCCGGCGTCTGCCAGCCGGTCGATCTGCGCCGCGTCAAGGCCCAGCACCTCTTGCAGCACTTCGCGGCTGTGCGCGCCAAGCCGCGGTGGCGGCAATTCGGCCCGCGGCGGCGTCGCTGACAGCCGCATCGGGCTTGTCACCGTCGGGATGGTGCCGTTCAGATCGTCGGGAATCCGGCCAGTCAGCCCGCGGTGACGCGCCTGCGGCTCATCCAGCACCGCATCGATCGTGTTGATCGGTCCCGCGGGAACGCCGGCGCTGGCCAGCGCGGTCAGCCACCAGGCTGTTGTCTGCTTTGCCATCGCTGTCTCGATCAGCGGTATCAGCATCTGCCTGTTTGTCACCCGCGCCTTGTTGGTGGCGTAATCCGGATCATCGGCAAGGCCGGCGAGGCCGGCGATGCCGCAGAATTTCCGGAACTGCGAATCATTGCCGACAGCGAGGATGACATGGCCGTCCGCCGTGGCGAAAGCCTGATAGGGGACAATGTTCGGGTGCGCATTGCCAAGCCGGCCCGGCGCGGTGCCTGAGACAAGATAGTTAAGCGCCTGGTTTGCCAGGCTGGCGACGCTGACATCGAACAGGCTCATATCGATATGCTGGCCGCTGCCGGTGCGCGCGGCATGCATCACCGCCGCCAGAATGGCCGTGGCGGCGTTGGTGCCGGTCAGCACATCGACAAGCGCGACGCCGATCTTCATCGGCATGCCGTCCGCCTCGCCGGTGACGCTCATCAGCCCGCCCATGCCCTGGATCATGAAGTCATAGCCGGCGCGCCCCGCATCCGGCCCATCCTGGCCGAACCCGGTGATCGAGCAATAGACAAGCCGCGGGTTTATGGCGCTGAGCGAGTCGTAATCCAGCCCGTATTTGGCAAGCCCGCCAACCTTGAAATTCTCCACCAGGACATCGGACTCGCGCACCAGCCGGCGCAGGATGTCCGCCCCTTCCGCCGTGGTGATGTCGATGGCGAGCGAACGCTTGTTGCGGTTGACCGAGCAGAAATAGGCTGACCGCGCCGCGGCGTCCATGGCGGCATCGCCCGTCATCCCGTCGACAAAGGGCGGTCCCCAGCTGCGGGTGTCGTCGCCGGTGACCGGGCGCTCGACCTTGATGATGTCGGCCCCGAGATCGCCAAGCATCTGCGTGGCCCAGGGGCCGGCCAGGATGCGCGACAGATCAAGCACCCGCAGATGCGACAGGGCACCGGACACGTCGGCCATCCTGCCTAGCCGGTGAAGGCCTGGATGCCGGTGATGGCGCGACCGAGAATCAGCGCATGGACGTCGTGCGTTCCCTCATAGGTGTTCACCGTCTCGAGATTCATCATGTGACGCATGATGTGATATTCCTCGGCGATGCCGTTGCCGCCATGCATGTCGCGCGACTTGCGGGCGATATCCAGCGCCTTTCCGCAGCTGTTGCGCTTCACCAGGGAGATGTTCTCCGGCGGGCAGTTGCCGGCGTCGAGAAGCCGGCCGACGCGAAGACAGGCCTGGAGACCGATATTGATCTCGGAATGCATGTCGGCAAGCTTCAGCTGGATCAGCTGGTTGCCGGCAAGCGGACGGTCGAACTGCTTGCGGTCGAGGGTGTAGCTCCGCGCCGCGTCATAACAGAACTGCGCCGCGCCAAGCGTTCCCCAGGCAATGCCATAGCGCGCCTTGTTCAGGCAAGAGAACGGCCCCTTAAGGCCTTTCACTTCGGGAAAGATGTTGCCCTCAGAAACAAAGGCATTGTCCATCTGGATCGATCCGGTGACCGACGCGCGAAGCGACAGCTTGCCTTCGATCTTCGGCGTGCTGAAGCCGGGTCCGGCGGTTTCGCGCTCGACGATGAACCCGCGGATCACGCCGTCAAGCTTGGCCCAGACAACAGCGATATCGGCGATGGGGGCGTTCGAGATCCACATCTTCGCGCCGCTCAGGTGATAGCCGCCATCGACCTTCACCGCCTTGGTGACCATGCCCCCCGGGTCGGACCCGTAATCCGGCTCTGTCAGGCCGAAACAGCCGATCATCTCGCCGGTGGCGAGGCGGGGCAGGAAGTTTCGTTTCTGATCCTCGGTGCCGAAGGCGTGGATCGGGTGCATCACCAGCGAGGATTGCACCGACATTGCCGAACGGTAGCCGGAATCAATGGCCTCGATCTCATAGGCCGCCAGCCCGTAGGCCACATGGTTGACGCCGGCTCCGCCATATTCCTCGGGAATGGTCGGGCCGAGAAGGCCAAGCTCGCCCATCTGGCGCATCACCGAGGGATCGAAGGTCTCGTCGCGGTAATCGCCGATCACGCGGGGCAGCAGCACATCGCGCGCAAACTGGCGGGCGCTGTCGCGGACCATGCGCTCGTCATCGCTGAGCTGCTGGTCGAGGAACAGCGGGTCCTCCCAGGAAAAAACGGGCTTCGTCGTTGTCGTGACCATGCCTTCCATGGCGCAATCCTCCGGCGGTATTTCACGGAAAGCCAGAGTATAGCGGAAAAACATGCCGGACAGGTAGTCCCTGCGGCAATTCAGTCACCTGTTGTGCCGGCGCTCGGCAAAGCTGGCTGTTGAGTTTTGCCGCATTGGCCGTTATCTAGCACTCACGCGCCGACCAGCAGCTTTCGCGGAGGGCCACATGTCCGACAGCATTATTATCGCCCCATCCATTCTTGCCTGCGATTTCGCGCGGCTTGGCGAAGAGGTGGCGGCGGTTGACCGGGCCGGGGCCGACTGGATCCATCTCGATGTGATGGACGGGCATTTCGTTCCCAACCTGACCTTCGGCCCGCCCGTGATTGCCGCGCTGCGACAGGTGACCGGCAAGACGTTCGACGCGCATCTGATGGTCTCGAACCCGGATGCGCTGCTGGATGCCTATGCCGGTGCCGGTGCCGAGATCATCACCGTCCATGCCGAGGCCTGCCCGCATCTGGACCGGACCCTGTCCCGCATTCGCGAGCTGGGATGCCGCGCCGGCGTCTCGCTCAATCCGCACACCCCGGCCGGTGTCATCCGCCATGTCCTGGACAGGCTCGACCTTGTTCTGGTGATGACAGTGAACCCCGGCTTTGGCGGCCAGTCCTTCATTGCGCAGATGCTGGAGAAAATCGCGACCATCCGCGAGATGATTGCCGGGCGCGATATCACCATCGAGGTCGATGGCGGGATAAATCTGGAAACAGCAGGTCAGGTTGCCGCCGCCGGGGCCACCGCCCTTGTGGCCGGCTCGGCCATTTTCAGCGGTGATGGCGAAGCTGGATACCGCATCAATATCGACGCCATCCGCGCCGCCGCCAAGGGCTGAAAGGCACGCAACCATGGGACAGATGATCGAAGGCCGCTGGTCGAGCGAATGGTATGACACGAAGGCAAGCGGAGGCCATTTCGTTCGTGACACGGCACGGTTCCGCAACTGGATCACCGCCGACGGCAGCGCGGGTCCCTCGGGGGAGGGCGGGTTTGCCGCGGAAAGCGGTCGCTATCATCTCTATGTGTCCTATGCCTGTCCCTGGGCCCACCGCACGCTGATCTTCCGCCATCTGAAGGGGCTCGAGCCGCATATATCGGTATCGGTGGTGCATCCGCTGATGCTTGATGACGGCTGGACTTTCGAAACGGATGATCATGGCGCCAATGGCGATGCGCTTCATGACAGCGCTTTCATGCATCAGGTCTATACCCGCAGTCAGCCGGACGCCACCGGGCGGGTGACGGTGCCGGTGCTGTGGGACAAGCAGAATGGCTGCATCGTCTCGAACGAGTCGTCGGAAATCATCCGCATGTTCAACAGCGCCTTCGACGGGCTGACCGGCAACAGCGACGATTACTGGCCGGCCGGGATGCGCGACGCCATCGAGGAGGTCAACGCCGACATCTACGCCAACATAAATAACGGCGTGTATCGCAGCGGCTTTGCCACCACCCCCGAGGCGTATGAAGAATCGGTGACCGGGCTGTTCGACGCGCTCGACCGGATGGAGGAACGGCTGTCCACGCGCCGCTATCTGATGGGGGATAGCATCACCGAGGCGGACTGGCGTTTTTTCACCACGCTGATCCGTTTCGACGCCGTCTATGTGGGGCATTTCAAATGCAACATCCGCCGGATTGATGACTATCCGGCGCTGTCAGGCTATATGCGCGAGCTCTACCAGATGCCGGGTATCGCCGCGACGGTGGTGATGCCGCATATCAAGCAGCATTACTATGCCAGCCACCGTACCATCAACCCGACCGGCATCGTGCCGGTGGGGCCTGATCTGGACTTTGACGCGCCGCATGGACGCGGCGACCTCTAGCCGCCCTGCTTGCCACCTGTACGGCCGCGCGGACCGGCCCCCAAATGGTCCTCGCCGCGCTGACGCGCCAAAGCGATCTGTTTCTGCCTCTCGGCAAAGCGCGACCTGCTGTCCGCGTCATGGCGTCCGATGCAATGGTGGCAGCTGACGCCGGGGCTGTAGGCTGAATGGGTCTTGTCCTCTTCGGACAGCGGCATGCGGCAGGCATGGCACATGTCGTAGCTTCCAGGGCGCAGCGCGTGATCGACAGCGACGCGGCCGTCAAAGACGAAGCACTCTCCCTGCCAGCGACTCTCCTCTGCCGGCACATCTTCAAGATATTTCAGGATGCCGCCCTTCAGGTGATAGACCTCGTCAAACCCCATCTGCTGCATCAGGGCGCTGGCCTTCTCGCAGCGGATCCCGCCGGTGCAGAACATCGCCAGCTTCTTCGGCCGGTCCTCGGCGTCGGCAAGGCTCTGCGCCCAGTCCGGAAACTCGCGAAAGCTGTCAGTCTGCGGGTCGACCGCGCCGGAAAAGCTTCCGATTGCGGTTTCATAGGCGTTGCGGGTGTCGATCACCATCACATCGGGATCCTCGACCAGCCGGTTCCAGTCTTCCGGCTCGACATAGGTGCCGGTGGCGCGCGCCGGGCTGATCTCGGGACGGCCCATGGTGACGATTTCCTTTTTCAGCCGCACCTTCATCCGCAGGAAGGCCTGTTTTGGCGCCACCGAGAATTTCAGTGACAGCCCGTCAAATCGGTCGTCAGCCTCGATCCAGTCAAGGACCGCGGCCATGCCGGCGGGCGGCGCGCAGACGGTGCCGTTGATGCCTTCATCCGCCAGAAGCAGGGTGCCGTGAACCCCATGCGCGTCGCACAGTTCCTGCAATCGTGGCTGAAGGTCGCGATGGTCGGGAAGGTCGGTAAATTTATACAGCGCCGCGATGACAAATCCCGGCCCGTTGGCACCGCCAAGCCGGCACAGGGCACTCTTCATCTCTTCCTGAAGACGGGGCATGTCCGGCACGGCTCCTGCGCGTTGTCATCGTGCCGGACGGTACCATCGCGCGCGGGCGTTTCCAAGCGTGGCGATGCTTGTCCGGCATCGCTGCTGGCGGTAAGGTCTGACAGGGTTAAGGAGTGCTGTGATGTTGAAAGATCTGGTTCTTGGCGACGATATGCTGTCGCTGTCAATCAAAGGCGCCGCCGCCGCGCGGTTCGACTATTTCTGGCTTCGCGACAATGCCCGCGACCCGGAGAGCTATGATTCCCGAAGCCACCAGCGCGAGCTGTTCACGGCTGGCGTGGACCCGATGATCCGCCCGACCGCGGCACGCCTCAGCGACGATGGGGCGGCGCTGATTCTCGACTGGCCCGACCTTGCGATAGAGGCGCATTACCAGGAGGAGTTCCTGAGCGCCTTCTGCGCCGCTGCCGATCCGATGCGGCTCCCGGCCGCGACGCCCTGGGACGGCGCGAGCCTTGATCCGCAGGCGGTCCGTCTCGCCTATCAGGAGCTGGCGGGGCCGGATGGCGTGGCGCCGCTCATGCAGCGGCTGCTGGCGCACGGCTTTGCGGTGCTGACCGATTGCCCGCGCGGTCTTGACGCTGTCCAGCAGGTCGCCGATTCCATCGGCTATGTCCGCCAGACAATCTTCGGCGGGCTGTTCGAGTTCGAGGCGAATGAGGGGATGGCCGACTCGGCCTATACGCCGAAGGAGCTTCGTCCCCACACCGACGGCACCTACAGCCATGACGCGCCGGGCGTGCAGCTGCTTCTGTGCGTCGATTACAATGCCGAGGGCGGCGAATCCATCATGGTCGACGGCGCGCGGATCGCGTCCGAACTGCGGTCAAGTCAGCCGCAGATCCATGCCGACCTGACGCGGATCGGGGTGACCGGGCTTTACAAGGGCGACGGTGTCGAGCTTCGCGCCCGCCGCCCTATACTGCGGCTTGACGATAGCGGCGCGCTGGCCCAGGTCAGCTTCAATAATTACGACCGCGACACGGTGCGGCTTGCCGATGACGACATGCGCGCTCTTTATGCAGGCATCCGGGCCTTCGACGCGATGGCGAATAATCCGGCGATGCAGTGGCGCTACACGCTGCAACCCGGCGACATGCTTGTCTTCGACAACTGGCGCGTTCTGCATGGGCGCGGCGCGTTCCGCGGCCAGCGGAAGATGGCGGGCGCCTATATCAACCGAGAGGATTTCGAGAGCCGGTTGCGGAGCTGCGGCCTCGCCTGAGTCCGGTTCAGCCCACGCCGGTCATGCAAGTGCCGGATCGGCGGCCCAGACCTCGGCAAGCCAGCTCTGCATGAGCCGCGGCCCGCCAAGGCTGAGCGCGGCGTCGCGAAGATGCGCTGCAGGCCCCGACAATCCCATGATCTTGCCTGAGATATCGGCCTTCTGGACAATGCGCGACACGTCCCCTGCGCGCTCGCGGGCGTAGCTGGCAAAGGCTGTCTCGATATCGTCGGTGCCGGCAAGATGACGCGACAGGCTTGCCGCGTCCTGAAGCCCCTGGCCGGCACCCTGTGCCAGATGCGGTGGCATGCTGTGCGCGGCATCGCCCGCCAGCACGACCCGTCCGCGCCGCCAGCAGGTTGCCGCCCCGGCCATGGAGAGTGGTGTTCGAACCCAGTTGATGGCGCCATCGGTCAGCACCGCCAGCGGCGAGCTGGCCGGAATCACCTGCCGCTGCCATCCCTCGACGATTCGCGCCGCTGGAATCGTGATCACGAGGTTCAGCATGGCGCCGATCGGGTAGTGCACCACATGCACCCCGCGTCCCAGCCACAGGTTGCTGCTTGGCAGCGCGAAATGGGCCGGCAGGCTGTCCAGCGGAACCAGCGCGCGCATGGCAACTTTCACCGTCGAGAGGCCGACGCCGCCATTCGAGCCAACATGACGCCGACCCTTGCCATTACCGCCATCGGCAGCGATCAGCCCGTCAAGGCTGTGGCTTGCGCCGTCGTCGGCAATCAGGGTGAGGCTGGTCTGCTGCTGATGGATATGGTCCAGATTGGCGGCATGGCGGGTGATCCCCGGCGCGGCCTGCAGCGCGGATTCGAATATTCCGGCGAGGGCGGCGCGGTCGAAACTGGCGTAAGGAGCGTCGAGAGGAAGCCTGATCAGGGTGACGGCGCTGTCGAGCGAGCGCACCGTGATATCGTTGAGGCGGAGGGATGCGGCGCGCGCCTCCCCGCCAAGCCCGAGGGAATCAAGAGCAGCCCATCCATTCGGGGCGATCTGCACGCCGCCCGTCAGGGCCGGCGATGCGCTGCCGCTGAACAGGGTCACGTCATGGCCGGCCCTCGAGGCTGCCAATGCCGCTGCAAGACCGGCGATGCCGCCGCCGCTGACTGCCAGTCCGGCCATGGTGATACGTCCCCTGAATAACGCTGACGGCGAATAGGCCGACGGTAAAAACGCCGGCGGCCATCACGGATGGTGGCCGCCAGCCTGTTCCTACATCATATCATCAAGGGTCTTGCGGAATTTGTCGACAATCTCGTCAATATGCTTGCGCTCGGCGACAAAGGCCGGGGCGATGATGGCGTTGTCGCCGGTCCATTTCACATGAAGCCCGTTCCAGAACATCGCCTTCTGCATTTCGCCGCCGCGATGTCCGGGGACGCCGTCGGAGGCCACCTCGACGCCGGCCATCATGCCGATGCCGCGGATGTCGACGATCATGGGATGGTCCTTCAGGCTGTAGACCGCATCAAGGAAGTACTCCTCCAGGTTTGCGGCGTTCTCGAACAGGCCCTCGCTCTCATACAGCTTCTGCGTGGCGATGCCGGCGGCGCAGGCGGCCGGATGAGCCGAATAGGTGTAGCCATGGAAGAATTCGATGGCGCCTTCCGGCGAGGCATTGGTCACTGTGTCGTAGATCTCGTCGGTGACGGCCACGGCGCCCATCGGGATCGCGCCGTTGGTGATCGCCTTTGCCATGGTGATGATGTCTGGCTTCACGTCGAATTTCTGCGTCGCAAAGGGCGTGCCCATGCGGCCGAACCCGGTGATCACCTCGTCAAATACCAGCAGCATGCCGTGCTTGTCGCAGATCTCACGAACCTTCTGCAGATAGCCTTCCGGCGGGACCAGCGTGCCGGTTGATCCGGCGACGGGCTCGATGAATACGGCCGCAAGGGTGCCGCCGCCCAGATTCTCGGCGATGCGCTCGAGATCCATGGCTAGTTCGGCGCCTGTCTTCGGCTGCCCCTTGGAGAAGCGCTGCTCCTCGGTCCAGGTGTGGCGGATCATCGAGATGTTCGGCAGCGTCAGGCCGAAAGTCTCGCGGTTGCGGACCATGCCGGCAAGCGAGACACCGCCCATATTCACGCCGTGATAGGCGCGCTCGCGGCTGATCAGACGGTTGCGCTGCGCCTGGCCGCGGGCCCGCTGGTAGGCCAGGATGATCTTGATCGCCGTGTCGATCGATTCCGACCCGGAATTGGTGAAGAACATGTGGTTGAATTCATCGGGAAGCATCCGGCAGACGCGCTCGGCAAGCTCGAAGGAGCCGGGATGACCAAGCTGGAAGTGCGGCGCGTAGTCATTGTTCAGCATCTGGTTGTAGACCGCCTCGGCGATCTCGCGGCGGCCATGGCCTGCCGGCGTGCAGAACAGGGCAGAGGAGCCGTCGATGATCTGGCCGCCCTTATAGTCCCACATATACATGCCTTCGGACTTGACGACGATGCGGGGGTTCTTCTTGAAATCGCGGTTTGCGGAAAATGGCATCCAATGCGCTTCAAGCGAGTTCACGTCGTAGGACATCCCTGTCTCCTTCGGTGTCTGATGCGGCCGGTCGTGGCACCGCGCCGTCTTGATGTGATGATGCTGTCAACTGTCACGCCAGTCTGATGCCTTGTCAGTCTAGGCCGGGCGGCGTGGTGCCGTCCTGCGACCGATGGTGGCATGTCTGACGTCACGCTAGACAGCCCTCCCGGCAGGCTATAGAACCAGATCAGTGATATGCTGGTGCCAGTTTCCCCTCCGCCAGGCCTGCGCTGGTGTTGTCGGATCGCGGATGTTGTTGGTTCCGGGATCCTGCATGACGAGGGCCATATGCTAGACCATCTGATCATCACCCTTGATGCGCGCGCCGAGGGCAGCCTGCAATCGCAGATCAGGCAGTCGGTTGTCGAGGCGATCCTGTCACGGGCCATTCTTCCCGGAGACAAGCTGCCGTCGAGTCGGGCGCTGGCGGATCAGCTTGGCGTGTCACGCAACACCGTGGTGCTTGCCTATCAGGCGCTGATCGATACCGGATATATCGAACCGCGGGAACGGTCGGGATATGTCGTCAGCAGCGATGCGCCAGTCGGACGGCTTGCGGTCGCGCCGCCGGACGGGGGAGGCGGTGACAGCGCCGGCAGCATCGATTGGCATGACAAGCTTGTCAGCTCCTGCCGTGACATCCGGCCTGTGCGCAAACCGTTGAACTGGCGTGAATATCCCTATCCTTTCGTCTATGGGCAGGTTGATGACGAGCTGTTCTCGCATACCGCCTGGCGGGATTGCGCCCGACAGGCGCTTGGCATGCGCAATTTCGGCAGGATGGTCGGTGATTTCGGTCTCAGCGACGATCCGATGCTGGTCAACTACATCTGCTCGCGAAGTCTGCCGCGGCGCGGCATCACCGCCCGTCCGGAACAGATTCTCGTGACGCTTGGCGCGCAGAATGCGCTGTATCTTGTGGCCCAGCTTCTCGTCTCGCCGGAGCGGCGGGTGGTGATCGAGGATCCCGTCTATCCCGATCTGAGGGACATCCTGCAACAGCGCACCAGCCATATCACCGGGCTGCCGGTCGATAGTGGCGGACTTGTTCTCGACGAATCGGTGCTTGCCGAAACCGATGCTGTCTTCATCACGCCAAGCCACCAGTGCCCGACAACGCACACAATGCCGGCAGAACGCCGCCGTGCGCTGCTGGACCTTGCGGGAAAGCATGATTTTCTGGTGGTGGAGGATGATTATGAATTCGAGATGAATTTTCTGGAGTCCGCGACTCCGGCGCTGAAATCCCAGGATCGTGACGGGCGTGTGATCTATGTTGGCAGCCTGTCGAAATCGGTGTTTCCGGGACTTCGGCTTGGCTATCTAGTGGCGCCGGAGCCGCTCATCGACGAGGCGCGGGCGCTGCGCCACCTGATCCTGCGCCATCCGCCGGGTCATGCGCAAAGGACGCTGGCCTATTTCATGGCTCTTGGGCATTACGATGCGCAGATCAGGCGGCTTCGCCGGCATCTTGCCGGACGACGCATGGCCCTGCAGCAGGCTCTTGACCGCCACCAGCTGTTCACGCAGACGGCATCGCATTTCGGCGGAACAAGCTTCTGGGTCCAGGGGCCGGAATGGCTTGACGCGCGCCGCCTGGCCGAGCGCGCCGCCGAGGCCGGTGTCCTGATCGAGCCGGGTGATGCGTTCTTCCGCCAGGATGATCCGCGGCTGAACTACTTCCGCCTTGCCTATTCCTCGATCCCGGAGGCGCGGATCGAAGAGGGTATCGCCAGACTTGCCGCCGCGGTAGAAGAACTTCGCCGCGAGAATTGACAGCGGCGCGGCGAGGACGCAGTTTAGGCGCGCGCTGGTCAGCGCGGTTTTGGGGGATCCCGTTTATGAGTAGGTCAGACCAGGCGCGGCACAGCCCGTTCCTGCAGGAATCCGATGAACAGTGCCCGCCAGATTTCCTGGCGCTTGCAACGGCATCATCGCCGCGCCCGATCGCCTTTGTGCGGGCCATTGGCGCACCGCTTCTGGAAACAGCGCGTGACGCTGTCGCCTTGGGGCTGGCACGACCGCTTCTGTTTGGCGAGGAGGACCGCATGCGGGCCGACGCCGCCGCGATCGGATGGGATCTTGCCGGTGCCGAGCTGATTGACACTGACGGCGAGCAGGGCGCGATCGACGCTGCCGTCGCCGCGGTCCAGGATGGCAGCGCACGGGGGCTGATCAAGGGCCAGCTCCATACTGACGTCTTCATGGGAAAGATCGTGCGGCGCACCTCCGGCATCCGCACCGACAAACGTCTTGTCCATATCTTCGCAATGATTCCCCCGGGCGGCGGAAAGCCTCTTCTGATCAGCGACGCGGCGGTGAATATCGCGCCCGATGTGGGAACCCGCACCGAAGCGGCGCTTGCCATGGCAGCGCTGCTGCGACGGATGGGGACGGCGCATCCGCGTATCGCGGTGCTGTCGGCCACGGAATCGCAGCTCGAGGCGATGCCGTCCAGCATCGAGGCGGCCGAGATCGCCACCGCCGCCGGTGCCGCCGATCCGCACGCCGCCTATGCCGGCCCGCTGTCGTTCGATCTGGCGATGTCGCCTGGGTCAGCCGCCATCAAAGGCGTGTCGCCGGACAGCCATGTCGGGGCTGTGGCAGGACAAGCCGACGCACTGGTCGTGCCTGACATCGTCTCCGGCAATGTGTTATTCAAGGCGCTGGCCTACTGCGCCGGCGGTCTTGCCGCCGGTGTCGTCATCGGCGGTTCGGTGCCGATCATGCTGACAAGCCGGTCAGACCCGCCAGCCGCGCGTCTGGCATCACTAGCTTTGGCCGCCATAGCTGGCCAGGAGGAACAGGAATGAGCGTCGAACCGAAGGTCGATACAGCGCCGCAGGTCAGTGACGAGGTCCGTCAGACGACATGCTACATGTGCGCCTGCCGCTGCGGCATCAATGTGCATCTTCGCGATGGCAGGATCCGCTATATCGAGGGCAATCGCGACCATCCGGTGAACCAGGGCGTGCTCTGCGCCAAGGGGTCCGCTGGCATCATGCAGCATTACTCGCCGGCGCGCCTGACATCGCCGATGAAGCGGGTCGGCCCGCGCGGCTCCGGCCAGTTCGAGCCGATCAGCTGGGACGAGGCGCTGCAGACAGCGACGGACTGGCTGGCCCCGATCCGCAAGGAAGATCCGAAAAAGCTGGCCTTCTTCACCGGCCGCGACCAGTCGCAGGCTCTGACCGGGTGGTGGGCGCAGCAGTTCGGCACCCCGAATTTCGCCGCGCATGGCGGCTTCTGCTCGGTGAATATGGCGGCTGGCGGAATCTACACGCTTGGCGGCGCCTTCTGGGAGTTCGGCTCGCCGGACTGGGACCTGACGAAACTGTTCGTGCTGTTCGGCGTTGCCGAGGATCATGATTCCAACCCCATCAAGATCGGCCTTGGCAAGCTGAAGACCCGCGGTGCGCGCGTGATTTCGGTGAACCCGGTGCAGACCGGCTATGCCGCCATCTCGGATGACTGGTACGGGGTCACCCCCGGCACCGACGGGCTGCTGATCCTGGCGCTGGTGCGCGAGCTGATGCGCGCCGGCAAGATCGATATCGACTATCTCGTGCGCTACACCAACGCCCCCTGGCTTGTGATCCGCAACCCGGGCGCGGCGAATGACGGGCTGTTCCTTCGCGATGACGAGGGCACGCCGATGGTGCTGGACCGCGCCAGCGGCAAGCCGGCACCGCACAGTGATGCCGATGCCAGTCCCGCGCTTCAGGGCGAGGTGGCTGTCG
>JBMHCH010000118.1:0-5370 GCA_049890015.1 Puniceispirillaceae bacterium (SeqCode)
CACATGAAGCACAAGCGCCGCCTCCTCGCGCGCGTCGCCGTCATGCCAGCCATGGATCTTGAAGGCGCGGTACCCCATCTCCCTGCATTGCAGCGCGAACTCGCCAAAGGCCTCGATGCTGTCCAGGCCGCCGTCGCGATCGCCATGATAGGTGCTGGCATAGGCCGGCAGACGCTTGCGGTGGCTTCCCAGCAGCGTGGCCAGCGAACAGCCAAGCGCCCGCCCCTGCCAGTCCCAGAGGGCGATATCCAGCGGCCCATGCCCCATATGGTCGAACTGCCGCGCCTCACGCTTCAGCGTCTCATAGATTCCGGTCCGCTCCTCGGCATGCTGGCCGATCAGCATCGGCGCCAGCATCTGCATCTGGCCATAGACCGAGGGCGACGCCCCCCAGTTCAGGACATAGCGGCCTTCGCAGCCATCCTCGGTGATCAGCTGGACAGCGTATTTGGTGATCGCGGCGCGCGCCCCCCTGCGGGAGGGCGGCCCCCCGATGGAGCTTGTATTGGCGCTGAAGCCTAGATTGACCGCCTCGAACCGGAACTGGTGCAGCTCGACCCTGCTGATCCTTGTCATTGCCCCGCCCCCGCCTGCTCACCCGGTGTCCGCGCACCTGCATGATGATGATGCCGCCTTCACCGACCCTGTAAAGAGCAAAGCAGACGCCTCGGTCGCGGGTCCCGTCAGCTTGCCCGGAACAATATGGCTTTCAGCCTATATTTTAGGCATTTCGCCAGTTTAATCAGCATAGCCGAATATAGATGCCTTTATCGAAGGCATTTTGCTTGATTCACCGTCCATGCCGATGGCACCCACCATCATGACACACAGCTTTGGCAGAGCGGCCTGTGGGGACAGATGCGCGCTGCCGGACACGGAGGACCTGAATAATGTTTCGTTTTGCCCTGCGGGCGGTGGCGGCGGCTGGCCTTGTCGGCCTGTCGGCCCTTCCCGCCCTTGCCGCCGATGGCCTTGATACCGGCGATACCGCCTGGATCCTGTCGGCCACAGCGCTTGTTCTGTTCATGACCCTGCCGGGTCTTGCCCTGTTCTATGCCGGGCTCGTGCAGTCGAAGAACATCGTCTCGGTGCTGATGCATCATTTCGCCATCGCCTGTCTGATGTCGGTGCTGTGGGTTGTCGCCGGTTACTCGCTGGCCTTCTCCGGTGACGGGGCCTGGTTCGGCAATCTCGACAACATGTTCCTTGGCGGTATCGGCATCGACAGCATGTCCGGCACCATTCCGGAATCGCTGTTCGCGGCCTTCCAGATGACCTTTGCCATCATCACCCCGGCGCTTGTCATCGGCGCCTATGTCGAGCGGATGAAATTCGCCGCCGTGCTGATCTTCTCGGCGCTGTGGCTTCTGTTTGTCTACGCCCCGGTAACCCACTGGGTCTGGGGCGGCGGCATCATGGCCGGATGGGGCGTGATGGATTTCGCCGGCGGCATCGTGGTTCACGCCACAGCTGGCACGGCCGCCCTTGTCTGCGCGGTGATGGTCGGCAGGCGCCGTCATTTCCAGCAAAGCCAGATTCCGCCGCACAGCCCGGCGCTGACCATGATCGGCGCCAGCATGCTGTGGGTCGGCTGGTTCGGCTTCAATGGCGGCTCGGCGCTTGGCGCCGGCGGCGGTGCCGGCATGGCGCTTCTGGTCACCCATATCGCGGCGGCGACCGCCTCGCTGGTGTGGATGGGCATTGAATGGATGCGGTTCGGGCGTCCGTCGCTTGTCGGCATTGTCACCGGCATGGTGGCGGGCCTGGCGACCGTGACCCCTGCCTCCGGCTTCATCGGCGTGCCCGGCGGCCTGATCCTCGGCCTTGCCGGCGGCTTTGGCTGCTACATCGCGGTGGACATCATCCGCGGCAAGCTGCAGATCGACGACTCGCTCGACGTCTTCGCCGTGCATGGTGTCGGCGGCATCATCGGCAGTCTGCTAGTGGCGTTTCTGGCGCTGCCGGGCTTCGGCGGCCTTGGCCTTGCCGACGGCGTCACCGCCTTCTCGCAGTTCATGGTACAGCTGTCCTCGGTGGCGATCACCGTCGTCTGGACGCTTGTGGTCAGCGCCATCATCCTGATGATTGCAAAAGCTGTCACCGGCCTTCGCGTCGACGAGCAGACCGAGGTTGACGGGCTCGACCTTGCCGAACATGGCGAGCGCGGCTATCCGGGCAACTAGGCGTCACAAATATTGTGGTCCCCGGGCAGGGTCCGGGGACCTCCCTTGACGGCGCTTTCGGGCGCCGTTTTTTTGAGTCTTTCGCAATCGACCCGGGTGCCGACGCGGACGCAGATCAGCCCCACTCGCCAAGGACCGTCGCCTCGCCCTCATGCGGGGCAAGGGTGGCGCGCAGCGCCCGCAAGCTCTCCTCATCCAGAAGCTGCCGCAGCGCCCAGACGGCCATGCCGCGCACCAGCGGGCTGCGATGCGCCAGCAGCGCCTCCACCGCCGGCACCAGCCCGGCATCGCCGCTGTTGCCAGCCGCCACCAGGACATTGCGCAGAAAGCGCTCATGACCGGCGCGGCGCACCGGGCTGCCGGCGAACATCTTCCTGAAAGCGGCATCATCCAGCGCCAGCAGCTCTGACAAGGCCGGCATCGCCCCGGGGCCATGGAATTTCGCCTCGGCGGCGCGGGCCGCGTATTTGTTCCAGGGACAGACCGCAAGGCAGTCATCACATCCAAAGATCCGGTTGCCCATGGCGGCGCGGAATTCGACCGGGATCTGGCCCTTATGCTCGATCGTCAGATAGGAGATGCAGCGCCGCGCATCGAGCTGGTAGGGCGCCGGAAACGCCCTGGTCGGGCAGATATCAAGACAGCGGGTGCAGGACCCGCAATGGTCGCTCTCAGCGCTGTCAGGCGGCAGTTCGGCATCTGTCAGGATGGTGCCGAGAAACAGCCAGGAGCCGTGCGCACGCGACACAAGATTGGTGTGTTTGCCCTGCCAGCCGGCCCCGGCCTGCGCCGCCAGCGGCTTTTCCATCAGCGGCGCCGTATCGACAAACACCTTCACATCCGCGCCGCTTCTCGAGGCGAACTGCCCGGCAAGCTGTTTCAGGCGGCCTTTGATCACCTCGTGATAGTCGCGCCCCCGCGCATAGACCGAGACATTGCCGCGAGACGCCGCCGCCAGATTGTCCATCGGGTCATGGTCCGGCCCGTAATTCATCGTCAGGATGATGGCGCTTCGCGCCTCCGGCCACATGGCCCGCGGGCTGGCGCGGCGGGCGGCGGTGTCCGCCAGCCAGTCCATATCGCCCTGATGGCCGCTGGCGATGAAGGCGTTGAGCCGGCCGGCGACCTCTTCCGGCAGGGTAGCGGCGGTGATGTGGACGCCGGCGAACCCGGCCTGTGCTGCGGCAGCGTAAAGCCAGCGGCGGAGCTTCTCGCCGGCCGCCGCCATCACCCGGCCGGCTCGATGTCGCCAAGCGCCTGCTTTGCATGGAAATCAGCCTCGAAATCGGCGAATCCGCCGGCCTCGATGGCGGCCCGCATGCCGGCCATCAGATCCTGATAATACTGGATGTTGTGCCAGCTCAGAAGCATCAGCGACAGCACTTCATCGGCCTTGAACAGATGGTGAAGATAGGCGCGCGAGAACCGCGTACAGGCCGGACATCCGCATTCGGCGTCGATCGGGCGCGGATCCTCGGCGTGGCGGGCATTCTTGATATTGATCGGCCCGCGGCGGGTAAAACCCTGCCCGGTCCGGCCGGACCGCGTCGGCATCACGCAATCGAACATGTCGACGCCGCGCGCCACCCCGCCGACAAGATCGGCTGGCTTGCCGACCCCCATCAGATAGCGTGGCCGGTCGGCCCGCATCAGCGGCGTGGTGACCTCCAGTGTCTCGAACATCGCCTCCTGCCCCTCGCCGACAGCCAGCCCGCCGATGGCATAGCCCTCGAAGCCGATCTCCTCCAGCGCGGCGACGGATTCGGCGCGGAGCTCCGGATAGACCGACCCCTGAACAATGCCGAACTGGCCATAGCCTTCACGATGGACAAAGGCATCGCGCGACCGTTTCGCCCAGCGCATCGACAGCCGCATGGAGTCAGCCGCCACCTCCTCGGTGGCCGGAAACGGCGTGCATTCGTCAAAGGCCATGGTGATGGTGGCGTCGAGAAGATGCTGGATCTCGGTCGAGCGTTCCGGGGTCAGCCGGTAGCTGGTCCCGTCAAGATGCGACTTGAAGGTCACGCCATCCTCGTCAAGGCTGCGCAGCGGGCCAAGCGACATCACCTGGAACCCGCCGGAATCCGTCAGAAGCGGGCCGTCCCACCCCATCATTCGGCGCACCCCGCCAAGCCGGCCGACGCGTTCGGCCCCCGGGCGCAGCATCAGATGGTAAGTGTTCGCCAGAATGATGCTGGCGCCGGTGGCGCGCACCGATTCCGGCATCATGCCCTTGACCGTCGCGGCGGTGCCCACCGGCATGAAGACAGGCGTCTCGACATCGCCCCAGGCGGTTTTCACGGTGCCGCGGCGGGCCGCGCCATCGGCGGTCTTAAGGGTGAAATCGAATGCTGGCATCGCTAGTCGCTCCGCGTTGCGCCGTCGCGCGCCGCCGGGTCAAGCCGCAGCAGACAGGCATCGCCATAGGAAAAGAAACGGTATCCGCCGTCAAGCGCGTGCGCATAGGCATCGCGGATCGGCTGCATCCCGGCAAAGGCGCTGACAAGCATCATCAGCGTCGATTTCGGCAGATGGAAATTGGTCATCAGCATGTCCACCGCGCCGAAAAGATGCCCGGGCGTTATGAAAATATCGGTCTCCGCGGCGAAGGGCTCTATGTGCCCGCGCGCGGCGTGACAGGCCTCCAGGATCCGCAGGCTTGTGGTGCCGACGGCGATGATCCTGCCGCCGGCGGCGCGCGCCGCGTTGATACGCGCGGCGGCATCCTCGGGGATATGGCCCCATTCGCTGTGCATCCGGTGATCAGCGATGTCGTCAACCGTCACCGGAAGAAAGGTGCCGGCCCCGACATGAAGCGTCACCTGGGCGATGCCGATGCCGGCCGCCTCCAGCGCCGCCGACAGGCGCGGGGTGAAATGCAGGCCGGCGGTCGGGGCCGCCACCGCGCCGCGGACCTTGGCGAACATGGTCTGATAATCCTTGTCATCGGCCTCGGTGCTGCCGTCAGGGCGTCGGATATAGGGCGGCAGCGGCATCGAGCCATGCTGTGCCAGCCCGGTCTCGACCGCGGCGGCGTCAAGCACCGCGCCGCTGTCCGGGTCGATGAAGGTGATTCCGACCTCGCCCCCGTCGCGGCCGCCCCGCCCCCCCGCCGCCCCGCCCGGGCCGCAGCGACTGACCACCACACGCAGGCCTTTTGGCGCCCGCGAGGGGCACACCAGCCCCG
>JBMHCH010000119.1:0-3042 GCA_049890015.1 Puniceispirillaceae bacterium (SeqCode)
CGGCTTCGGCTCGTCCACCATCACCACCAGCACATAGCGCGGGTCATGCACAGGGAAGGTGGCGGCGAAGCTGGCTATGTTGCGATCCTCGAGATAGCCGCCATCGGGGTTGATCTTTTCAGAGGTGCCGGTCTTGCCGCCAACCATATACCCTCTTGCCTCGGCGTAATTTCCCGTGCCGGCCGGATGCTTCACGACAAGCCGCATCATCGAGCGCACAGCGCGGGTGGTGTCCTCGGAGAAAATCTTCGTGCCGACAAGATGTTCTGCAGGGCGGCGGCGGAGAAGTGTCGGCTCCACCCACATTCCGGTGCCGCTTGCCGCCGAAATCGCCGAGGCCAGATGAAGCGGCGAGACGGCAATGCCATGGCCGTAGGAAATGGTGGCGATCTCCGACTGCCGCCAGGACCGCGGGATCAGCGGACGCGCAACCTCGGGAATCTCCAGCTGCGGCTTGTCGAACAGACCCATCCGGCGAAGAAAGGCCTGCTGTGTTTCGGCTCCGATTTCCGCTGCCATCCGTGCCGATCCGATATTCGAGGACAGCACGAGAATTTCCGGAACGCTGAGCTGCCAGTCATGCATATGGAAATCGCGGATGGTATGGCGCGCGATGCGAAGCGGCTTCGAGACCTCATAGCGGGTGTCCAGCGTGGTCGTGCCGGCCTGAAGGGCGATGGCGGTGTTCAGCACCTTGAAGGTGGACCCCATCTCGTAGAGGCCGAGAGTGGCGCGGTTGAAGCGCGCGTCATCGGCGATCCTGGCGAAATGGTTCGGGTTGAAATCGGGAAGCGAGACCATGGCGATGACCTCGCCGCTGGCGATGTCGAGCATCACGCCCGCGCCGCCGATGGCCTCGAAGGCCTCCATCTGGCTGGCGATTTCGCGCGCGACGACAGCCTGCACCCCGGAATCCAGAGCAAGCCGGATGTCCTCGCCGGCGGCAAGTCTGGCATCAAGCGATTTTTCCAGCCCGGCCAGCCCTTTATTGTCCTTGTCGACCTGACCAAGAATATGCGCGGCAAGCTTGCCACTGGGGTAGCTGCGAAGCTGGCTCTGCCGGAAATACACCCCCGGAATGCCAAGGCCGAGGATTTCGGCATGCCGCGCCGGCGTCAGCTTGCGGTCCAGCTCGACATAGCGGGTGTTCTTCGGCAGCAGGCGGCGCAGCGAGGTCTCGTCATGGCGCGCCAGAAGCGGGGCGAGCGCCCGCGCCGCCGCCCGCGGGTCCATGATTTCCGACGGGTCGGCGTGGAGCACCGTGATCGGCAGGTTGGTGGCCAGAAGCCGCCCGTTGCGATCGAGAATCTGGCCACGCTCGGCGCCCGGCACATTGATCCCGGCTGTGCGGGCGTTCGCCTCCTGTGTCGAGAGCAGCACCAGGCGGGTGGCAATCGCGGTGAAGACGATCAACACAAAGGCAGCGGAGACCACGAGCCGCACCTCGGCAATGCGCCGCGAGCGCGCCGGATCGGGGCGCGCCGGCAGCACAAGGCCGCGAAGGAAGCTGATGATGCCGTTGGCGAGGGACATTACTGGCGGGCTCCCTCCGGTCTGCGGGTGATGACGGCAAGCCCGTCCGCCGCATCGGCGGCGATGCGGGTCATCTCGCGGGTCATGTCGCCGGTTTGCGCCTCATCCTCTGGCGGCAGCAGGGTGATCACCCCGACATCGGCGATCTGGTCCTGGAATTCGGGAAGGATTCGCATGGGGATGGCCTCGATGGGAAGCACCCGGTCGGTGTCGATGGGCTTCATATCGAGAAGCCTGTCGGACAGCTCCAGCACCCGCTCCGGACGGGACAGATAGGCCCATTCCGCTTCGAGGACGGCGATTTCACGCTCGGTCTTGCCGATATCGCGCTCCAGCGTCAGCAACGCCGCCTCGCGGGCATCGATGCCAATCTTCACCTGATACAGGATGGTGCCGAGAATGGCTGTCAGGATGGTGCCGAGAAGGATCATGCGCATCAGGAACCTCCCGTGTTCAGGGGCGCTGTGGTGCTGGCCGGCGCGTCGGTGCGGCGGGCCACGCGAAGCTTGGCCGAGCGGGCGCGGGCATTGTCGTTCGCCTCGCCGTCGGTCGGCAGGATCGGCTTGCGGGTGACCAGCTCGAAGGTCGGGGGCGGGCCGTCCGGAACGGGACGATGGCGCGACGGGCGGGCTTTCGCCCCGCTGCGTTCGGTCAGGAAGCGTTTGACGATGCGGTCTTCCAGCGAATGGAACGACACCACCGCCAGAATGCCGCCGGGCTTCAGCATCGCCTCGGCGGCGGCAAGCCCGTCCTCGATCTCGCCAAGCTCGCGGTTGATATGGATGCGCAGCGCCTGGAAGCTTCGCGTTGCCGGATCGATCTGCCCCGGGCGGCGGGCCGGCATCACCGCATGGATGATCGCCGCCAGCTCGCCGGTGGTGGTGATCGGCGCGGCCTCTCTGGCGCGCACGATGGCGCGGGCGATGCGGCGCGAGGCGCGCTCCTCGCCATAGTCCCACAGGATCTGCGCCAGCGCGCGTTCATCAAGCGTCATCACCGCGTCGGCGGCGCTGTCGCCGCTTTTCGACATGCGCATGTCCAGCGGCCCGTCGAAGCGGAAGGAAAAGCCGCGCTCCGGCTGGTCGAGCTGCGTCGAGCAGACGCCGAGATCGAAGGCGACGCCGTCAAGCATGGTGTCGGCGCCAAGCATGGAGCGCATGTCGGAAAACACGCCCTGATGCAGGGTAAGCCTGCCGCCGGAGGCGCCGGCAAGCGCCGCGCCGCGGGCGATGGCGTCGGGGTCGCGGTCGATGGCGATCACCGCGCAGGCGGCGGCGTTCAGGATTTCCGCGGTGTAGCCGCCATTTCCGAAGGTGGCGTCAAGATAGGTGCCGCCGTCGATCGGGGCCAGTGCGGTGACGACTTCGCGCAGCAGCACCGGCGTATGGAGGGCCTGATGCCGGGGGTGCGCCGCTGTCATCAGCGCCTCCTGTCTTCGTCGTCGGGCGGTCGGCGTGTGCCGCCGCCAAGGCGCAGGCTCGGCAGGCCGTCGCTCTTCGCGCGGCTGCG
>JBMHCH010000120.1:0-6244 GCA_049890015.1 Puniceispirillaceae bacterium (SeqCode)
CCAGACAAAAATATCACGGGGGCCTGCGCAAACAAACCACCCGTGACATTTCGCTAACTTCGGTGGATGGCACCCACTCGAATAACACCATGATGCGCCTCGCCCCGCGCCAGTCACATGTGACATTCTGTCACAATTTGAAGAAATTCAAGCATCTGCGCGCCTGATAAATGACGGGTTGCCTTGGAGGGGCGAAACCGGCCACCATACCGCGTCAATCACTTCGAAAGTCGCGCGCCGATGCCGCTGACCAATACGCACTGGGGCACCTATGAGGTGGAGGCCGTTAATGGCCGTGTGACCGCATTGCGCCCGTTTTCCGAGGACCCCGATCCATCCCCGATCGGTCCGCCGATCATCGATCTTCTCGACCATCCTACACGCATCAGAAGACCGGCTGTGCGGCGCGGCTGGCTGGAGCATGGCCCGGGCCCGGCAAAGGGCAGGCGCGGTGTCGATCCCTTTGTCGAGGTCGGGTGGGACGAGGCTGAACGCCTTGTCGCCGCCGAGCTGGACAGGGTCCGCACCGAGCATGGCAACCGTGCGATCTATGCCGGCTCCTATGGCTGGGCCAGTGCCGGACGGTTTCATCACGCGCAAAGCCAGATCCACCGGTTTCTGAACTGTATTGGGGGCTATACCCGCTCGGTCAACACCTACAGCTATGCCGCCGCCGAGGTGATTGTCCCGCATGTGCTGGGAACATTCGGCGGCATGTTGTCGACCCATACAAGCTGGACCAGCATTGCCGACCATTGCGAGCTGTTTGTCGGGTTTGGCGGGCTGGTGCTTGCCAATGGCCAGATGGGCAATGGCGGGACCGGCCGCCATATCCAGCGCGAAGGGTTTCGGGCGGCGGTCAGGGCCGGGGTCAAATTCGTCAATGTCTCGCCGCGCCGCCTGGACATGGAGCCGCCGGCAGACCCGGTCTGGATGCCGGTCCGTCCGAACAGCGACACCGCCCTGATCCTGGCGCTTTGCCACACGCTGCGTGCCGAGGGGCTGGTTGACGAGGTGTTTGTCGCGCGCTGCACCGCCGGCTACGACCAATTCGCTTCCTATCTTGACGGCGGCAGTGACGGCACGGCCAGGGATGCCGACTGGGCGGAGGGCCTGACCGGGATTGCTGCCGATGATATCCGGCATCTGGCCCGTGAGATGGCGTCAAAGCGCACGATGGTTTCGATCAGCTGGTCGCTGACCCGTCAGCAGTTTGGCGAACAGCCCTACTGGGCGGCGATTTCGCTGGCGGCGATGCTGGGGCAGATCGGACTGCCGGGTGGCGGCATCGGCTTCGGCTACGGCATTTCCAACCAGATCGGCAACAATGTCGCGAGGATGCCCTATGCCGCGCTGCCCCAGGGCGCCAACAAGGTGTCCGATTTCATTCCTGTGGCGCGGATCAGCGACATGCTGCTGAATCCCGGCGGCAGCTTCGACTATAATGGCGCCAGCTACCGCTATCCCGATGTCAGGCTTGTCTACTGGGCCGGCGGCAATCCGTTCCATCACCATCAGGACCTGAACAGGATGCTGGCGGCCTGGGACAGGCCGGACAGCGTGATCATGCATGACTGGTGCTGGAACGCCGCCACCCGCCGCGCCGACATTGTTCTCCCCTGCACGACAATGCTGGAGCGTGAGGATATCGGGATGAGCCCGAAGGATCCCTATATCGTCGCCATGGCGAAGGCGGTGGACCCCGTCGATGAAGCGCGGGATGATTACAGCATCCTGGCCGGCATCGCCGCGAAGATGGGGATTCAGGAAGCCTTCACGGAGGGTCGTTCGGCGGAAGACTGGCTGCGATGGCTGTGGTCGACATCGCAAAAGCGCGCGCTGGCGCAGGGGGCAGAGCTGCCAGACTATGACGAGCTGGTGCGTGACGGCTATCACCGCATCGCCCCGCGCGAAGCGGACATGGTGATGATGTCGGCCTTCCGGGCTGACCCGGAGGCGGCCCCGCTGAACACGCCGAGCGGCAGGATCGAGCTGTTTTCGGACAAGGTGGCGTCCTTCGGCTATGCCGACTGTCATGGCCATGCCACCTGGAACGAACCTGATGAATGGCTTGGGAACGCCGCTGCGGACTTTCCGCTTCATATGCTTGGCAAGCAGCCGGTGAACAAGCTTCACTCGCAATTCGATCCCGGATCGCATTCGCGGCGCGCCAAGGTGAACGGCCATGAAGGCATCGAGATCAACCCGCAGGATGCCGCTGCGCGCGGCGTCACCGACGGCGATATTGTCATTGTCAGCAGCCGGCGCGGCCAGTGCCTGTGCGGGGTGGTGGTCTGTGAGGGGCTGATGCCCGGCGTTGTGATGATCAGCACGGGTGCCTGGTTCGACCCGGAAGATCCCGCGACTGGCGGCATCTGCCGCCATGGCAACCCGAATGTGCTGGCCCCCGACATCCCGACTTCGAAGCTCTCGCAGGGACCGGCGGCGCATAGCTGCCTTGTGCAGGTGGCGCGTTATGAGGGGCCGCCTGTGCGAATAGCGGCATTTGATCCGCCAGAAATTACGCCAGGCGCCTAGAGCCGGGTGATCACCTTGTCCGGGTCGGGACGGGTGCGCTCGATGGGCGGCTTGATCTTCTCGCCGATATAGATGAAGCCGGCGATGCGGGCGGTGCCGACACGGCCGCCAAGCGCCTCCAGCATCTGGTCGTTGTAGGCGTACCATTCTGTCAGCCACTGCGCGGCGTAGCCGAAGGACTGCGCCGCATAGAGAAGGGTGGTGCAGACAGCGCCGGCGGACAGCTGCATTTCCCAGACATCGATCTTCGGATGCTCGACCGGGGTCGAGAGCACGGCGATCACCACATCGGATCGCTGCAGCCTGCCGGTCTCGACAGCCTCGACCTCGGGCTTGGCGTCAGGATTTTCGGAACGGAATTCGGGATGGATGATCTCGCGGTCAAGACGTTCGCGCGCGTCGCCGCTGATCACGACCAGCTTCCATGGTTTCAGCGCGCCATGGTCGGGAACGCGGATGCCGGCTGTCAGGATGGCGTCTAGATGATCAGGGTCAACTTTGCCGACCGCCATGGTCTTCGCGGTGACGGAGCGGCGGGTGGAAAGAAAGGAAATCACCGGGTTCATCGGGCATTTGCCTCCGGAAGCGTCAGGGTGTCAGATGCGCGCCAGCATCGGGTGTTTTCATTGAGCATGCAAGTGCGCAAAAAAAAGCGGGGCCCGGTGAAGGCCCCGCTCCGCAAAGCTGCCCTGCACGCAGGGTCAGCCTCCAAGGTTGCTGGCTTCGATGGCCGCCGCGGTCGCTTCGCAGTTCGAGCCGCCGCCGGCCTGACATTCCTCAAGCGAGCCGAAATTCAGCGCATTCTCGAGACCACCCTCGATTTCCGAAAGGGCGGTAATGGTCTCGTTGATCTCGTCGGCGAAGCCTTCCTCGATCATCTGGCCAAGATCATCCATAAGCTGGTTCACCTGGTCGTCTGGGAGTGTTTCCAGAACGTTGTTCACAGCGACGAGATTGTCGAACTCGATGCCTGTTTCCGAGGCAACCTGCTGCAACTCGGCGACGAGCTGCTCGTCAAGGCCCTCGATGCCGCCTTCGGCCAGAAGCTCGGAGATGTCCTGCCCGGTCGCAGCCGACGCCTCGTTCAGCGCCTGCACCTGCTCGAAGGTGATGTCATCATTGCCGGTGATGTCCTGGACCACCTGATCGCCGATCACCTGAAGCTGGGATTCCTTGGTCTTGCCGCTCAGCTCGCTGACCGGGACGAAGGACACCTTGTCCTCCACAACGACAAACACATTGTTGCCGACAACGCCGGCCGGCATGTCCTGCTCGGCCGCGCGCTCGATCAGGCGGTCAAGCTGCTCCGGCGAGGCGCCTGAATAGACATTGCCGTCAGGGCCGAGAACCTCGCCCTTCTTGAAGGTGAGGGCGGAGGCTGGTGCGGTGAGAGCAAGGCTGACCGCTGCTGCTGCGAATGCGAGACGCATGATGTACTCCTTCGTGAAACACAAACCCCCGGAGGGATAATGGTTGTCCGGTCATCCATATGGTCAAGAAACGCCAGAAATATTCCTGTTTTCGCAATTTTTTCAGCAATTTGAATCTGTTCCAATGTAAAGGTGCGCTGCCAAAGGCAAGGGCCTGGCAAAGGCGACTGGCGGCCTGCATGACGGCCTGCATGACGGCCTGCATGACAGCTTGCATGAGGGCGCTGTCATTGCCAGTCTGAATGGCGTTCGGCGGAGGCGATCATGCGCATTCATAAGATCGAGACATTCACCAGGCCGGAGGTCGGGTTCGTCAGGCTCACAAGTGATGACGGCAGCTTCGGCTGGGGACAGATGTCGACCTATCACGCCGACATCACCGCGCAGGTGCTGCACCGCCAGGTGGCGCCCTGGGTGATGGGGCGGGCCATAGACGCCGATCATCCGGTGGCCGACTTCCTCGACATGGCGGCGCTGGTGCATGAGCGCGAGCACAAATTTCCCGGCTCCTATGTGCGGCGCGCGCTTGCCGGGGTCGATACCGCCCTGTGGGATCTTCTTGGCCGGCTGGCCGAGACGCCGGTGACAGGCCTGATCGGCGGTGCGCCCGGGCGGCTGCGGGCCTATGGATCGTCGATGAGGCGCGACATCACCCCCGCAGACGAGGCGGAACGGCTGTGCCGGCTTCGCGATGACAAGGGGTTCGACGCCTTCAAGTTCCGCGTCGGGGCCGAATGCGGGCGCGGTCTGGATGAATGGCCGGGCCGCACCGAGGAGATTGTCGCGCTGGTGCCGCGCGCGCTGGGAGACGGCGTGGTGACGATGGTGGACGCCAACAGCTGTTTCGGGGTGGCGCGCGCCATCGAGGTCGGCCGCATGCTGGAGGCCAACGGCATCACCCATTACGAGGAGCCGTGCCCCTACTGGAAGCCGGACTGGACGCGGCAGGTCACGCATGCGCTGGACATCGATGTGACCGGCGGCGAGCAGGATTGCGACATGCGCCACTGGCAGGACATGATCGACCGGCATGTGGTCGATGTGCTGCAGCCCGATGTGATGTATATGGGCGGGCTGACGCCGACGCTGGAGCTGGCGCGGGTGATCGCCGCCGGCGGCCCGGACGGCGTCACCTATCCCTGCACCCCGCATGCCGCCAACCTGTCGCTGGTGACAATCTGCACGATGCATCTGCTGAAAGCGATCCCGAATGCCGGCCCCTATCTGGAGCTCGCCATCGAGGGGGCGGACTACTACCCCTGGACAGAAGGCCTGTTCCTTGGCGATCCCTTCGCGGTGGAGGACGGGCATGTGACGGTGAGCGACGCGCCGGGATGGGGCGTCGAGATCAATCCCGCCTGGCTGGAGGGCGCGGCCTATGCGGTGAGCGCGGCGGAGGGCTAGAGCCCGCCCCCTAAAGCCCGTCTACTCTGGCGATGCCAAGCCCGCTTTCGCCGCCGCCGCAATAGGCCATATAGACCTGGCCGTTATCGGTGAACAGCGCCGGGTCGCGAAGCTCGTGAAGCCGCTCCGTCGCCGTTCCCATGATCGAGGGGCGCATCGGCAGATCGCCGCCCTCCCAGCCGGCGGCCGGGCGCAGCAGCTCGCTCACCGGCTCGAAGCGCCAGTCGGCCCAGTCATCGGCCGGCACAACCTCGCAATGAAGGCAGCGTTCCGGACCGTCGCCGATCCGCGAGAAGGTCATGTGAAGCCGCCCGTCATGAGCAAAGATATGGCCGTGGCGGATCTGGCGTCCCGGCCGAGAAGGGTCGCGGCCCGACACATGCGCCGGCAGATGGTCGCCGTCATGGATGCGCGGGGCGAGCTCGACAGGCCCTTCCCATGATGTCATGCGGCCGAGCCGGCCCTCCCACATCGACAGATATATGACTCCGTCCAGCCGCGGGGCGCGGAAATAGGGCGGTCCCAGAAGCGGGGGCTGCGGCGTGAAATCCAGCCCGTCTGCGCTGGTCGCCAGCCGCGTCTGCTGATCGCCGTTCCGCAGCAGCCCGTGGTAATACATGATGATGCGGCGGTTCGGCTCGTCGATATGGGCATCCGGCGAGGCGACATGCGCATAGAGATAGTCGCCGCCCAATGCTTCGACCCAGTCCGGCGCCGCCAGCGTGGGATCGGGCGCCGGGTCCGCCGGTTCGAACAGGCTGTCCGCCAGCGGCATGACCGGGTCCGGATGCATCGCCCACGGCCCCTGCAGCCGGTCGGCATAGGCGAGGCGCAGGCTCTTGCCCTTGTGATGCCCGAAATACATGTGCAGC
>JBMHCH010000121.1:0-11536 GCA_049890015.1 Puniceispirillaceae bacterium (SeqCode)
TCGCACCCGCCATAATAACGGCGGCCGGAATAGCCTTCGGCATATTTGTTGGTCAGAACCGATCCCTGGGCTTCCAGCACGGATGTGCTGACGATGTTTTCCGAGGCGATCATCTCGATCTGGTCTTGCTGGCGCACAAGCTCGTGGCTGATGGCGGCCGCAAGATCGGGATCCGCATCGGCAAGTGGAGCCGAGAAGAATCCGTCCATAACGTCCTGTTTCCTGATGTCATCCATGACTGGTCTCCCTGTGCGGCTGATATACCGCCTTAGTCTCGTTAATTTTCCCGTCTGTCGACAAGCGATGCAAGCTTGTCAACACGAAGTGCATGACGACCCCCCTCGAATGCCGTGTCCATGAACGCGTCGACGCAATCCATGGCGACGGTCGTCCCGGTCAGGCGCTGCCCCAATGCAAGGACATTCGCGTCATTGTGTTCACGGCAGAGCCGCGCCGCGGTGGCGTCGCTGACGAGCGCCGCACGAACCCACGGAAATCTGTTTACCGCTATGGAAATTCCAATCCCGCTGCCGCAGACGGCAATGCCGCGCGCATCGCTGTCATCGGCCATCGCCATCGCCAGTTTCGCCCCGTAATCGGGGTAATCAACAGAGGTGTCGCCATCAGGGCCAAGGTCTGTCACGGCGAACCCGGCAGATTCGAGATGATCAGCCACGGCGCGACGCAGCTCCGCACCAGCATGGTCGGAGCTGAGGTAGACAGTTGTTATCGCGTCGCGTGCCATTTCGGCCGGGTCTCCTGATTGACGTCTGCCCGAACCATGGTCCGGACAGGCCGCGGACAGTACTATCAAACACGGTACAGTCAAGCCATTCTCTACGCCTTGAAGGCACCTGCTGCGCGATACCCGCCATTCCCTGCCGCGGATTGGACATTGGTATGCGAGGCTGCGATGTCAACGTGGCAAAGGAGAAAATTCAGATGCAACATTGTTGCCTGCACATGCGGACCGCCTCCGCTGGTGGAAGGGCCGCGCCCCAGCGCAGACCTGCCGGCCGCGGCCCGTTGACAGTCGCATGATGCCATTCCCGGCAGGATGCCCCAAAAGCATTGATGATGTGAAAAAGTCTGAAGATTTATTTAATTTTTTTGTCGACAGAGATTATTTTCGTGCGTAACGTTTTTGGACTGAACGCTGCAGGTTGAAAGACCGGGTTTAGGGAGAGAACGGAACTGGGGCCAACCCAGTCCATTCAGAAAAGGCAAGGCAGGCGCCTTGCTTTTTTTGTGGAAGAATTCCGGGGCTTTTTTGTGGAAAAATTCCAGCCACTGACGGGCGAGGAACCCTTGGCACCCTATCTTCCCACAGTGTCCAGCGATATGATCTGCGCGGCTATGATCCAGTTGATCGCCGCCGTAAGCACACCGGCAATCACTGTTGAAGCGGCAATCTTGCGCCACAGCATCGGACGGGCGGGCGCAGAGGGCGCGTGACCGACTTCAGGCTCGGCTTCGGCGCGAACGCCGAATGGCAGGCTCATCAGGAAGACCCACCACCACATCAGAAGATAGACAACGACACCAGATACAAGATCCATCAGCCCGGCACCTCCTCGAGTTCTATGAGTGTCCCGCAAAAATCCTTTGGATGAAGGAAAAGCACGGGATTGCCATGTGCCCCGATCCTCGGCGTTCCATCGCCAAGAACCCGCGCGCCATCCGCAAGAAGATGGTCACGCGCCGCAACGATATCCGCCACCTCGTAACAGATGTGATGCATCCCGCCATCAGGATTGCGCTCCAGGAACCCGGCAATCGGCGACTCCGCGCCAAGCGGCTCCATCAGCTCGACCTTGCCATTGGGCTGGCTGACAAACACGATTCTCACACCGTGATCGGGCAAATCCTGTGGCGAACTGCATGTCGCGCCAAGCCCGTCACGCCATCTGGCTGCCGCGGCTTCCACATCGCGAACGGCAATGGCGACATGGTTGATCCTGCCAATCATCACCGCGCCTCAGGCAACGCCCTGAAGATCATCGGCGTCAAGCCGCATGATATGGACATGTGCCACCGGACGAAGCCCGAACATGCTTCTTGCGACACGCCGCAACGCCTGCCCGGCTATTTCCTCAACCTGCAAATCATCGCGCCTTGCGCCGCGTCCCATGCCGGCAACGGCATCCTCGATCGCAAGGCTGGCAGCCGCAACATAGTCGGCCGCCGTATCAGCATCGCTGATGCCGGTCTGCGATACGGCAGGAACAGCACACAGTCCGCCATCGCGGTTCATCACAAGGCTGGCCGTCACCACGCCGTTCCACAGCATCCGGCGTCGCGCCCGCATCATGTCCGACTGGATCTCGACAATTTTTCCCTTCTCATGGGTCAGGGCGCCGGTCTTCACATTGTCGATGATTTCGGCATCACCTCCAGCATTGCTTGCCCCTTCGGCAAGCCGGATCACGGTGCCGTTATCGGGAAGAAGGGTCTGATGAACCTGGCAGCTTTCCGCCAGTTCCGCGTGCGCCATGAGATGACGCGCCGTGCCATGCACCGGGATCGCAATGCGCGGGCGCACCAGACCGTACATTTCCACCATTTCGTCACGCGACGGATGGCCGGAAACATGGACCGGCGCGTCCTCGTCGGTGATCAGATTGATCCTGCGCCGGATCAATCCGTCCTGGACACGGGCGATGGCCGGCTCATTCCCCGGGATCTGTCGCGACGAGAAAACCACGGTGTCGCCCGGATCCAGCGTCACGCTTTCATGCACACCAGCGGCGATCTTTGCCATGGCGGCGCGCGGCTCTCCCTGCGTGCCGGTGCACAGGATCACGATGTTTCCGCGCGGCAGCAGATTGATATCCTCTTCCGGCACAAAGTCTGGCATGTCGCGAAGATAGCCAACCTCCTGCGCCGCCGAGATGGCACGGCGGATAGCCCGGCCAACAACCGCAACCGACCGGTCATTGGCAGCCGCGGCGCGGATGATCGACTGGATACGTGCAACATTGCTGGAAAAACAGGTGATGGCGACGCGTCCCTCGGCTGTCGCGATCACCTCACGGAGACCCGCCTCGGCCTCGGCCTCTGATCCGGTGCGCCCCTCCACCATCGCATTGGTGGAGTCCCCGACCATCGCCAGAACGCCCTCGTCCCCGATCTCGGCAAGGCGCGCGCTGTCCGTGTCTTCGCCGAGACCAGGCGCGGAGTCGAATTTCCAGTCGCCGGTATGAAGCACCGTTCCTGCCGCGCAGCGGATGGCCAGCGCCGTCGGATCTGGAATCGAATGCGCCAGCCCCACCATCTCGACACTGAAAGCGCCGATATCGGTGACCGTGCCGGGGCCAAGCTCGATCAGCGGAATGTCGGTCTGCTTGCCGTTCTCGGCAAGCTTGCGGCGGAGAAGCGCCAGGGTGAAGGCGCTGCCATAGACCGGGCAGCCGAGCTTCGACCACATATAGGGAATGGCGCCAAGATGGTCCTCATGGCCATGAGTCAGCACAAGACCGGCAAGCGCGTCACGCCGCGCCTCGATGAAACTCAGGTCGGGAAGAACCACATCGATCCCCGGCATGCTGTCGTCCGGAAAGGAAATGCCAAGATCCACCATCAGCCAGCTTCCCTGGTAATGGTACAGATTGGCATTCATCCCGATCTCGCCAGATCCGCCAAGAGGCACAAACAACAGGTCTGATGAATTATACATACTGTCTCAGTTTCCTTCTGCGCGCCGCATCCCGCGGTTCCGCGCATAAATCTCGAACAATCCCCGCATGGTCAGATCAGGATCAACGGCATCGATATCCGGCAGATGGCCTGCAAACAGGCCGGCCAGCCCACCGGTGGCAATCGCTGGCAGTCGTGATGGTCCCATCTGCTCATCACGAAGGCGTCGCAGCAAGCCCTCGATCATCCCTACATAGCCCCACAGGACACCGGTTTCCATTGCTGCAACCGTATTTTTCCCGAGAACAGGCAGATCAGGCCCGAAAGACCGCAGCTCCAGCCGCGGCAGCTGGGCCGCGGCATGCTCCAGCGCATCAATCGAAAGGGCAACGCCCGGCGCGATGATGCCCCCTTCGTAGCTTCCATCCTCGGCGACGAGATCGAGCGTCGTCGCTGTTCCGAAATCGAGCAGGATCGCCGGCAGCTTGTGATGCGCCATGGCGCCGACAGCATTGACCAGACGGTCCGCCCCGGCCTGGGCCGGATTGTCGATATTGACCCTGATTCCAAGATCGACATCTGCTTCACCGACAATCAGCGGCGCCATGCCGGTCATGGTCTGCAACGCAGATTTCAGAAATGGTGTGACGTCAGGCACAACGCTGGCGATGATCACGTCCCTGATGACGGACAGGGCATCCCCCATCGTCGCGCGCAGTGCGGTCTCGCATGCGTCGGCACTGGTGATTTGGGCGGTTTCGATCCGCCAGCGATCCCTGATCGTTCCGGCCTCGTCGCCAAGGGCCAGCACCAGGTTGGTGTTTCCCACATCAATGGCAAGCAGCATTCAGGGCCTACCCGTCAGTTCGACATCTCCGGTTGTCACCTGCTGCACCCTACCATCTTTGCCGCGAATGACCAGCGCGCCGTCCATGCCAAGATCGACAAACACCCCTTCGAGAAGGGCAGAACCCGCCTTCACCCGCATCCTCTGACCGATATGGGCGCAATGCGCCAGCCATTCCTGCCTTACCGGCTCGAACCCGCCGGATTCCCACGCATCGACGCGCGCAAGAAGCCGTGCCGCATAGTCATGGGCAAGCCCTTCCGGCGTCGTGCTGTCATCGCCGAAATCACGAAGCGAGACCACCGGCTGTTTCGAGGCGGGAAGCCCCGCGACCGGGGCAATGTTCACGCCGGTGCCGATCACAACAGTGTCGGTGCGGGCCTCCAGCAATATGCCGCAGATTTTGCCGCCTTCAACAAGAACATCATTGGGCCATTTCACCTTCACCCCCACGTCCGGCAGGCATGCGGCAAGGCTGGCGCGGATCGACAGGGCCGCGACAAATGACAGCCCCCAGCAGGACTCCGGAGGAGCGTTTGGCCGAAGCAGCAGGGACAGATACATCCCGCCGCGGGCCGAGGACCACCCGGCACCGCGCCGGCCACGACCGGCCGTTTGCTCCCCCACCAGAAAGGCTGTGCCCGAGGGCGCGCCGTCCGCTGCCGCCTGCCAGGCGAGGTCCGACGAAGATGTGGCGACATCGACGCTGGTCAGATGAAGAACCGGCTTGTGAGGCTGGGACATGACCAGCGCTCCGTCAGCGCGCGGTGATCAATGCAATCGCAGCTGAATCCGCCGCGCCCAGAAGACTGCCAAGGCCGGCGAAGAACAGAAGGATCACCGCCACGCTGGTGCCAAGCACCAGTCTGTTGGCCATCGGGATGCCTGCGTCCAGAGGCGTGTCGGTATCATCGAAATACATCAGGCGGATGATACGCAGATAGTAGAATGCGCCGATCACCGACATCACCACGCCAATGACGGCAAGGGGCACAAGGCCCGCCTCGACAGCGGCCAGGAACACATACCACTTGCCAAAGAAACCGGCCAGCGGCGGAATGCCCGCCATCGAGAACATCATCACCAGAAGCCCGATGGCCAGCGGCGGATGGGTTCGCGAGAGTCCCTTGAGATCGACTATTTTTGTTGCTTCGGTCCGGTCACGCCGCATCAGCAGGATGATCGCGAAGCTTCCGGCCCCCATGAACACATAGCCGGTCATGTAGATCATCACACCGGTGGCGCCCGCCACCGTGCCGGCGGCAAGGCCGGCAAGCGCGTAGCCCATATGCGCGATCGAGGAATAGGCCATCATCCGCTTGATATCGATCTGCATGATGGCGCCAAGCGCGCCGATAACCATCGAGGCGACAGACAGCGCCACAAGAACCTGCTGCCACTGGTCGGCGATGCCGCCAAAGGCGCCGTAGGTCACGCGCATCAGCATGGCGATGGCCGCCACCTTCGGCGCAATGGCAAACAGCGCGGTCACCAGCGTCGGCGAGCCTTCATACACATCCGGCGTCCACATATGGAACGGGGCGGCCGACACCTTGAAGGCCAGGCCGGAAATCATGAAAACCATGCCTATAATGAAGACAGCTGGAAGCTCCTTGCCAGCGATGGCGGAAGCAATGCCGTCAAAATCAGTTGTGCCGGCAACGCCATAGACAAGCGAGGCGCCATATAGCAACAGCCCCGATGACAGCGCGCCAAGAAGGAAATATTTCAGCCCGGCCTCGGAAGAACGTAGCGAGTTCGTCCGCATCGCCGCGACCACATAGAGCGGCAGCGACTGCAATTCAACACCCATATAGAGCGCCATCAGATTGTCAGCCGATATCATCAGCATCATGCCGACAAGCGCCAGCAGCACCAGAAGGGCGTATTCCGGCTTGTTGATATCGTCATCGCCGGATCCGCGCATCGACATGGCAAGCGCGGCAAAGGTGCCAAGGAGAACCAGGACCTTCATATAGCTGGCGAAATTATCTGCCGAGAACATGCCGCCAAAGGCGCTCGACAGCACCTGATCGCTGTTCAGCACCAGAAGCAGGGTGATCGCAATGCCTGCCATCGCAAGCTGTGTTACCCGGCGGGCATTCGCCGCTGTTTCGCCGCCAAAGGCCGCCACAAGGACAAGAACCAGCCCGACGCCGGCAAGAAAGATTTCCGGCAGCGCCGGCATGATATCGGCCATCTGGAATTCAAACATGGCCTACCTCCCGGCAATCACGAACGCACCGCCGGCCGCGGCACTGTCTAGGACAATCTGGATACTTCCCGCCATCACATCGAGAAGCGACGCCGGATAGATACCGAACCACAGGACCAGCACGGTCAGAGGCACGAAGATGAACAGCTCCCGTCGGCTTATCCGCTCCATCGCCTCGACCTCGGCGCTGACGATCCTGCCGAACATCACCCGGCGGTAGAGCCAGAGCATGTAGGTCGCCCCGAGAACAAGGCCGGTGGCAGCGAAAAACGCCACCCAGCTGCTGGCTTTCCAGGCACCGACAAGCACAAGCATCTCGCCAACGAAGCCGCTTGTGCCCGGAAGGCCGACAGATGCCAGCATCATGAACATGAAAAACACGGCATAGCGCGGCATCACCTCGGCAACACCGCCATAGGCGGTGATCTCGCGCGTGTGCAGCCGGTCATAGACAACGCCGACACAGAAGAACAGCGCCGCCGAGACAAGCCCGTGGCTGATCATCTGGAACATCGCCCCGGCAACGCCCTGTTCGGTCAGGGTGAAGATGCCGATCGTCACAAACCCCATATGCGCCACGGACGAATAGGCGATCAGCTTCTTCATATCGGACTGCGCCAGCGCGACAAGAGAGGTGTAAATGACGGCGATGATCGACATCGCGAAAATCAGCGGCGCGAAGAATTCAGACGCCAGCGGAAACATCGGCAGCGAGAAGCGGATGAAGCCGTAGCCCCCCATCTTCAGCAGAACCCCGGCAAGGATCATCGATCCGGCGGTCGGGGCCTCGACATGCGCGTCGGGAAGCCAGGTATGCACCGGCCACATCGGCACCTTCACCGCGAAGGACGCAAGAAAGCCCAGGAACAGCCAGGTCTGCAGCCCGGCGGCGAAGCTGTGCGCCGTCAAGGCCGGAATATCGGTGGTGCCGGCATCGATATACATCACCAGCATGCACACCAGCATCAGCACCGAGCCAAGTAGCGTGTACAGGAAGAACTTGAAGTCCGCATAGACGCGGCGCGCCCCGCCCCAGACCCCGATGATGATGAACATCGGAATCAGGACACCCTCGAAGAACAGATAGAACATCAGCATGTCGAGCGAGGCGAACATCCCGATCATCATGGTTTCGAGAACCAGAAACGCGATCATGTACTCGCGCACCCGGTGGGTGATGGCTTTCCAGCTTGCCAGGATCGCCAGAGGGGACAGCAATGTCGACAGCAGGATGAACGGCATCGAGATGCCGTCAACACCGAGATGGTAGCTGATGCCGGCCCCCGGAAGCCATTCGGCGCGTTCCTCGAACTGATAGCCGGTGGCCTGCGGATCGAAATTCAGCACCAGAGCCAGCGAAATCACAAAGGTGAAGCCGCTGACCCAGAGCGCCACATTGCGCGCGTTCCGGGCAACGATCTCTTCGTCGCCGCGGATCATCAGCAGGAACATCACGCCGATCATCGGCAGGAAGGTCGTGATGGTCAGCAGTGGCCAGGTATCGAACATCGCCTACATCCCCCCGAAGCGCAGGTAATACCAGGTCACAAGGACGACGACCCCGATCAGCATGGCGAAGGCATAATGGAAGACGAAGCCGGATTGCAGGCGCGCCGCCGCCGCCGACACCCTCACGACAAGTCCCGACAACCCGTCCGGCCCAAGTCCGTCGATGGTGTCCCGATCCCCGCGCTGCCACAGGAACGCGCCGATACGCACCGCCGGCCGGACGAAGATCAGATCGTACAGCTCGTCGAAATACCACTTGTTGAAAAAGAAGGCGTGGATAGGGCGCAAGGACCGCGCGGCAGCCGCCGGAAGGCCTGTCCACACGGCGTAGCACAGCACCGCCAGAATGACGCCTGACGCCGCCAGCACGACTGGCAGCAGCTTCACCCAGGTCGGAACATGATGCGCATGCTCCATGGCGTGATGCTCGGGCAGGATGAGAATGGAGTCACCCCAGAAGCGCGCCATGTCATGCCCGACGAACAGCTCATAGCCAAGCCAGCCGGAAAAGATCGCGCCGATCGACAGCACAAACAGCGGAATCGTCATCACCAGCGGCGATTCATGAACATGCGACATGACCTCGGCAGAGGCGCGCGGCTTGCCGTGGAAGGCCATGATCAGAAGACGCCAGCTGTAGAAGGCTGTTAGAAAGGCGGCGGCGCAGCCAAGCCAGAAAGCAAGCATGCCGACCGGCGTATGCGCGGCGAAAGCCGCCTCCAGGATCATGTCCTTTGAATAGAAACCCGCGAAGAACGGAAAGCCGGCCAGCGCCAGCGCCCCGATCCACATCATCATGTAGGTGAAGGGTATCTTTCGCCAGATTCCGCCCATATTGCGAAGATCCTGCTCGTCCGACAGCGCGTGGATCACCGAGCCGGCACCGAGGAACAGAAGCGCCTTGAAGAATGCGTGTGTCGTCAGGTGGAACATCGCCGCCGGATAGGCCGACACGCCGGCAGCGAAAAACATGTAGCCAAGCTGCGAGCAGGTGGAATAGGCGATCACCCGCTTGATGTCGAACTGGGTGAAACCGACGGTGGCCGCGAAGATCGCCGTCAGCGCCCCGACGAAGGTGATGATGTCAAGCGACAGCGGCGCGAATTCCAGCATCGGCGACAGGCGGCAGACCATGAATACGCCGGCGGTCACCATTGTCGCCGCATGGATCAGCGCGGATACCGGCGTCGGGCCCTCTATCGCGTCGGGAAGCCAGGTATGAAGGCCAAGCTGCGCCGATTTCCCCATCGCCCCGATGAACAGCAGGATGCCCGCGACCTCGAGCGCCGGCATCGCCGCACCGAGGAAGGTGATCTTTGTATCGGCAGCGGCGCCGGCATTGGCGAAAATGTCATCAAACTGCACGGATCCGAACATCTGGTAGACAGCAAGGATGCCCAGAGCGAAGCCGAAATCGCCTACACGGTTGACGACAAAGGCCTTCATCGCCGCTGTATGGGCGCTGTCCTTCTTGTACCAGAAACCGATCAGCAGGTAGGAGGCAACCCCTACCCCTTCCCAGCCGAAGAACAGCTGCACCAGATTGTCCGCTGTCACCAGCATCAGCATGGCGAAGGTGAACAGGCTGAGATAGGCCATGAAGCGCGCGCGGGCATTGTCATGCGACATGTAGCCGATGGAATAGAGATGCACCATCGAGGACACGCCGGTAACAACAATCAGCATGACCACGGTCAGGGTATCGAACCGCAGCCGCCACATCGCCTCGAAATCGCCGGAGACGATCCAGCGCGCCAGATCGATGGTGACCGGCTGGCCACCGATGCCAACCTGCGTGAAGGCAATGATCGAGAACAGCAGCGAGGTCAGAAGACAGATCACCGTGACCAGCTCAGCGGCCCGGTCCCGATGGCTGAGACTGAGCCAGCCGGCAATCAGCGCGCCGATCAGCGGCAGAAAGACAATGGACGCATACATTCAGGTCAGCCTTTCATCATATTCACATCCTCAACCGCGATCGAACCGCGGTTGCGGAAGAAGACGACAAGGATGGCAAGGCCGATGGCGGCCTCGGCGGCGGCGACGGTCAGGATGAACAGCGAGAAAATCTGTCCCTCGAGATCGCCGTTATAGGCCGAGAAGGCCACCATGTTGATGTTCACCGCCAGCAGCATCAGCTCGATCGACATCAGGATGGTGATGACATTCTTCCGGTTCAGGAAAATGCCGAAGGCCCCGAGCGCGAACAGCACTGCCGAGACAGCCAGATAATGGTTCAGAGACAGTTCAAGCATCACCTACTCCTCGCGCTTGCTCGGCGACACTGTGTGAACGGTGCGCGCGGCGGCGCCGACCGGAACATCGATCACCTCGACGCTGTCGGCGCGGCTGCGCATGTTCTGCTCGGCAATCACCTGCCTGCGGACCCCGGTCCGCCGCCGCATTGTCAAGGAGATCGCGCCGATCATCGCCACCAGCAGGATCAGGCCGGCGACCTGGAACAGATAGAGATATTTCGTGTAGAGCACATTGCCGAGAGCGCGGGTATTGCTGATCTCCGGCATTGCCGGCAGAGTCGCGCCAGAAAAGGCGTCGCCATAGATGGCCGCGACAAGCTCGAACACAAGGATGCCGCCGACAACCAGCCCCAGCGGCAGGTATTTCTGGAAGCCGGCGCGCATCTCGGCAAAATTGATGTCGAGCATCATCACCACGAACAGGAACAGCACCGCCACCGCGCCGACATAGACGACGACCAGAAGCATGGCGATGAATTCCGCTCCGATCAGCACGAAACGGCCCGCCGCGTTGAAGAAGGCAAGGATCAGGAACAGCACCGAGAAAACAGGGTTTCGGGAGACAACAACCATCAGGCCGGCCCCCAGCATCACCGCGGAGAAAAGATAGAAGAACGCCGCCTCAATCATCGCCGGACATCCTCTTCAAACCATTCATATTCAGATCCCCCTGAACGACTTCGCCGTCAGCGCCAGCGCGCGTCGGCAGCGAGGTTGCGGGCAATTTCCGTTTCCCACCGGTCGCCATTCGCCAGAAGCTTGTCCTTGTCGTAATACAGCTCCTCGCGGGTCTCGGTGGCGAATTCGAAATTCGGTCCCTCAACGATGGCGTCCACCGGGCAGGCTTCCTGACAGAAACCGCAATAGATGCATTTCGTCATGTCGATGTCATAGCGGGTGGTCCGGCGGCTGCCGTCATCGCGCGGCTCGGCCTCGATGGTGATGGCCTGTGCCGGACATACCGCCTCGCACAGCTTGCAGGCGATGCAGCGCTCCTCGCCATTCGGATAGCGGCGCAGCGCGTGCTCGCCCCGAAAGCGCGGCGACAGGCTCCCCTTCTCATAGGGATAG
>JBMHCH010000122.1:0-3721 GCA_049890015.1 Puniceispirillaceae bacterium (SeqCode)
TCTTGGTGCCCATGTCAGCGAGGCGCGTTTCAGGCTCGTCTTCAAGGCGATTGTCACCCTTGTCGGGGTGAGGCTGCTGATCAAGGGCGTTCTGCTTTTGTCAGCCTCGCCGTGATCCCTATTCGGCGATCTGGTAGCTGAGGGTCATCGAGACATCGCTGCGCTTGTAGTCATACTGCATGATGTTCGAGTCATTCTTCGTGGTCGAGGCGTTAATCCCGAAGGTCATGCCCCCGAGCCTGTCGGAGAAGGCCGCCCCTGACACCTGAAATCCGAGGCTCATTCTGGTCTGGGAATCGCGGCGGAACTTTCGGCTCGTCTGCTCGAGATTGATATATTTCGCCTCGCTCGACGCGATGGAGGCATTCATCCGGGTATATCTTGTCGGGGCGACGGCGAAACCGATTGTTGCACCCTCGGTACGGTTTGCATTGGCGAGAGACTGGTTATGGGCGTTGGTGCCTGCAGCGAACCGGCTTTCCATCGGGTTGAACTTGCTCAGGCTGCGCTCGGCAAAGACCGAGTAGCGTGACATGAATGTACGCGAAAGCCCGATTTTGAATGAACGCGAATGGCCGTCATTCTGGTCCGCCGTGCTGAACTGCTGCGAGGTGAGGCGGTTGGTGATGCTGTAATCCGCCGAGACCACGCCCTGAAGGCCGTAGGGAAGAGCATGTCCGGCGGAAAGGCTGCCGCTGATGACATTGCTGTCCGAGGAAGTCTTCGACTGGGTCTGGGACACGCGCGCACTCGGGGCCAGGCGCAGGCTTCCCAGTTTCAGGGAGGCTCCGGTGAATACCGTCGATGTGCCGCTGGTCAGATATTCATATTTGCGGCCGCGTGCTTCCTGATGGGAAGCACCGATGGTGATGCTGTCACGGTCCTGGTTTGCGATCTCGTAGGTTGCCGCAGCGGTTACGCTGGCTGTCGAGGCTACCTCGCGAATGGTCTTCTGCGCACCGCCGAAGGACTCATAGGTGCTCGTGGCTGTCGCCGCGCCGGGTGTCAGCTTGAATTCAAGAAGCCCCGAAGACGGATAGCTGTTGGCATTGTCGCTGCCGTTGAGGCCGATCGTTCCCGACACAACTGTCCGCCAGCGCTTGGCGCGCCCTTTGATCACGGACTGCAATTCCCGGATCCGGGCCTTCTGCTCGTCCGCCATGGGAAGCTGTGCCAGCGCCTCCAGCTCGCCCGTTGCGAGCGTGTCGTTGCCGAGGTTGACGAGGATCTCCGCGCGGATTAGGCGCAGTCCCACATCCGCCGGGCGCAGGTTGATCAGACGCTCGACCGCCGACAACGCGGCCGGAAGATCGCCTTTGGCCAGGCGTTCGGTGACGAACTGTTCGTTCAGCGCCTGATTGTCGGGATCAGAGATGATATCCATCCAGCTGACCTCGGCATGCGCCGGAAGGTTCAGGCAGGCAAGCGTGGCCATCATGGCCACAGCACGGGGCAGGGCGGTCTTCAGTTTCATTGTGCTGCCATCCCGTGAACTGTGCCTGTCGCGATTTCAGTACCGTCCGGCTTGGTGATGTTGAGTTCATGGCTGGCAATGTTGCCAAGCGAGTCGGCGGCGGAGGCATCGCTGCCGAGCGCAAAGTTCGACAGGAACGCGTCGCTCCTGAACACGATGTTCCCGGGAAGCGATCCGCCATTTTCGTTTGTGACGGTGAAGCTGTTGCCGGGCGTGCTTGTCCAGTCGATGCGGTTGACGTTGTCGTGAAGGCCGATATTGGAAGAGGTCAGGCTTGAATTATAGGCTTGTATCGAGGCGCTCTGGTCGAATTCTGCAGACACATGGACATAGCCTGGCATGGGTTCGCCCTGGTCCATTGTCACGATGCTGTTGCCAAGCGGCCCCGAGGCGCTGTAGTCGATAGTGACATCCATTCCAAAGGAAATCTTGGTGTCCAGCGTACCGTTTCCGGAATAGTCGAGATCGGCCGAGCCATTGGACATGACGCTCCTGATCGTGCCGTTTGCGAAATTCCAGGTGTCGGTGACGTCGAAGCTGCCGCCGCATCCGGCGGCGCCGCTATTGGAACAGGCTACGGCGACGTTCGTTGCGGCATAAATGGCGCTTCCTGTCAGCCCGCCATTGCGAAGCTCGTCGATTGTGGTGTCGCCGAGATACTGGGCGCCTTCGCCGAACAGGGCTGCTGCCCCGGCGCCAAGGTTCACGCCGAGCGTGCCGAATTCGTCTATTTCCTCGCCGTCGCTGACCGAGGTCGAGAGCGCGGTAAAGACAGCGTCAAGGATTTCTGCATCATTGGTCACAGACGAGGTGCCCTCGGTGGCGCTGGCGATGCTGGCGCCGAGATCGCTGTTGGCAACGATCTGGTCCGGAATACCGTCGTCATCCGTATCAATGGCGGGCACGACCTCGAGATTTTCAACGCCGAGGGCCGCCGCAATCTCGGTTTCAGCATCCTCGCCGGTACTGGCCTCAATGGCTTGAATGGCTTCGGGAGACACGAGTTCGGGTGTCGCAGGCGGCTGGTTCGGAATGATGGTGGTTGCGAAATTCGGGCGGGTCAGATCAACGCTTCCGAAACTGTTCGTCACTGTAACCGCGCCAAGCGTCGCGCCGAAATTGTTCGGGCCCGGCCCGACCAGAACCACCTGGCTGCCGCCATCCTCGTCAACGAGGCCGGCAACCTGCGTTCCGCGGATGCTGAGGCTGGCAGAGGGCAGCTTGACCTTCATCGCCTTCGGGCTGGATTTGGCCAGCTTGCCGGATACAAAGCGAAAGGCACCCCTGGTGATGTTGGTGGTCATGGATCCGGCCTGCGTTGCGGGATTATAGACAAATTCGTCGATCACGAGGCGCGCGCCGCTGCCAAGTGTGAATACGGTCTCGTCGACGAGCATGATCTGCATGCGTCCGCCCGAGGCGACTTCGATCTCGTCACCAAGAAAGATCTTTGTTCCAGATGTGACTTTGCCGATATTGGAGTCGCCCTGGACCGCCGATACGCGCACGACATCACCGCGCAACGCAGCCGCTACGCCGATGAATTCGGCAGCTGTGGCAATCGTCGCCGACGTGGAAAAGACAAGCCCGACAAGCAGGGGAATGAAACGCATGACACAACCCGGACAAACCAAAAGCTCCGGCAATGTCGCATAGTTAATTTTAGCAGTCACTAATTGATTGAGTTATCAATTAGTATCATTCAGAGGAGGTCAGACGCGGCTGAAAATGGTTTCCCGGCCGGGCTCCGGATGTCTCGGAATCATTAGTGCCAGCAGCAGCGATGCGGCGGCAAGGATCGCGGCTAGGACGAAAACGGATGCCTGCGATGTGACCCACAGATATCCGAGCGCCGCGGGCAGCGCGACGGCGGCGATATGGTTGATTGTAAAGGCGACCGCGGCTGTCGGCGCGATATCGGCCGGATCGGCGATTTTCTGGAAATAGGTCTTCTGGGCGAATGCCAGCGCGAAGAACAGGTGATCGATAACGTACAGCGCTGCCGCCAGTGCCGCGCCCCACCCGAACCAGTAGATGCCGCCATAGGCGACAAACACACCGATCAGTCCCGCATACTCAATGGCAAGCGACCATTTCTCGCCGATGCGGTTGATCATCCACCCCATCATCGGAGCGAACAGGATATTGGCCGCATAGTTGATCAGGAACAGGAATGTGAGCTCATGGACGGCAAAGCCGAAATGCTCGACCATCATGAAGGCCGCAAAGACCATGAAGATCTGCCGC
>JBMHCH010000123.1:0-4058 GCA_049890015.1 Puniceispirillaceae bacterium (SeqCode)
CCCGGGGCCGTCGCTGTCCTGTGCCGTGATCATCAAGCAGGTGGATGAGAAGACCCGCTCGAAGACCTCGGTCAACGACCTTCTCCGCGACTGATGGGGCCGGTGCCGTCGCATGCCGTTGATCTGGCGCAGCGGCTGATCCGCTGCCCGTCGGTGACGCCGCATGAGGGCGGCGCGCTCGATCTCCTGCAGGCCGAACTTGCCGGCATGGGGTTCTCCTGCACGCGCCTTCCTTTTGGCGAGGGGGAGGATCGGATCGACAATCTGTTCGCCCGCCTTGGCAGTGACGGGCCGCATTTTGCCTTTGCCGGCCATACCGATGTCGTGCCGGCAGGGGACGAGGCCGCCTGGACGCATGGGGCCTTTGACGCCGAGATTGCCGACGGCCGTCTCTACGGGCGCGGCGCCGCCGATATGAAAGGCGGGATCGCCGCCTTTGTCGGGGCGGTCGCCAGGCTGTTGGATAAGGGATCGCCGAACGGGTCGATCAGCCTTTTGATCACCGGCGATGAAGAGGGCGATGCTGTCAACGGCACGGTGAAGATGGTCGAATGGGTGGCGGCGAACGGGCATATTCCCGACGGCTGCGTGGTCGGCGAGCCGACCAACCCGGCGGCGCTTGGCGACGTCATAAAGAACGGCCGGCGCGGCAGCCTGTCCGGGCATCTGACCGTCACCGGACGGCAGGGCCATGTCGCCTATCCGCATCTTGCGGACAATCCGGTGACGCGGCTAATGGCGATGCTGGCGCCGGTGAATGGCTGCGAGCTTGATGGTGGCACGCCGCATTTCGGGCCGTCGACCGCGCATGTGACAACCATCGATGTCGGCAATCCCGCCACCAATGTGATTCCGGCGCGGGCCGAGGCGAAATTCAACATCCGCTTCAATACCGAACATAGCGCCAGCGGCCTGATCGGCTGGCTGGAAGAGCATTTCGCGCGCATTGGCGGCGACTGGCAGGTCAGCTGGAAGGCGAATGCCGACCCGTTTGTCACCGCGCCGGGGATGCTGACAGACCTGATTTCCGAGTCCTGCGCCGCGGTGACAGGCCGCCGGCCGGAGCTGTCGACAAGCGGCGGCACGTCGGATGCGCGCTTCATCACCCGCATCTGCCCGGTCGCCGAATTCGGGCTTGTCGGCCAGACCATGCACCAGGTGGATGAACATGTGGCCATCGCCGATATCGACAGGCTGGCCGATATCTATGAAGATATGCTGAGACGTTTCTTCGACGGAGCCGGCGCATGAACGAGGCAGATTATTCGCTCTCGGCGGGCCGGCTCTTCACGCTTGTCAAACACACGCTTCTGGTGATGCTGGGCCGCCGCCCGTTCAGCGGCACCTATGCGTTCGATGCACCCGCGGTCTGGCAGGCGATCTGGGCCTCGGTGATCCTTACCCTGATCGTCTCGCTCTATCCCGGGCTTCGCAGCGGGGCCGGCATCCTGATCGCAAACCTGATCCTGCAGCTTCTCGCCGTCGTTCTGATGGTGCTGCTGTTCGCGATGATCCTCCGCAATGCCGGGCTGGAGGGGCGGATCTTCGCCTTTGTCGTGCCCTTCCTGTGGGTCGAGAATGTGCAGCATCTGTTCGGCGGGGTGGTGCAGAATCTGGTGATCATCACCGGTGACGGCACATTGCTGATCCTGATCACGCCGCTGATCTTCTGGAGCGTCTACTGGCTGTGGCGGATCGGGCGCGACCAGCTCGGGCGTGGCGGGTGGTTCGCCACCGGCCTGCTGTTCCTGTCTTTCGTCATCGATGCCGGACTGTTCATGTTCGTGCAGTCGCGCGCTCAGGTGCCGCTCGGATAGGTCACCCCGGTCAGATACAGCCCCTCCGGCGGGGCCGTCGGCCCGGCCGCCGCCCGGTCACGCGCCGCCAGCGCGTCCGCGACATCATCCGCTGTCCATTTTCCGGCCCCGACAAGCGCCAGCGTGCCGACGATGTTGCGCACCTGGTGATGCAGGAAAGAGCGCGCCGCCGCATGGATGTGAAGCTCCTCGCCGGAAGCCTCGATGCGCAGCTCGTCAAGTGTTCGCACCGGGCTGTCCGCCTGGCACTGGCTGGCGCGGAAGCTGGTGAAGTCATGCCGCCCGACCAGCCTGTCCGCCGCCTGCTGCATCAGCGCCCCGTGCAGCCGGCCGCGGTGATGCCAGACACGGCCGCGATCCAGCGCCGGCGGCTGCCGGCGCGGCAGGATACGGTAGAGATAGCGCCGTCCAGTGGCGGAAAAGCGGGCATGCGCCTCGCCATCCACCTCGCGCGCCTCGCGGATGGTCACCGGATGCGTGGCGGTCAGCGCGTTCAGCGCTTCCATCACGCGGTTGGCGTCGAACCTGTCGGGCACATCAAGATGCGCCACCTGGCTGGTGGCATGCACGCCGCTGTCGGTGCGGCCGGCCCCCTGCACCAGCACATCATTGCCGGTCAGCTCGGCCGCCGCCTCTTCCAGCACCTGCTGCACCGACAGGCCGGTCACCTGCCGCTGCCAGCCGACAAAAGGCGTGCCGTCATATTCGATGGTGATGAAGATGCGGCGGGTCATGCCGCCGTCCCGTCATCATCCGGCTGGCCAAGCAGGCCTCCCACCGGGATCGGTGTTCCATTCAGGAAATCGCGCGCCGGCATCGCCCGTCCGCCGGCGGGCTGCAGGCTTGTCAGAATGATCTCGCCGGCGCCTGTCGCCACCCGCATGCCGCCCTCGCCGTCAAGGCCGAGATAGCTTGCCGATGGCGCGCCGCCAGCAATGTCAGCCCCCCGCCGCGCGCCGCGTACCCGGATGCGTCCCTTCGGGCCGGTGAACCAGGCCCCCGGCACCGGGGTGAAGGCGCGGATCTGCCGGTCTATGGCGTCCGCGGTCTGCGTCCAGTCGATCTCGGCCTCGGCCGGGGTGATCTTGGCAGCATAGGTCGCGGCCGCCTGATCCTGCGGCACGGCGCGCTCCAGAATGGCGGGAAGTTCCGCCACCACCTCGGCCAGAAGACCGGCATTGACGGCCGCCAGCCTGTCATGGAGGTCGCCGGCGGTATCTTCTGGCCCGATCGTACAGGTCCGGCGTGCCAGCACCGGTCCGGTATCAAGCCCGGCTTCCATCAGCATGGCGCAGATGCCGGTTTCGGCGTCGCCGGCGGCGATCGCCCGCTGGATCGGGGCGGCGCCGCGCCAGCGCGGCAGCAGCGAGGCATGACCGTTGATGCAGCCGAATCGCGGCATCGCCAGAACATCCGGCGGCAGCAGCAGCCCGTAGGCGACAACGATGAACAGATCGGCCTGAAGTGCGGCCAGCGCGGCGGCGGCATCCGGATCCTTGAGGGTCAGCGGATGGCGCACCTCGATGCCCCTTGCGGCGGCATGGGCCGCAAGCGGCTGCGGGGTCTCGCGCATGCCGCGGCCGGCGCGCCGCGGCGGCTGGGTATAGACCGCAAGAATGTCATGGGACGCCGCCAGTGAATCAAGCGCCGGGATGGCAAAATCCGGGCTTCCCATGAAGACAATGCGGCGGCGCGCCATGATGCTAGCCGTGACCGGCGGCGCTGTTGCCGGCCTGGCGAAGTTCCTTCAGCGTGCGGCGGACAATCATGTCGCGCTTCAGACGCGAGAGGTAATCGATGAACAGCACCCCGTCGAGATGGTCGATCTCATGCTGCACACAGGCGGCGAGAAGCCCCTCGCATGTCATCATCTGCTCCTTGCCGTCGACATCAAGATAGCGCACATCGACGCTGGCAGGACGCTCGACCTCGGCTGTCTGCTTCGGGATCGACAGGCAGCCTTCCTCAAGAATCGCCTTGGCGTCGGAGCGGGCGACGATCTCGGGATTGATCATCTTGTGAAGCTCTGGCGCGTCATCCGGGCCGCAATCCATCACGATGACCCGCTGCGAGACATTCACCTGCGGGGCGGCAAGCCCGATCCCGGGGGCGTCATACATGGTCTCGGCCATGTCATCGAGAAGCCGGCGCGTGCCATCGGTGATCTCGGAGACTGGGACCGCCACCTGGCGAAGCACAGGGTCGGGGATGTAGATGATCGGAATCAGCGCCATGACATCT
>JBMHCH010000124.1:0-30663 GCA_049890015.1 Puniceispirillaceae bacterium (SeqCode)
CGGAACGCGTCACCTCGATCGAGCGTTTCATGTTCGGCAATTACGAGCTGTATGAGGGCCTGTCCTTCGTTCCGGTGATGATCGGCCTGTTCGCCATTTCCGAATTGCTGGTGCAGTCGAAGAACGCCCACCGGGTCGCCGACATGGTGACGCTGAAGGCGGTGAAGCTGCCGACCCGAGAGGATTACAGGAAAATCTGGAAGACCATCGCGCGCTCGTCCGGCATCGGCACCTTCATCGGCATTCTGCCTGCCGAAGGCGCGACCGTGGCCTCGATGATCGGCTATTCCGAGGCGCGGCGCTGGTCGAAGAACCGCGAGGAATTCGGCAAGGGCTCGGTCGAGGGCATCGCCGGTGCCGAGGCCGCGAACAACGCCGCAACAGGTGGCGCGATGGTTCCGACAATGGTTCTCGGCATTCCGGGAAGCGGCACCACCGCCATCATCCTTGTCGGCCTGATGGTCCATGGTCTTCGTCCAGGGCCGTATCTGTTCACCGAACAGATCGGCACCGTCTATCAGATCTTCGGATCCATGCTTGTCGCAAACGTGATCTTCCTGGCGATGGGGCTGTATGCGGCGAAGCTGTTCGCCCGCATCTCGCTGGTGCCGACAGCCATTCTCTGGCCGATCGTTTTCGCCCTGTCGGTGATCGGTGCCTACGCTCTGAGCGCCTCGCTTCTTGATGTCTGGATCGCCCTGATCTTCGGTGTTGTCGGCTTCTTCGCGCGGCGTCACGGCTTTTCGGTCGCGCCGATCGCCGTCGGGCTGATCCTGGGTCATATGGTCGAGGTCAATCTGCAGAACTCGCTGAAGATGTTCGACGGGGCCTGGTGGATGATCCTGACGCAGCCGCTGGCGCTGCTCTTCCTGGTGCTGGCCTTCCTCGGTCTGTTCGGATCGCAGATCGTCAAGATGATCACCGGCGGCAAGAAGGCGGCGGACTAGGAAGGTGCCGAAAGGCAGCTGTCAGGCGGCAGGCTAGATCAGATAATGTTCGAGGCGTCCGGTATTGAGCGCAAAGCCGAGGCCGGGCGCCTCGGTCATTTCGAACCAGCCATCCCTGGCTTCTGGCAGATCGTCATAGATCAGCCGGCAGGCCTCGACCGACGCATAGTGCCATTCGACCAGCCCGCCATTGGCGACGCCGGCCTGGAGATGCGCGTTGAAGAAGGGCCAGGCCCCACCATTATCGATGCCGACATTGAAGCTTGACGCCAGCGCCGCGATTTTCTGGCACTGGGTGAAGCCGCCGGTGATCACCACATTCGGCTGGATGATATCGACCGCCCCGCCGATCAGCATGTCGCGGAACCGGTAGGACTGCCCCTCATTCTGGCCGCAGGCCACCCGCATGCCGGTCTGGCGGCGAAGCTCGGCCATCTGGCGGACATCATTCTGCGTGATCGGCTCTTCGAAGAAGCTGATGTGATAGGGCTTGAGCGCGCCGGCAAGCTCGACAGCATGGAAATAATCAAGACTGCAGTTCGCGTCGATATACAGCTCGGCATCATCGCCGGCGGCGGCGCGGACGCCGGCAACACGGGCCACATCCTCGATGATCACGTCGCTCAGCAGGCGCGGCTCGTCGCGGCGCTGAAGGGCGGAATTGCCGACTGTCATCTTCAGGCGGGAAAATCCGCGCTTGCGCCAGGCCTCTGCCGCTCGCGGAAGCTCGTCCGTCTCGTAATATCCGAAGCCGAAGGTGGTGTAGACAGGGCATGTTTCTCGCGCCCCGCCAAGAAGCCGCCAGATCGGCTGGCCAAGCGCCTTTCCCTTGATATCCCAGATGGCGACATCGATGGCGGCGATGGCATGCATGCCGATGCCGGTCTGCCCGCGCGGCACCAGCGCCCAATATAGCCTGTCCCAGATGCGGTCATTGTTCATCGGATCCATGCCGATGATCTGCGGTGCGGCGATGGCGTCGACCGCCGCCTTGATAGGCACCGCCGGCCCGATCGAGGTGATGCCGTGGCCTGTGATACCGGTATCGGTCTCGATCTCGACAACGCAGGCCTGGTGTGAGGGTGTCTTTGCCGGGCTGGTGATGTCCAGCGTGACCGGCAGGTTCACGGCATGGGCGCGAATGGCGGTGATCTTCATGGTGTTTTTCTCCGGCAGGCCCCGGCTAGGCGGCGGCGTTCCAGTGGCTGACCATGTCGCAGGCGATGTCGAATGCGGCGCGGCTCGCGCCGACATCGGCGGTGCCGCTTCCGGCGATATCAAAGGCGGTGCCATGCGCGGGTGTCGTCACCGGGAAGGGAATGCCCCCCTGGACGGTGACGCCGCGGTCGAACCCCATCAGCTTCAGCGCGATCTGGCCCTGGTCGTGATACATGGTGATGATGCCGTCGACATCACCGGCCTTCGCCTTCAGGAAGACGGTGTCTGACGGCCACGGTCCGTCGACATTCACCTGCCTGCCCTGCAGCATCTCGACTGTCGGGGTGATCACCTCGATCTCCTCCATGCCGAAATTGCCATTGTCACCGGCATGCGGGTTCAGCGCGGCCACCGACAGCCTCGGACGGCTGAGCCCGGAGCGGCGCAATGTCCGGTCGATCAGATGAACCGCCTCGGTGATCCGGTGCTCGGTGATATAGCCTGCGACATCCTTCAGCGCGATATGGCTGGAGACGCGGCTTGTCCAGATGCCGTTCAGCGTGTTCAGCTCCGAGATATAGCCCTCGACGCCAAGGAATTCAGCCATGTAGTGAAGCTCGTCCTCATGGCCAAGCCCGGCCTCGATCAGCGCAGCCTTGTTGAATGGTCCGAAGGTGATGGCGTCAATGATGCCGTCACGCGCCAGTTCCAGGGCGCAGTTCAGGTTGCCAAGCGCCGAGCGGCCATTGGCAAGGGTCACTTCGGCAAGGCGAACATCATCCGCGGCGATGGTGTCGCGGGCGTGGAGCGCAAGCCCGTCGATGCTTGTCCAGTCGCCGGTCAGCGCGTCGCATTCGGTCAGGTCGATCTCGACCCCGGCCTGGGTCTGACCCATCTCGAACAGGTGCCTGTCGCCGATCAGCAGAATGTCGGCCTTGCTGCGCGCCTCCTCGTCGGACAGCAATTTGGCGATCAGTTCCGGGCCGATTCCCCCGGGATCTCCCGGGATAATGCCGATACGCGGTTTCATGCAAAGCCCTCCTCTTCATCATGGCCGATCGCCAGATTGGTGATGGCAGTTTCGATATGCGCGCGCATGGCGGCGGCCGCGGCTGTGACATCACGGGCCAGCAGCGCATCCGTGATGTCCTGATGCTGCTGCAGGGTCGTCGAGCGCCCAAGCTTGCGCCGCGATGACAGGAAGCGGGCGCGCCAAAGCCTTGCGTTGTATTTGGCGTGCGTGTCGATCAGGGCGGCGTTGCTGCTGGCGGCAATGATGGCGGCGTGGAAATCCATATCCGTCTTGAAGAAATCGATCGAGCTCAGCTCCTCGCTCTTCTTGACCATGCGGCTGTTCAGCTTTGCGATCGCCTCAAGCTGCCTGTCGGTGGCGTGCGCACAGGCAAGCTCTCCGCCAAGCGCCTCGAGCGTGCCAAGGACCTTCATGCTCTGCGACAGCTCCTCGACAGACGGGTTGGCCACCCGCGAGCGGCGGGTTGGCGAGTGGTCGACAAGGCCTTCAGCCTCGAGAATGCGGAGTGCCTCACGCATCGGGGTGCGGCTGATGCCAAGCGCCTCGGCAAGGTCGCGCTCCGGGATATGCATGCCGGGCGGCAGCTTTTCCAGCAGGATCAGCTCGCGCAGCTTCTCAGCCGTCTCGGTGCTGAGCGAGCGCCGCTGGTTCGGCTTGATCTCTCCCTCGGCAACAAGCGATGTCAATGTCCGCGTCTTTGCCATGCTAGCGTCCCCAGCGCAGCACCAGCGGGTCAAGCGGGCGCATCAGTCCAAGCAGCTCGTCGCGGGTCGGGGCGGGAAGCGGATCAATCGGATGCCGGCAGAAGTCTGACATGATCACCCCGCCGGCTACCATCGCCGCCTTTGCGGCGCGGAAGCCGCACTGCCTGTTTTCATGGTTGATCACCGGAAGCACGGCCGTATAGCCCGCCACCGCCGCATCGCGGTCGCCGGCGGCATGGGCGGCAATCACCGGCCTGATCAGGTCGGGGATCAGCGCCGATGTCATCGATCCGCTGGCCCCGGCGTCAAGATCGGCAAGAAGGGTGATCCCTTCCTCGCCATCGAACGGCCCTTCGACAGCGTCGCCTGCCGCCGCCAGAAGCGCCCGCAGTTTCGTGGCGACACCGGCGGATTCGATCTTGAACAGCTTCACCATCTCGATCTCATTTGCCATGCGCGCCAACAGCGGTACCGGCAGGTCAACGCCTGACAGTGGCGCGTCCTGGATCATGATCGGGATGCCGACCTCGCCGACACGGGCGAATTGCTCGAAGGTCTGCGCCGCGGTGCCCTTCAGAAGCGCGCCGTGATAGGGCGCCATCATCATCACGATGGCGGCACCGAGCGCCTTCGCCTCCTTCGCGCGGGCGACGGCGATGTCGGTGGCGAAATGGCTGATCGTGACAATGACCGGAACGCGGCCATCGACATGTTCAAGGCACAGACGGGTAAGATGTGCGCGTTCGGCATCCGAGATCAGGAACTGCTCGGAGAAATTTGCCAGGATGCATATGCCGTCGCACCCCTGGTCGATCATGCAGTCGAGCACACGGCGCATGCCGTCGTCATCAACCGCGCCGGTCTCGGTGAAGGGGGTGGGGGCAACCGGCCAGATGCCGGCATAGGGGCGCGTCGTCATGGGTCTTGTCAGGCTCCTCTTGCCATCATTGCGTCACCGCACTCTTCGCCGTCAGGGGGCGATGTAGCTTGTCTTGACGGTGGTGTAGAACTCGCGGGCATAGCTTCCCTGCTCGCGCGGGCCATAGCTTGATCCCTTGCGGCCGCCGAACGGCACATGATAATCGACGCCGGCCGTCGGAAGGTTCACCATTACCATGCCGGCCTTCGCGTGCTTGCGGAAATGCGAGGCAAGCTTCAGCGAGCCGGTGCAGATGCCCGATGACAGGCCGAACTCGGTGTCGTTGGCAACGGCAAGCGCTTCGTCATAATCCGCCACCTTGATCACCGACGCGACAGGACCGAAGATCTCCTCCCGAGAGACCTGCATGGCGTTGGTGGCACCGGCAAGGACCGCGGGATGCATGAAGAACCCGTTGCCGTTGCCAAGACCGCCGCCACGCACATCGCAGCCTTCCTCGGCGGCAAGCGACAGGTAGCTCAGATTCTGGTCAAGCTGACCCTGATCGACAACCGGGCCAATCTGCGTTGCCGCATCCAGCGGGTCGCCGACAACAAGGTCGGCGGCGGCGGCTGTCAGCCTGTCGAGAAAATCGTCATGGACCCCTTCGGTCACAATCAGCCGCGAGGACGCGGTGCAGCGCTGGCCTGTCGAGAAAAAGGCGCCATTCAGCGCCGCGCCGACCGCCACGTCGAGGTCGGCGTCATCAACAACAACCATCGGGTTCTTGCCGCCCATCTCGAGCTGCACCTTCTTGCCCCTGGCGGCGCAGTCCACGGCCACCTGCCGGCCTGTCGCCACCGATCCGGTGAAGCTGACCGCGGCGATGTCGGCATGCTCGACAATGCGGGCGCCGACCTGCGATCCCGGCCCCATCACCAGGTTGAAGACACCGGCGGGGCATCCCGCCTCGTCGAGAATCTTGGCAAGCTCCCAGGCGCATCCCGGGGTCAGCTCGGCAGGCTTCATCACAACCGTGTTGCCGAAGGCAAGCGCAGGCGCCAGCTTCCAGGCGGGGATGGCGATCGGGAAATTCCAGGGCGTGATCAGCCCGATCACGCCGACAGGCTCGCGCTCGATCATCACCTCGACGCCGGGCCTTACCGAGGCGATGGCGTCACCGGTGTTGCGAAGAGCTTCGCCGGCGAAGAACTTGAAGACCTGCGAGGCCCGGATGGTCTCGCCGACGGCCTCGGCAAGGGTCTTGCCCTCCTCGCGCGCCAGCAGGCGGCCAAGCTCGTCCTTGCGCTCGACGATCAGCGCGCCGGCGCGTTCCAGCACATCATGGCGGAGCTGCGGGCTGGCATGCGCCCAGTCATCCTGCGCCGCCATCGCGGCGGCGACCGCTTCGTCGACGCGGGCCGCGCCGCCGCGGGCATAGGTGCCGATCACGTCATCCTGGTTCGCCGGGTTGCGGTTGGTCGTAACATCCGAATCGGCAACCCAATCGCCGCCGATATAATGTGCAAAATCCACGCTTGTCTCCTGTCATAGGGCGCGTCGCCATGACGGCGCGCGCCTGCCCCACTGTCAGTCAGCATGGTATACCAAAATGGTGCGAAGGCAAAGTGTCTGCGGTTCGTCACGAGCGGTTAAGGGGTGTCGGGCTTCGCCGCCGAAGGGGCGGGCCGGCCGCGGTCAGACGCCTTTCCAGTCCGGCTTGCGCTTCTCGAAAAAGGCCGCGATGCCTTCCTTGAAATCGGCGCTTCCGAAGGTCTGTTCGACAAGATCATGATCATCGGGAAGCGGCGTGGCAGATGACAGGCGGCGGATGCCGCGCATGGTGGCGTCAAGGGTGAGGGGTGCCAGTTCGGTGATTCCGCGGGCCATCTCGTCGGCGCGCGCCAGCACTGCCTCGCGGTCCTCCAGAAGTTCGGAAATGAAGCCGGCGGAGGCGGCTTCCTCGGCATCGATCAGCGATGCGGTGAGAAGCATGTATTTCAGCCGCGCCTCGCCGATCAGCCTCACGAAACGATAGATGTTGGCGATGGCAAGGCAGTTGCCCAGGGTGCGGGCGATGGGCGCGCCGACCTTCAGATCGCGGCTGCCGATGCGAAGATCGACGGCGGCGGCGATCGCCGCCCCGCCCCCGGTGCAGAATCCGTTCAACGCGGCGATGGTCGGAATGCGGCATGACTCGATGCCGGTCATCACGGAATCGACCATCTCCTCGTAATTGATGGCGTCTTCCTTGGTGAAGGTGCGGAACTGCGAGATATCGGTGCCGGCGGCGAAGGCCGCGTCGCCGCCGCCGGAGAAGATCAGCACCTTCAGCCTGTCCGGATCGTCATCCGTGCCGGCGCGGGCGCAGATCTGCCGGATCTGTTCATACATGCCGAAGGTCAGCGCGTTGCGGCGGTGCGGCCTGTTCAGAACTATATGGCCAATGCCGTCGCTGGCACTGTAGAGGAGCTCGTCTTCGGTGTTCACAGCCTCGCTCATCCTGTCATTCCTCCTGTGCGCCGGCCTCAGGCCGCGGCGCTTTCCGCCAGATATTGCATCGCGGCGCTGACGCCGCCCGACTGGTGCGGCACATCGGCGACGCGAAGCCCCATTTCGACGCCGCTCAGCGTTCCGGTCAGCATCAGATCGTTGAAGTCGCCAAGATGACCGATCCGGAAGACCCTGCCGGCGAGGCGGGACAGGCCGTTGCCAAGCGACATGTCGAAATGTTTCAGCACGGTGGCCCGAAAGGCGTCGGCGTCGTGCCCGTCCGGCAGCAGCACCGCTGTCAGCGAGCTGGAGAAATCACGCGGTTCCTGGCACAGCACCTCAAGCCCCCAGGCCTGGACGGCGCGGCGGGTCGCCTCGGCATGACGGTCATGGCGGGCAAAGACATTTTCCAGCCCTTCCTCATGCAGCATGTCGATGGCCTCCGCCAGACCATAGAGAAGATTGGTCGCCGGCGTGTAGGGAAAGGCCCCGCCGGCATTCGCCGCAAGCTGTTCCTGCCAGTCCCAGTAGGAACGGCGAAGCCCGCCTGTCTTGGATTCGGCAATGGCGCGCTCGGACAGCGCGTTGAAGGACAGACCCGGCGGCAGCATCAACCCTTTCTGCGATCCCGAAACGGTGACATCGACCCCCCATTCATCATGGCGGTAATCGATCGAGGCAAGCGAGGAGATGGTGTCGACCATCAGCAGCGCGCCGTGGCCGGCAGCGTCCATCGCGGCGCGCACCTCGCCGATGCGCGAGGTGGAGCCGGTCGAGGTCTCGTTATGGACAACGCAGACAGCGCGGATCCCGCCGCCGCTGTCGGCCCTCAGCCTGTCTTCGATGGCCTGCGGATCGACACCGCGCCGCCAGTCGGTCTCAAGGAATTCGGTGACGATGCCGAGCTTGTCGGCCATCTTCTTCCACAGGGTCGCGAAATGGCCTGTCTCGACCATCAGCACCCTGTCGCCCTCGGCGAGAAGATTGGCAAGGGCCGCTTCCCAGGCGCCGGTTCCGGACGCCGGATAGATGATCACCGCCGTATCTGTCTTGAAGATTGTCTTCATCCCGTCGAGGCATGTCTTGCCCAACTCGGCAAAGGCTGGACCACGATGGTCGATGGTCGGGTGGTCCATGGCGCGCAGGATCCGGTCGGGAACGTTTGACGGTCCCGGAATTTGCAGGAAATGCCGGCCGGCCTGATAGGATGGGGAACTCATGTGCGGTAATCTTTCGCGTTGGAATGGAATACCAAATAACCTAGATTTTTCACGGCAAGGTGACAACAGCCCTTTGGGCGGCCGCGACGCTATGCCCGAATCCACTGTGTTTTCAGCCTTTTTGTGTTTTCAGCCCTTTCATCGAGTGTTTCATGCCGAATGATATCCGTGTCCCATCCCTTGCCCCGCTGAAGGCCGAGCTTCGAGGCAGCCTGTTCGATGATGAATTCGCGCGCGGGCGCTACGCCACTGACGCCTCGATCTACCAGATGATGCCGCATGGCGTGGTGGTGCCGGAAAGTCTTGAGGATGTCGAGGCGACACTGGCCTTTGCGCGGGCCGAGGGCATGGCCGTTCTTGCCCGTGGCGGCGGCACCTCGCAATGCGGACAGACGGTGAACCATGCGCTCGTGCTGGACACCAGCAAGCATCTGAACCGCATCCTTGAGCTTGATGTCGCCGGCCGGCGCTGCCTTGTCGAGCCGGGGATCGTTCTTGACGAGCTGAACCGGCAGCTGAAGCCGCACGGGCTTTGGTTTCCAGTTGATGTCTCGACCTCCAGCCGGGCCACAATCGGCGGCATGGCCGGCAACAACAGCTGCGGCGGGCGATCCATCCGCTACGGCATGATGCGCGACAATGTCACCGCCATCGACGCCATCATGTCTGACGGCTCGAAAGCGCGCTTCGCGGATATCGGCACGACCGCGGCGACGGGCCTTCTGGCAGACCTGCAGCCGCGCCTGCTCGAGATGGGGGCGGCGCATGCCGGTGATATTCTTGACGGTTTCCCGAAGGTTCTGCGGCGCGTTGGCGGCTATAATATCGACGCGCTGATGCCGGATGCGATGGCGCTTCGCCCGGGCGGGTGTGCCGGTGACGGCATCAACCTGTCGCATCTTCTTGTAGGCTCCGAGGGAACCCTTGCATTCAGCACCGCCATCGAGCTGAAGCTCTCGCCCCTGCCGGCGAAGAAGCTGATGGGCATCTGCCATTTCCCGACCTTCTACAAGGCGATGGACGCGGCGCAGCATCTTGTCACGCTCGATCCGGTGGCGGTCGAACTTGTCGATGACACGATGATCGAGCTTGCCCGCTCCATTGCGATTTTCCAGCCGACAGTGGAAGAGGCTGTGCGCGGCAATCCTGCGGCTTTGCTGCTTGTGGAATTCGCCGAGGAGGACATGGCCGAGAATGAGGCCCGCCTTCGCCGTCTCCACGCGATGATGGGCGACCTAGGCTTCGGCTGGGACAAGGGGGAAGAGTGGCGCGGCGGCGTGGTCGATGCCATCGACCCGGCGATGCAGGGGCGGATCGCGGAATGGCGCAAATCCGGTCTCAATATCATGATGAGCATGAAGAACGAGGCCAAGCCGGTCTCCTTTCTCGAGGATTGCGCTGTCGAGCTGAAGGATCTCGCCGAATATACCGACAGGCTGACGAAGATTTTCGACAGGCATGACGCGAAGGGAACCTGGTACGCCCATGCCTCGGTCGGCTGTCTTCATGTGCGCCCGGTTCTTGACATGAAAAAGGCATCCGGTGCGGAAACGATGCGCGCCATCGCCGAGGAAGCCTTTGCCCTGGTCCGTGAATTCGGCGGCTCGCATTCCGGCGAGCATGGCGACGGCATTGTCCGGTCCGAATTCAATGACCGGATGTTCGGGCCTGTCCTGCCGGATCTGTTCCGGCAGGTGAAGGCGATGTTCGATCCGAAGGGCATGTTCAACCCCGGCAAGATCACCGATGCCCCGAAGATGGATGACCGCAGCCTGTTCCGTTTCGCGCCGGGCTATGAGGTGGACGGCATCGACAGTCTTCTCGACTGGGCCGACTGGCCGGGGGCGGCGGGCGGCCTTCAGGGCGCAGTCGAGATGTGCAACAACAACGGCGCCTGCCGCAAGCTGGAAGGCGGGGTGATGTGCCCGTCCTACCGTGCCACCCGCGATGAACGCGACGCGGTGCGTGGCCGTGCCAACACGCTGCGTCTCGCCATCTCGGGCCAGCTCGGCCCCGACGCGATGACAGGCGATGCCATGGCAGAGACCATGAAACTGTGTGTGTCCTGCAAGGCCTGCAAGCGGGAATGCCCTGTCGGCATCGACATGGCGCGGATGAAGGTCGAGGTGACAGCGGCGCGCGTGGCAAGGCACGGTGTCCCGCTGCATGACAGGCTGGTGGCGCATCTTCCGGCCTATGCGCCGCTGGCCTCGCGGCTGTCCAGCCTCAGCAATCTTGTGCAATCCGTCTGGCGCCATGTGCCGGGACTTGCCGGTCTGGTCTCGCGGGTGACGGGGTTCACCACGAGGCGGGCGCTGCCGCGCTGGCATGCCAACGCCTTCCGCAATGGTGAGGTGGGCTCCGCGCCGACCGGCACAGGGGTGCCGGTGGTGCTGTTCGCCGATACCTTCAACCGTTATTTCGAACCCGAAAACCTGCGTGCCGCGGTGCGGGTGCTGCGCGCCGCCGGATATGACGTGTTCAGCCCGACACCGGCCGAGGGCCGGCCTCTCTGCTGCGGGCGGACCTATCTGTCCGCCGGCATGGTCGACGCCGCCCGCGGCGAGGCCGAACGGCTGGTGGCGGCGCTTCATCCCCTGGCCAGAAGCGGCGTGCGGATTGTCGGACTGGAGCCGTCCTGCACACTTGCGCTCAGGGACGAGATACCGGCGCTGCTGAAAAGCTCGCAGGCAGACGAGGTCGCCGAGGCGACGATGACCTTCGCCGAATTGCTGGCGGCGGACAGGCCGGACCTGCCGCTGTCGAGGGCCGGCGGCACGGTGAAGCTTCATGGGCACTGCCATCAGAAGGCTTTTGATCTTGTGAAGCCTGCCGAAGCGGTGCTTCGCGAGATTGCCGGCGCCACTGTGGAGACAATCGAGACCTCCTGCTGCGGGATGGCAGGCGCTTTCGGCTATGGCCGCGAGACCTATGACGTGTCGATCCGTATGGCGGAAGCGGCGCTTCTGCCGGCGGTGCGCGCCGCAGATGCCGGAACGGCGATTGTTGCTGATGGCACCTCCTGCCGCTGCCAGATCGAGGATGGCAGCGGGCGTGAAGCGGTGCATCTTGCCAGACATCTTGACAGTTTGATGGGCTGATCAGGATGTGAATCTTACTAATCATTAACCAATTAACTCTACTATTAGATGTATTCTTTCTGTGCTGTCTGGAAAGTCGGATGGGGGGTCATTCCATGCTGACAGAAAATTTTATATTCATTTACAATAATTAGCATGAATCAATTTGTAAGAACTTCCTGAAATCGATGAGTTTGGGCTGTGATGACCGGTGGTTGAAGTTTTCTCAGGCCTTTACCTAAATTTTACTTTTTCAACCTTGAATGTTACCCGGTGGCCAGATCCGAAACCTGACGACCACCATCCATGCTCAACTCTCTTCATCCTGCTGCCCCCGACCTGCTGGTCCGGGCGCGCGCCTTCATCCTTTTCCCTGTCCTGGCAATGCTGTTGCTGGGGCTAGCCGCCTGCGGCGGCGGCGGTGGCGGGTTGTCCGCTGCCGGGCCGGTGGTTCTCGTCGATGGCGGCACGCGGATCGATGACGGTGATGGTGCCAGTGAACCGGTCCGCAACTCGCCTGCAGAACGAGGCCCGGATGATGTCGGCACGCCGAGCCCCGGCACGGTTCCCGATCCGGCACATTACGAAACGGCGGAATATCATGCCGGCGGCAGCAAGGCACCGCTTGCCGCCACCAATTTCAGCGCCGCCTATGCCCGCGGATGGACTGGCCTCGGCAGTGTGGTGACAGTCGCCGACACCGGGATCGACGTCGATCATCCCGACCTTGCCGCCGGCATTCTGGGGGCACGTGATTTTACTGGAACCGGGATTGAGGATACGCATGGCCATGGCACGCATGTCGCCGGCATTGCTGCGGCCAGACGCGACGGCATCGACATGCATGGGGCGGCGTATGACGCGGGGCTCGCCATCGCAAAGGTGGCCAGCTCCTCGAGTTACAGCTTTGCGCTGGCGCGTGAGGCGGCTTCATGGGGCAAGCAGAGTGACTCGGTGGCTGTGAATGTCAGCGCCGCCTATCTGCGTGACCGGTATCTTGAGGCCTTCCTCGTTCCGATCGGCGAGGCCAGCTATTTTCTGAATGACCCATGGGGATATGGGCAGACTGGTTTCTATGGCGTGAAATCGGAAGCCGCCACATGGCGCGAGGCGCTTGGCCCCCGCCAGGTCCTTGTCAAGGCCGCTGGCAACAGCGGCACGGATTACAGCGCGGCTGCCAACCAGCTCGCCACCGCCACGGACGGCAACGGCGATCTGATCCTGAACGGACAGATCCTGATCGTCGGCAACTGGGATGCCGCTGCCGGCAGGATGACAGGCAATCAGGCAGGCAATGTCTGCACGACTTGGCTGGACGGGGCCTGCGCCGATGCCGCGCGGATCAGCGACAGCTTCATTCTGGCGCCGGGGGTCAGCGTCGTCTCAACCTATCCTGACGGCACCTATGCCGCGATGACCGGTACCAGCATGGCGGCTCCGGTGGTGTCCGGCGCGCTGGCCGTGCTGCGCCAGATGTGGCCGCATCTGGATGGAAGGCAGCTTGCGACAATCCTTCTTGAGACGGCGGACAAGACCATTCCAGGCTATGCCGAACATGTGCATGGGCAGGGTCTGCTCGACATGGCGGTGGCGACGCGGCCTCTTGGCGATGTCGGCGTCCCGCAGGGCGCCAGCGTGGCGTCGGAACGTATCCGGCCTTTTGCCTCCGGAGCCGTCGCCGGCATCGGGGCGGCGGCCACGGCGGCGCTGTCCGGGGTCATGCTTCTCGACAGCTTTGACAGGGACTTCTATCTCGATCTTGGCGCCAGCCTTGCGCCCGTCGACACCCGCCGCGGCAGCACCGCAGCCGCAGGCGGCCTGCCCGACGGCTATGCCGGCCATTTCGAGCCGCATCAGCGGGTGGCGGTACGCGTTCCGCTTCATCGGGGCTGGTCGCTGATCGGCGGCGCCGGCCGCGAGGCGGGAGGCTTTCTCGGCAACAGACTGTCCGGTCTTCTTGGTGATGTGACGGCCAGCGGCACCGCCTATGGGCTGGCGAATTTCCGGCATCGCTTCGCGGGCGGGGCAACAGGTCTGTTCGCACAGATCGGCGGCGGGGTGACCCGGCTCGAGACAGGCAGGTCTCCCAGTCTGCTTGCCAGGGCAGGGGCCGTCACCTCCAGCACCGCCAGCCTTGGCCTGACGCATAGGGCGGCAGGAGGGCTGGTCGGGGTCAGCATCAGCCGGCCGGTGCAGATCGAATCCGCCAGCATGCGCTACCGCCTTCCTGTGGCGCGGCATCCCGACGGCAGCGTGCTGCATGAAGAACGGGATGTCGATCTTCGCCCCGACCGCCGCGAGACGGACGTCGGCCTGTTCTTCCGCCGGACCGGCAGGGCAAGCAGATGGCAGGCGGAAAGCTTCGTTGAATGGCGGCACCAGGCCCCCCACACCAGCAAGGATGATCTGTTCGAGACCGGGATCAGGCTGCGGCTGGAACTGTGATGGCGCAGGTCTGTCGGCAGGGGTTTCATTTGTTCAGCAACTAATTGAGTTTTTGCTGAAATAAAGTTATGCCATGGCTATGGAACGGGGAGTTGATCGCATCGGCCAGCGGATCGCGGATATTGGATTATCCGCGATCCAGGGCATTTCCTTTATCGGCCAGGCGGCGCGTCTGATCCTGCAGTCCTTTCACCTTTTGATAAGGGGTCCCGCCATCGGGCAGCCGGTGCGGCTTCGCCATGTTGTTCAGGAAATCATAACCGGCGGCATTCAGTCCCTTCCGGTGGTCATTTTGATGGCCTCGACCATTGGCGTGATGCTGTCCATCCAGGGCATTCACTCGCTTCGGATCTTTGGCGCCGAGACGCAGGTCAGCTTTGGCCTGGCATTGTCGATTCCGCGTGAATTCGCACCGCTGATCACCGGCATCATCGTTGCCGGACGCTCAGGCTCGCAGTTGGCAAGCCGGGTGGGATCGATGCGGCTGAATGGCGAGATCGACGCGCTGACTGTCATGGGCATCTCGCCGGTGCGCTTCATCGTGGCGCCGGCGCTGTTCGGGCTTCTGATCTCGCTTCCCATCCTTGTCGGGGTGGCCACTGTCGCCTCGCTGACGGCCGGCCAGCTCTATATCGAAGCCACCATCGGCATCGCCTCGCAGGCCTTCTGGGCGGATGTGCTGTCCGTGGTGACAATGGAGGATCTGGCGCATTGCTTCGGCAAATCGCTTTTGTTCGCCCTGCTGATCGCGCTGATCGGCATCGTGATGGGCCTTGGCGTGTCCGGCGGGGCAGAAGTGCTGGGCCGCGCCACCACCTCGTCCGTTGTCACCTGCATCGGCGCGATCATCGCAGCCGATACCGCCGTGGCGCTGCTGTTGTAAGGGGCGGATGATGGCGCAGATACCGATAACAGTCAGCAATCTGACAGGCGGCTATAACGGAACCCCGGTCATTCACGACTGCAGCATGCGGATCGATAGCGGCGAGATCGTCGTGATCATGGGGGGCTCCGGCTCCGGCAAATCGACCTTCCTTCGTCACCTGATCGGGCTGAAGGAACCGATGCTGGGCGACGTCCTGCTTTTCGGACAGTCGCTCTACGGCGCTTCGGAACTTGACAGGCTCAGGCTGCTGAAGGGGATCGGGGTGGCGTTCCAGTCAGGAGCGCTCCTCAGCTCGTTGAGCGTTGCCGAAAATGTGGCGCTGCCTCTGATCGAACATTCCGATCTCGATCGCGAGACCATCGATGTCATCGTCCGCATGAAGCTCGACTTCGTAGGGCTTCTTGGCAAGGAGGACCTTCTTCCCTCGGAGTTGTCCGGCGGCATGCTGAAGCGCGTCGCGGTGGCACGCGCCATCGCGCTCGATCCGCGTCTGACATTCATGGACGAGCCGTCTGCCGGTCTTGACCCGGTTGTGGCTGCGGCGCTGGACGAGCTCATCATCAAGCTCCGCGACTCTCTTGGCATGAGTGTCGTGGTTGTCACGCACGAGCTGGAGAGCGCCTTCAAGATTGCCGACAGGATTGTCGTTCTTGACCGCGGCCACATTATCTTTTCCGGCTCCGTTGCCGAGATCAAGGCGAGCAGCAACAGCAGGATCCAGAACCTGATCAACCGCATCGCGGAAGAAGAGGAATTCGATCCGGAAACACATCTTCGCCGCCTTGTTGGCGAGTTCTAGACAGTTGGGGGTCTGACATATGCGATGGAAACAGGCTGATTTTCTGGCGGGGGTGTTTGTCCTTGCCGGCTTTGCGCTGATCATCTCGATCATCGCCGTGGTACGCGGGCAGATCGGCACACCTGATCGCTACCACACCTATTTCTCGAATGTCGCCGGGCTTCGCGCCGGTGCCGCCGTCGTCTATGAGGGCTATATCATCGGGGATGTTGCAGAGGTGACGCCGGAGGCGGACTCGTCCGGCATGCGCTTTCGCGTGGATCTCGATGTCGAACAGGGATGGGTGATTCCAGAAGACAGCCTCGCGGAGATCTCCGCTGTATCGCTGCTCTCTGCAAACGCCATCCAGATCAGCGCCGGAAGCGCCGCGCCATTGGCCCCGGGAAGCGAGATCGATTCGATCACAGCAGCGAATGTGATGGCCGAAATCAGCAAGACGGCGGATGAGCTGACCGATATCGCGCAGACGCATCTCGCGCCGCTTCTCGGCACGCTTCGCGATGTTCTCGACACCGAAGGTCGCGGCGCGCTGGAATCTGTCTCGGTCCTGTCAGGGGCGCTGGCGAGCGACGCCCCCCAGATCATGGCGAATATCGAGGAAGCCACCGCCAACGTGGCGCAGATCACCAGTGGCGACAATGCCGCATCCATCAGCCGCACCATCGATAATGTCGAGACGGTCTCGAAGGACGCGATGAAGATCACCGAAGATGCTGCAAGCGTCACATCCGGCGTGATGAAGGTGGCATCGACAAGCAATATCGCGCGTATCGATGCCATCCTGACCAGGCTGGACAGTGCCGCCGTGGAGCTTGAGAGAGCGATGCAGGCAGCCAGCCGCGCGACCTCGCGGATGGAACAGACCATCAGCGATGACAATATCCAGGCGATCGACACCATTCTTGCCGATATGCAGGATCTGCAGCGCGATGTCGGCGCCATCGTCAGCACCAGCATCGGCACATCGGAGAATCTGCGCACTATCAGCGAGGCAGGCGAGGACCGGGTGAACAGCCTGCTGCAGCGTCTTGAGGCTGCGGCGATCAATGTCGAGGAAATGACAGCGCGGCTACGCGATGATCCAAGCCTGATCATCCGCGGAAGCGAGTAGAGGAGATGATGATGACCAACGCCAGCACCAAAGGCCTGTTTCTGCGGATCGCCGGACCGGCATTGGCAGCCCTGATCCTGGCCGCCTGCGCCGCCGCGCCGACGCGCGCGCCCGACACCCATTACGAGCTTGATGCCAGCATCCCGCCGGTCAGCTTCGGCGTGAACGGGTCGGTGATGCTGCGGCGGGTCGATGTTCGCGGGCTGCAGTCCGGGCGCTCGCTGATCACTGTCATCGGTGAAAACCCGATGCGCTTTCAGGAACAGCGCGGTCATTTCTGGCATGTCGCGACACCGACCCTTGTCGAGCGCAGCATGCTGACAGCCTTCAACAGCGCCAGTTCCGACCTTGTCTTCGGGACCGCCGACAGCCTCGACAAGCCTGACTACCGGATGATCGTCACTGTCACGCGCTTCGCCTATGATCCGGATGGCGATGCGATGGTGAATTTCGATGCCACGGTGACCGCCGCTGGCGGCGATGTGGTGCTGGCAAGAAGCTACTGGGGGCGCGCGCCCCTGGCCGACCCGTCGCCTTCTGCCGGGGTGACCGCCATCGGTGCCGCGCTTGGCGAGGCGATGACTGTATTCTCGAGCGAGCTTGCCGCGGCGTTCTAGGCGGCGTTCTGGGCCGCGTTCTGGGCCAGCCTAGCCAAGCCGCCCGTAAAAGGTCATTCGTGCCGCCTCCGACAGGGCGACATCCGGCTTCGCGTTATAGGCCAGAACCACGAGGATTCGGGTGCGCCCGCCGATGGTCGGCGTCACCCGGTGCATGGAATTGCGGCCACGGAACAGCACCAGCGTGCCAGGCGGCACCTCCAGCGGCGCGGGTGCTGTCCTGCCGTCAAGCACGGCCTCCACACCATCAAAATTCAGCTCGCCTTCATCGGCATCGCGAAGATCGCGGACAAACTGGAATTCACCGCCACCCTCGGGAGCCTGCAGCAGCAGCGTGACGGCAAAGGACGAATTGTCAAAATGCCAGCCAAGCTCCTGACCGTCGCCGGCGTAATGCACATTGATCGAGGAAAGGGGATCGGCATATTCATGAAGTTCCTTCTCGTCCACGACACGCGCCAGAAAATCCCTGAACATCGGTGATTCATAAATGACATGGAGCCCTGAGCCTGCAGGCACCTGGTCCGTTGTGATGCAGCCTTTTGACGAGGAGATCTGCCGGTTGAACACATGATCCTCGCCAAGCTCGGGACGCTGCGGGGTCAGATAGACATTGTGCGTCGAGCTGGTGAAGAAGGCGTTGTGATATTGCGCCTCGGCCTCGGCGACGAGATCCCGGCGCGCCGCCTCGGTCAGGAACCCGGGGATTGTGACCACGCCGTCACAATCCAGCTGGCTTCGGCATCGCCGGATGAATGCCTCATCACCAAGCGGGCAGGCGGCAAGGTCGATCACCCTGTTGATTTGCGACATCGCGGCCCTCCCCTCTGCTGTCTCTGGTCAGTAGCCGATGGCGCATCCATCCTTGCGCGGGTCTGAACCGGCTGTCAAAAGTCCGGTCTCCCAGTCGATCGAGATGGCCTGCGATCCGCCAATCGGCTTTTTCGCCTGACGGACATCATGGCCAAGGGCGCGAAGCGCCTCGCGGGTGGACTCCGGGATGCCTGCCTCGACCTCGACAAAGTCATTGAACGGCTCGGGGAAGAACCGCGCTGTGTCCTGTGCCATCTGCACATCCATGCCATAGTCGAAATGGCGGGTCAGGAACTGCATATGGCCGAAGGCCTGGTACTCGCCCCCCATCACGCCATAGCTGAGCTGCGCGCGGCCATCCTTTGTCACCATCGCCGGGATGATGGTGTGGAGCGGCCGCTTGCCGCCCGCCACCCCGTTCGGATGATCGGGATCGACGACGAATCCCTGTCCGCGGTTGTGAAGCAATACACCGCTTTGCGGCGCCATGATTCCTGATCCGAACCCGTCATAGAGGGTGTTGATCAGGCTGCAGGCGTTCCTGTCGCGGTCGACGACGGTGATATAGACGGTGCTCTTGTGCCGCGGCAGGTCGCTTGGCGGAAGGGGGTGGATGCGTGATGTATCGCTGATCTGCGCGCGAAGCTCGGCGGCATAGGCCGGATCAAGCATCCGGTCCACCGGGACATCGACCTGTGACGGATCGGCAAGCACCGCGCCGCGGTCACGATAGGCAAGGCGACCTGCCTCGATCTCATGATGGATCCGCATGGTGGACAGCGGGTGATCGCCATAGGTATCGACGCCGCTCATGATGTTGAGGAGAAGCAGCGCAATCACGCCCTGCCCGTTGGGCGGACATTGCCAGACGGTGTGGTCGCGGAAGCTGATGCTGATCGGGGTGACATAGTCGCCGACGGCATTCTCGAAATCGGCGGCTTCGTGACGCCCGCCAAGACCTTGCAGCAGGTTCAGGATTTCCTCGCCGACCGGCCCGTCATAGAAGCCGGCGCGGCCTTCGCTTGCGATCCGCTCCAGCGTCTTTGCCAGCGCCGGCTGGGCATGGCGCGCGCCAAGCGGAACCGGAACCCCGCCGGGGGCGAAGACCGCGCTTGCGGCGGCGTCAAGCGCCCCTGCCTCGCGGGCGAAATCATAGGACACACGCTGCGTCACGGCGTAGCCGTCGCGGGCATAGCCGATCGCCGGGGCAAGAAGCTGGTCGAGGCCGAGCCGTCCATGGTCGCGGCTGAGCTGCACCCAGGCATCGACAGCGCCGGGAACGGTCACGGCGTGGGGTGACTGCCGTTCAATCCTGCTGATTCCCTGGCTGAGAAGCCAGTTCGAATCAAGGCCCTGCGGCGCCCGTCCCGATCCGTTGAAGGCAATGATCTCGTCCCCGCCCGCAGGTGCGTAGACACAGAAGCAGTCGCCGCCGATGCTGGTCGATTGCGGCTCGACAACAGCCTGAACGGCACAGGCGGCAAGCGCCGCGTCCATGGCGTTGCCACCATCCTGAAGGATGCGGATGGCGGCCTGGGTTGACAGAGGATGGGAGGTGCTGGCCATCCCGTTGGGGGCGGCGACCGGGGAGCGCCCCGGCAATTCGAGGTTGCGCATGTTCAAGGCCTTATCAATCGAGCTGTTCGGGTGGGCTTTTAGGGCCCGCAAATGTCTGCCGGACAGACAGGCCGCGGCCAGCAGGATGCCGGCCGCGACCACAGTGGTTCATATATGGTGGTGCCGGAGGCGTTTTGCCAACCGGCATTCACCTATTCCGCGGCGGCCTCCCACTCATCGATGCTTGGGCAGCTGCAAATCAGGTTGCGGTCGCCATAGGCGTTGTCGACTCGCCCGACAGGGGGCCAGTATTTGTTGGCCTGGCGGTTGCCGTGCGGATCGCCCGCCTCGGTGCGGCTGTAGGGATGCGTCCAGTCATCACGCATCAGGTCATCGGCCGTATGCGGCGCGTTGACAAGCGGGTTGTCATCCGCCGGCCAGTCGCCACGCTCGACCGCCTCGATTTCGGCGGCAATGGCCAGCATGGCGTCGCAGAAGCGGTCGATTTCCGCGATCGACTCCGATTCCGTCGGCTCGATCATCAGCGTTCCCGCCACCGGGAAGGACATGGTCGGCGCGTGGAACCCGAAATCGATCAGCCGCTTGGCGATATCCTCATTGGTGATGCCGGTCCGGTCCTGGATGCCGCGAATGTCGATGATGCACTCATGCGCCACCCGTCCGTTCGCGCCGGTATAGAGCACCGGGAAATGCGATTGCAGCCGCGCCGCCATGTAGTTTGCCGAAAGGATGGCGATCGAGGTGGCATCGCGAAGCCCTTCGGTTCCCATCATCCGGATATAGGCATAGGTGATCGGCAGGATGCCGGCCGAGCCAAAGGGCGCGGCGCTGACCGCCCCCTCGCCGCCAAGCGGTGATCCGGGAAGGAAAGGCTCGAGATGCGCCGCAACGCCGATCGGGCCGACGCCCGGACCCCCGCCGCCATGCGGGATGCAGAAGGTCTTGTGAAGGTTCAGATGGCTGACATCGGCGCCGAACTGCGGCGGCGCGCAATGTCCGACGAGGGCATTCAGATTGGCCCCGTCGACATAGACCTGTCCGCCGGCCTCATGGACGATATCGCACAGCTCGGTGATCGATTCCTCGAACACGCCATGGGTTGAGGGATAGGTCACCATGATGGCTGCCAGCGCCTCGCGGTGGGTCTCTGTCTTTTCCATCAGGTCGGCAATATCGACATTGCCGTCATCATCGCATTTCACCACCACGACCTTCATGCCGGCCATCGCCGCCGAGGCCGGATTGGTGCCATGCGCCGATTGCGGAATCAGGCAGATATTGCGGTGGTGATCGCCGCGAGACTCGTGATAGCGGGCAATCGCCATGAGACCGGCGAATTCGCCCTGTGATCCGGCGTTCGGCTGCACCGACACCGCGTCATATCCGGTGCAGTCCGCCAGCATGACCTCCAGCCTGCGGATCATCTCGGCATAACCCTCGGCCTGCGCGGCGGGGGCAAAGGGGTGGATCTGCGCGAATTCCGGCCAGGTCACCGGGATCATCTCGGCGGTGGCGTTCAGCTTCATGGTGCAGGATCCAAGCGGGATCATGCACCGGTCCAGCGCCAGATCACGGTCCGCCAGGCTGCGCATGTAGCGAAGCATTTCGGTCTCGGTGCGATAGCGATGGAACACCGGCTGCCGCATGAAGCCCTCGGAGCGTGCCAGTCCTGACGGTATGGTCATCGGAGCCTCGTCAACCATCACCGCACCAAGTGCCGACAACAGGCTCGCCAGCGTGTCCTCGCTGCTGGTCTCGTCGAAACTTGCCGCCACCGCGCCATCGAGAGGACGCAGGTTCAGCCCGGCGTCCAGTGCCGCGGCGACCAGCGCCGCGGCATCATCGGGCGCCTCGATGGTGACCGTATCGAAGAAGCTGGTGTGGCGCACGGTGCGGCCGGCCGCGCGCATCGCCGCGGCGAAGCGGCAGGCCATGCTGTGCGCATGGCCGGCGATCCGCGTCAGCCCCTCTGGCCCGTGCCACAGGCCGTAGAAGCCCGCCATCACCGCAAGCAGGACCTGCGCCGTGCAGATGTTGGAGGTGGCCTTCTCCCGGCGGATATGCTGCTCGCGTGTCTGCAGCGCGAGGCGATAGGCCATGCGCCCCTTGCTGTCCTGGCTGACGCCAACGAGCCGGCCGGGGATTGCGCGCTGATGCGCTGTGCGGCAGGCGAAGAAGGCCGCATGCGGGCCGCCATATCCGAACGGGACACCGAAACGCTGCGATGATCCCAGAACCATATCGGCGCCAAGCGCCCCAGGAGATTCGATCATGGTCAGCGCCAGCAGGTCGCTGGCGACAATGGCCAGTCCGCCGGCGCTCTGGACCGCCTCGATCTCGGGCCGGATGTCGCGAACCTCTCCAGTGCTTCCCGGATAGCTGATCAGCGCGCCGAAACAGCCGTCCGCATAGGGCTCGGCAGTATCGCGCACCTCGATCTCGATGCCGATCGGGGCTGCGCGGGTGCGCAGCACGGCAAGCGTCTGCGGGTGGGTGTCCGGATCAACGCGGAAGAGGGTGCCCTTGCCGCGATGCGCGCGAAAGGCCATGGCCATGCCCTCTGCCGCCGCCGTCGCCTCGTCGAGAAGCGAGCCGTTGGCGATATCCATGCCGGTCAGTTCCATCACCATGGTCTGAAAATTCAGGATGGCTTCCAGCCGCCCTTGCGAGATCTCCGGCTGGTAGGGGGTGTAGGCGGTATACCAGGCCGGGTTTTCCAGCACATTGCGAAGGATGACCGGCGGCGTGTGGCAGCCGTAATATCCCATTCCGATCAGCGAGGTGACGATGCGGTTCTTGCCGGCGATCTGCTTCATTTCAGAAAGGATATCGGCCTCTGACAGGGGGGCGCCGATCTGCATCTCGTCGGCGCGGCGGATGTTCGCCGGAACGACTTCGTCCATCAGCGCCTCGACAGACGTCAGCTTCAGTTCTGCCAGCATACGCGCGATGTCATGCGCGTTCAGCCCGATATGGCGGGTGGAAAAGGCGGCCTGGGGTGTCGATGCGGCCGATGTGAATCCTGACTCCAATGGTGACATGAAACTCTCCTTTTGCTTTGTGCTGACCGGTGGCACCCGGCATGTCGTCAGCCTGTCTTGTCCTCTTCTGTCGCAAGGGCGGCGGGGTGGCCGCCGGCTGCTAGGCGATCATCGCCTTGTAGGCATCCTCGTCCATCAGCTCGTCCAGTTCGCCGGCGCTGTCCACGCGGATCTTGAAAAGCCAGCAGTCATGCGCGCGTTCGGGCGTGATCGCTGTCAGATCGTCAAGAAGGGTCTCGTTGACCTCGGTGATCTCGCCGCCGGCCGGGCTGTAGATGTCCGATGCGGCCTTCACCGATTCAAACACCGCCACAGAATCGCCGCGGCTGACCGTGGTTCCCGCCTCGGGAAGCTCGACAAACACGATGTCGCCAAGCTGTTCAATGGCGTGCGGCGAGATTCCGACGGTTCCGGTATCGCCGTCGAGATTGATCCATTCATGGTCTTCGGTGTAGCGCAGCATTCTGATCTCCTTCTCTGCTGTCCATTGTCATCCGCGGACGTAACGATGCGGAACAAGCGGAAGCGCCGCCGTGACGACAGGCGTCTCGCGGCCGCGCGTCAGCGCCATCAATTCTGTGCCGGGGGCTGCCAGCGCGGCGTCGACAAAACCAAGCGCCGCCGGGGCATCAAGGCTTGGCGCGAACCCGCCGGAGGTGACAATCCCGACAGTATCGCCGTTCAATGCCAGCTCGGCGCCATCGCGCACCGGGCGCCCGCCCTGCGGCAGCAGCCCGACAAGCTGGCGTGGCGCGCCATTCGCGAAATCATCAAGAATGGGGCCGGCTCCCGGAAAGTCAGCGGCCTCGCGCCGCCGCTTCGACAGGGCAAAGCGCAGGCCGGCTGCCACCGGATTGATCGTCTCGTCAAGCTCATGCCCCCAGAGCGGAAGTCCTGCCTCGAGCCGCAGCGTGTCGCGCGCGCCGAGTCCGACGAGGCTGACAGCCTCATGCGCGAGAAGCAGGCCGGCCAGCCTTTCGGCGTCTTCGGCTGGCATGGAAATCTCGAACCCGTCCTCGCCGGTATAGCCGGAGCGGGTGATGATGCAGTCCGCCCCGTCGATCGTGAAATGGCCGATCTGCATGAAATGAAATCCGGCGAGGTCGATACCAAGGCGTTCAAGGACAGCGGCTGATCGCGGACCTTGAAGCGCCAGCAGCGCACGCTCGGATTTTACCTGCATCTCGACATCGTCAGTCAGATGCGCGCGAAGATGCGCGATGTCATGCTCGGCCCGGCCAGCATTCACGACAAGCTGCAGAACACCGTCAAGACGGGCGATCATCAGATCATCCAGAACGCCGCCGGTCTCGTTCAGGAACAGGGAATAGCGGACACGCCCCTCGGCAATCGCACCGACATCGGTCGGGGTCAGTGATTCCAGCATCGCCTCTGCGCCAGGCCCGGACAGCCAGACCTGCGCCATGTGCGAGACGTCGAACAGGCCGGCGGAGTCACGTGTCGCCAGATGCTCGGCCTTGATGCCGCCGGCATACTGCACCGGCATGTCCCAGCCGGCGAACGGCACCATGCGCGCACCGTGGGCGACATGAAAGCCGTGCAGGGGTGTGGTGTGAAGAGGGGTCTTGCTTGTCTCCACCGTGGGTCTCCTGTTGCGACGCGAAACGGACCTTCAACGATGTCGAAACATTGTCGAAAGCGCCCTCTCTGTCGTCGAACCTGAGAGATTTCCCGTCTTCGCCTGGCCGGCCGGCCTGAATGACCAGACCGGATACACCGGCAAGACGGCTTTCCCCGTCGGTGGGCACTGCCGTGCCGCTTTCCAGAGTGCTTACAGAAAAGAGTACGGGTACCTGAGAGTTTCCTGGGCGGTTGCTCCTTCGGTGGCCGCTGCGGTGAACCTGGCTGGCGTAGTGGGCCTTCCCGGCATGTCGCCGCGACGCTCTCCCCTTCTCGGTATCAAGCCTTTCCAGCCTATGCCGGTCTGATGGATTAGGCAAGATCAAATGGCTCACGTCGCTGTGAAGGTGAATCAGGCCGCGTCCGACAGCTTGCGGAGGTGGCACCCCGACCCCATATCCGGGATAGGACAGGCCGCCAGCAGCGGCTCCCGGAAATGTGCCGAATACGCCATGTGGACGAAGCAAGAGTGACCCATGCCTGACAGTTGCCCCACCTGGGACCTGACTGATCTCTATGCCGATATCGGCGATTCCGCGATCACCTCTGACATAGAGGGGTGCCGCGCCGCGGCAAAAGCCCTGTCCGCCGCCTGGCAGGGCAAGCTTGACAGTGCTGATGCCGCCGAGCTGGCGGATGTGATTGCGGAATATGAGCGCATTACCGAAATCCTTGGCAAGGCGGCAAGCCATGCGCAGCTGCAATTCGCCGCCAACACCACGGACGCCGATATCGCGCGCCATCACCAGTCGATCCGCGAGACCGGCGCCGAAATTGCCTCCGTCCTGCTGTTTGTCGAGCTTGAGCTGGCGCGCCTGCCGCAGGACCGCGTAGATGAGCTGTCGACGGTGCCGGCATTGGCCCATTGGACGCCATGGCTTCGCCGTGTGCGGGCCTATGCGCCGCATATGCTGGCCCCCGACATGGAACGGATGCTTGCTGAGCGCGCGCCGAGCGGTCGCGGGGCTTGGGTGCGGCTGTTCGATGAGACCGCTGCCTCACTTCGCTTCCCGTTCCAGGGGGCCGATGTCACCGAGGCGGAAATCCTGAATTCGCTGTCCAGCGCCGATGCAGGCGAGCGGCGCGAGGCCGGGGCATCGCTGTCATCGGTGATGAAATCCAATGAGAGACTGCTGTCGCTGGTTCTCAACACCATCGCCAAGGACAAGGAGGTCGAGGATCGCTGGCGCGGCTTTGACCGTCCGGTGGCGGCGCGCAACCTCGATAATGACGTCGATGACGAGGTTGTTGACGCTCTTGTAAGCGCGGTCGATTCGCGCAATGCCGACCTGTCGCACCGCTATTACCGGCTGAAGGCCGGATGGATGGGCGGCGAAAGCATCGACTGGTGGGACCGCAACGCGCCGCTTTCCGATGATGATGACCGCATGTTTACATGGGCCGAGGCCAAGGACCTGGTTCTGGACAGTTTCGCCGGGTTCGATCCGCAGATGGCGGCGCTTGCCGAGCCGTTCTTCGCCCGCAACTGGATCGACGCCGTGCCGCGGCCCGGAAAGAGTTCCGGCGCATTCTCGCACCCGGTCACGCCCTCGGCGCATCCCTATATCCTGATGAATTTCTCCGGCAAGTCGCGAGACGTGATGACCCTGGCGCATGAGATGGGCCACGGTATCCACCAGTGCCTTGCCGCGGATCGCGGGTATCTGATGGCGGATACGCCGCTCACGCTTGCCGAGACCGCCTCGGTCTTCGCCGAGATGCTGACCTTCCGGCAGCTTGTCGACAGCGCCAGCGATCCTGCCACCCGCCGCCGTCTTCTTGCCGGCAAGGTCGAGGACATGCTGAACACGGTGGTCCGCCAGATCGCCTTCCACAATTTCGAGACCCGGCTTCACCAGGCGCGGCGCACGGCTGAACTGACAGCCGAGGAAATCTCCGACATCTGGATGGAGACGCAGCGCGCGGCGCTTGGTCCGGCGGTGCAGACCGGCGATGACTACCGGCCGATCTGGGGCTATATCCCGCATTTCGTGCACACGCCCTTCTATGTCTATGCCTATGCGTTTGGCGACTGTCTGGTGAACGCGCTGTGGCAAAGCTACACCGCAGCCAAGAAGAACGGAACGGCCGACAGTTTCGTCACCAGTTACCGTGACCTGCTCTGCGCCGGCGGCACCGAACGCTATGATGTGGCGCTGCAACGCTTTGGGCTTGATGCGCGTGATCCGGCCTTCTGGTCGATGGGGCTGGACATGATGTCCGGCATGATTGACGAGCTCGAGGAGCTGTCCTGATGGCATCGGCGGATAATGGCCGCGTGGGCGGCAGATTGCGTCGCTATGCGCGGGTAACGACAACGATGACTGGCCTTGCCGCGCGGGTGGCAGGCGAGCGTTATCTCGGCCTAGAGATCGATCGCTCGAAACATGCCGCCGACCTTCGCGAAGCGCTTGGCGGGCTGAAGGGCCCGATCATGAAGGTGGCGCAGATCCTGTCGACCATTCCGGATGCGCTGCCGCCTGAATATGCCGACGAGCTGGCAAGTTTGCAGGCTGACGCGCCAGCGATGGGATGGCTGTTCACGCGCCGCCGGATGGCGGCAGAGCTTGGCCCCGACTGGCAGCAGAAACTGCAGTCCTTTTCGCGCGAGGCGGTGTCCGCCGCCTCTCTTGGTCAGGTCCACAGGGCTGTTGATCTTGACGGCAACCAGCTGGCGATGAAGCTTCAATATCCCGATATGGCATCGGCCATCGACGCCGATCTTCGCCAGCTGCGCCTCGTCTTCCAGCTTTATGAGCGGTATGATTCGGCGATCTCGACAGGTGACATCTATGACGAGCTGTCAGAGCGTCTTCGCGAGGAGCTGGACTACCGGCGCGAGGCCGCCAATCTCGAGCTGTACCGGGTCATGCTGGCGGATGAGGAGGCGGTGAGGCTTCCGGCCTACCGTCCGGAGCTGTCAACCGGCAGGCTGATGACGATGAGCTGGCTCGACGGCACCCGTGTGATGCCGTTCCTGGCGACCGATCCGTCGCAGGAGGTCCGCAACCAGATCGCTCGCAACATGTTCCGCGTCTGGTATGTTCCCTTCTATTACTACGGCGTCATTCATGGTGATCCGCATCTTGGCAATTATTCGCTGGATTCGGAGAACCGCATCAATCTGATGGATTTCGGGTCGATCCGGCTGTTTCGCCCGTCCTTTGTCGGCGGGGTGATCGACCTGTATCGCGCGCTTCGTGACAATGACGAGGCGCTTGCCGTTCACGCCTATGAAAGCTGGGGCTTCCATGGTCTCGACCGCGAGGCGATCGAGGTGCTGAACATGTGGGCGGAATTCATCTATGCCCCGCTTCTCGAGGACCGGGTGCGTCCGATCCAGGCGCTTCGCAACGGCTCCGCCGGGCGCGAGCTTGCCGGCAAGGTCCATGGCGAGCTCAAGCGGATCGGCGGCATCAGGCCCCCGCGCGAATTCGTGCTGATGGACCGCGCCGCTGTCGGGCTTGGTTCGGTCTTCATGCATCTCGGCGCGGAGGTCAACTGGCACAATCTGTTCCATGACCTGATCGATGATTTCGATCGCGATGCCCTTGCGGCGCGCCAGAAAGAGGCCGCCGGAACGGCCGGCATCCCGGCCGATCTGCTGCAGAAGGCCGACTAGCCGAGGCTGGTCAGGATCTGATCGAGCGAGGCCTTGGCGTCACCATAGAGCATCCGCGAGTTCTCCTTGAAGAACAGCGGATTCTCGATCCCCGAATAGCCGCGGCCCTGGCCGCGCTTCGAGATGATGACCTGGCGGGCTTTCCAGACCTCCAGAACGGGCATGCCGGCGATCGGGCTTCCCGGATCATCCTGGGCTGCCGGGTTCACGATATCGTTGGCGCCAAGGATGATCACCATGTCGGCGTCGGGGAAGTCGGGATTGATCTCGTCCATTTCCAGAACGATGTCATAGGGGACCTTCGCCTCGGCAAGAAGCACGTTCATATGACCCGGAAGGCGTCCGGCCACCGGGTGGATGGCGAAGCGCACAGACTTGCCCTGCGCCCGCAGGCGGCGGGTGATCTCGGACACCGCGCCCTGCGCCTGCGCCACCGCCATGCCATAGCCCGGCACGATGATGATGTCCTGCGCTTCCGAAAGGTCGGCGGCGACGCTGGCGACGTCTGTGGCGACCATCTCGCCCTCGACTTCCTGCGCGCTGCTGACGGTGGTGCCCCAGCCGCCGAGGATCACCGACAGGAAGTTGCGGTTCATGGCGCGGCACATGATGTAGGACAGGATGGCGCCGGATGCGCCGACAAGCGCGCCGGTGACGATCAGAAGGTCATTGCCGAGAAGGAAGCCTGTCGCGGCGGCGGCCCATCCCGAATAGGAATTCAGCATCGAGACGACAACCGGCATGTCGGCGCCGCCGATGGCCATCACCAGATGCGCGCCGAAGATCAGCGCGATGGCGGTCATCAGATAGAGGATCCAGTCGGCAGGCTGGTTCAGATACATCGCGCCGAGCCAGACACAGCCAACCACCGCGACAAGGTTCAGGATATTGCGCCCGGGAAGGGTCAGCGGCTTGCCGTCGAGCATGCCTGACAGCTTGCCGAAGGCGATGATCGCTCCGGTTGTGGTCACCGCACCGATGAAAACGCCGAGGAAAATCTCGACTTCATGGATGATCAGCTCCGCGCCTGCCAGACCTGCTGGCGGGGCGATATGCGAGTTGATGCCGATAAAGACGGCCGCGGCACCGACGAATGTGTGAAGCGCGGCGACAAGCTGCGGCATGCCGGTCATTTCGACCCGCCGGGCGACCACGAGGCCGATCACCGAGCCGATCACGATCATCAGGATCAGCATGTTGGATATTTCGACCTGCGGGCCGAAAATGGTGGCGCCGACGGCCAGCGCCATGCCGACGATCCCGTACCACACGGCACGCTTCGCGCTTTCCTGGTTGGACAGGCCTCCAAGCGACAGAATGAACAGCACGCTCGCGGCGATATAGATGGCTGTGACGATATTAGCGCTCATCATGGATCAACTTTCTCTGGTCAGTCGGTCTGGTCAGCTTTTCTGGAACATCGCCAGCATGCGGCGTGTCACCATGAAACCGCCGACGATGTTGATCGTGGCGATGAGGACCGAGATTGCGGCAAGGATCATCACGATCTGGTTGCTGGAGCCGATCTGCAGCAGCGCCCCCAGAATGATGATTCCCGAAATGGCGTTGGTCACCGCCATCAGCGGCGTATGAAGCGCATGGCTGACATTCCAGATCACCTGGAAGCCGACGAAACAGGCCAGTGCGAAGACGATGAAATGCTGCATGAAGCTTGCCGGCGCATAGGCCCCGACCAGCAGCATGAACAGCCCGCCAAGGACCAGCATGCCGAACTGGCGCTGGCCTGCCTTCCGGTGGGCCTCCATCTCCTGCGCCGCCTTTTCCTCTGGCGTCAGCTCGACCGGCTTTGGCGCGGCCGGTGCCTTGCCGATGGCCTGGACCTTCGGGGCCGGCGGCGGGAAGGTGATCTCGCCAGCATGGACGACGGTGGCCCCGCGGATCACGTCATCCTCCATGTTGATGGTGATCTGGCCGTCCTTTTCAGGTGTCAGGTCATCAAGCATATGGCGGATGTTGGTGGCATAGAGGGTCGAGCTCTGCGCAGCCATCCGGCTCGGAAAATCGGTGTAGCCGACAATCTTCACGCCATTGTCGGAGGTGACGATCTGGTCGGCGACGGTCAGGTCGCAGTTGCCGCCCTGCTCGGCGGCAAGGTCGACAACGACCGATCCCGGCTTCATCAGCCCGACCATCTCGGCAGGCCACAGTTTCGGTGCCGGGCGGCCCGGAATCAGCGCCGTGGTGATGACAATGTCGATCTCTGGCGCCTGCTCGCGGAACAGCGCCATCTCCTTTTCAATGAATTCCGGCGAGGCCGGCTTGGCATAGCCGCCTTCGCCCGATCCGTCCTCCTCGAATTCCAGCATCAGGAACTCGGCGCCCATCGATTCGATCTGCTCGGCAACCTCCGGACGAACATCGAACGCCCGCACGATCGCGCCAAGCGAGGTCGCGGTGCCGATCGCGGCAAGGCCGGCGACGCCGGCACCGATCACCAGAACCTTGGCCGGCGGGACCTTGCCGGCGGCGGTGATCTGGCCGGTGAAGAACCGCCCGAACTGGTTGCCTGATTCGATCACCGCGCGGTAGCCGGCGATATTCGCCATCGAGGACAGCACATCCATCTTCTGCGCGCGGCTGATCCGCGGCACCATA